>JBKBWT010000359.1:0-6388 GCA_046314415.1 Saprospiraceae bacterium
CGCCATTGTCGATCCTCTTTTATAGCTTTATAATGTAGGCTCATGCTCCTTTTTTTACCCCAAATTTAATCAACTTTGATTTTCAACTATTTACATGGACGCAACTCTATTTAACGTGAATTCTGGATAAACAAGACAGCGAAACGCCTAATAGTCAACAAGGTACGACCTCTATGAGGTCGGAATTCATTACTGTGATTTTTACTATAAACATTCGACTTCTACGAAGTCGCTACACCAGACCGCGTAGCGGTCAAATGTTTATAGAAAAGACCCAAAATCTTTCGCTTCGACCTCAGAGAGGTCGCACAAGCTTATCCACCATTCATGTTATTTAATCATTTTAAAAAAATAAAAACGATGAAATATTTATTCACATTTGTAACATTTTTAGTAGTTCAAATAGTATTTGGGCAAGGCAAGCAAGTTTCGGCTAATGAAAGTTCAGCTTTAAGTGTTGCTTCTACAAAAAACATAGAAGCAGAAATTGATGCCATTTTCAATCAAGCCTACCCTGCCAATTCGCCTGGGGCAACTGTTTTGATTGCCAAAGACGACAAGATTATTTACAGAAAGGCTTTTGGTATGGCTAACCTGGAATTGAAAGTACCAATGAAGCCTGAAAATGTATTGCAGTTGGCTTCTATTACCAAGCAATTTACAAGTGTGGCAATTTTGATGCTCTTGGAACAAGGCAAGCTCAGCCTTCAAGACCCACTATCAAAATTTATTGCAGATTACCCAAGAGGAAACGAAATTACACTGCACCATTTGTTAAATCATACCTCTGGTATCAAGGATTACACCAGAATACCTGAATTCAGAGCCAAGACTCGACTTGACATGACTCCCCAAGAAATCATTAACAGTTTCAAAAACTTACCATTGGAATTTAATCCCAACGAAAAATATGATTATTGCAATTCGGGCTATGTTCTTTTGGGGTATATCATAGAGCAAATTTCTGGTATGAGTTATGGTGACTTTATTCAAAAAAATATTTTTGATAAACTCGGGATGAAGCATTCTTATTATGCAGATAATTACAAAATTACGCCCAACAAAGCCAATGGCTATCAACTGTATGAAGGAAATTACGAGAATGCGGAGTACATGAGTCCGACATTTCCTTATGCAGCAGGTTCTTTAATGTCCACCATTGATGATATGTTTTTGTGGAATAAAGCCATTCAAAACAACACACTTATTTCTGAAAAAAGCAAGCAAATGGCATTTACCAATCACCGGTTGACTAACGGAAAGCATAGCAATTATGGCTATGGTTGGTTTATAAATGAAATAGCAGGCATTTCAACAATTGAGCATACAGGTGGTATTAATGGCTTTACTACTTCTGGTATCTATATTCCAGACAGTAACATTTATTCCATCGTATTGACGAACAATGACGATGGCAAAGGACCGGAAAGTCATAATATAAAAGCTGTTTCTGCTCTTTTAGGCAAGCCCATAATAGAAAAATCGGCTGTAAAAATTTCGGAAAAAGCGTTACAAAAATGGGTGGGAGCTTATCAGTTTGAGGATGTAGTACGCTTCATAACTTATGATCATGGAGTGCTTTATAGTACGCGAGAAGGGGGGCGCCCACTAAAACTTGAGCCACTGTCCGATAATGAATTTAGATTTGAAAATCGTTTTTCGACTTATATGTTTTCTTCAAAAGATGGCAAAAAACAAGTTCTTTATGCAGACCGAATCATAAAAAGCATTGGTGTTGAAACGGATAAAAAGCCAATCGCAGAAAAAGAAGCCATCACTTTGGCACAAGAAATTCTTATCAAGTATATTGGTGTTTATGAGCTGCAACCCTCTTTTCAAATTAAAGTTGAGATACAAAACGACCGTCTTTTTGCCATGGCTACAGGACAGCCGGCAGTGGAGCTTTTTGCTGAAGCCGAGCATCGTTTTTTTATCAAAGAAATAGGTGCGCAAGTTGTGTTTAATAGAAACACTGATGGAACTGTAAAAAGCCTTACTTTTTCTCAGGGTGGAAACAAAATGGAAGGAAAGAAAATAAAGTAGCAGCTACGACTTTTACACAACTAAACGGCAGGTAACATCGTATTGGCAATAGTGGGGCTGACAGTTGTAAATTCAACATTTGTGCTACTTTTTGGCTTTTGTGCAAAGGTTGAGCTGACGTTTTTCAAAAGCCCCACCATCGCCAATACGTAAACCGTTAAATAAAGAGAACGTTTTTAATGTCACTACTGCAAAAATTGAATATACCTCAGGTAAATACGCAGGTGTAGCTACGTTAATGTGAATGGATAAGCTTGTGCGACCTCCCTGAGGTCGAAACAAAAGGCATTTGAAACGTTTGACCGCTCTGCGGTCTTAGTACCGACTTCGTAGAAGTTGAATGTTTGTAGGAGTAAAAAGTGTTAAGAGAAATTTCGACCTCTGAGAGGTCGCACCTCACTGGCTATCAAACGATTAGTTGCCTTTTATTCCATGACTCCTGTTACGTCCAATAAAAAAAGGTCGAAGGCAATGCCTCCGACCTCGAGGGGTAATTCAATTTACCATTTGTCCAAAATCTTTATCAGCATTTGCAGGATATTGATATTATCCTGAGCCGCTTTCCATATTTAGTTTATGCAACCACGGCTTCGGCAACACTGTGAGACGGCGCTGCATTCAGCGTTACGTCAAAGCGATCCAGATTCATCACCTTGTTCCACGCGGCTACAAAATCTTTTACGAATTTCGCCTGAGCATCAGCACATCCGTACACCTCAGCAATGGCGCGAAGCTCGGAGTTAGAACCGAAGATGAGATCCACGCGCGTGCCCGTCCACTTGAGTTCGCCGGTTTTGCGGTCACGACCTTCAAATACCGTTTGCTCATCGGAAGTTGCCTTCCAGGTTGTACCCAGGTCGAGCAGGTTCATGAAGAAGTCGTTGGTCAATGTTTCGGGACGCTTGGTGAAAACGCCGTGTTGAGAATGGTCGAAATTGGCATTCAACACGCGCATTCCTCCCAAGAGTACGGTCATTTCAGGTGCAGTGAGTGTGAGTAATTGGGCTTTGTCCACCAGCATTTCCTCGGCAGATGCAGTGTAGTGCGCTTTGGCGTAGTTGCGGAAGCCATCGGCACGCGGCTCCAATACGGCGAAGGAATCCACATCGGTTTGCTCCTGTGATGCATCGGCGCGACCTGGCGTGAAAGGTACCGTGATGTGGTGACCGGCGTTTTTGGCTGCTTGTTCAACACCCGCACAGCCGCCTAAAACGATCAGATCAGCGAGCGAAACGCGTTTGGTACCAGATTGTCCACTGTTGAATGCTACCTGAATACCTTCCAACGTTTCCAATACTTTTGCTAACTGGGTTGGGTTGTTTACTTCCCAATACTTCTGCGGCGCTAAGCGAATACGGGCACCATTGGCACCACCGCGCTTGTCAGAACCACGGAAGGTAGCGGCAGAAGCCCAGGCGGTTGAAACTAATTCGGCAACCGACAAGCCGGAAGCGAGGATTTGAGCCTTCAGCGTAGCAATGTCCTGTGCATCAATCAATTCGTGGCGAACCGCCGGAATCGGGTCTTGCCAGATCAGTTCTTCCGCCGGTACTTCCGGACCGAGGTAGCGAGCCTTAGGTCCCATATCGCGGTGAGTCAGTTTGAACCATGCACGGGCAAACGCATCCGCAAATTCATCCGGGTTTTCGTAAAAGCGTCGGGAAATTTTCTCGTAAGCAGGATCCACACGCAAGGCGAGGTCCGTGGTCAGCATCATCGGCTGGTGGCGCTTCGCAGGGTCATGCGCGTCGGGTACGGCATTGGCACCGGCGTCACCTTTGGGCTTCCACTGATGTGCACCGGCGGGACTTTTGGTCAGTTCCCATTCGTAGCCAAAGAGGTTTTCAAAGTAGTTGTTGCTCCACTTGGTGGGTGTCGTTGTCCACGCACCTTCCAGACCACTGGTGATGGTGTGAACGCCGTGACCACTGCCAAAGGTATTTTTCCAACCCAGGCTTTGCTCTTCAATGCTGGCACCGGCAGGTTCCCGACCTACGTATTTGCTGGGATCAGCCGCACCATGCGTTTTACCAAAAGTGTGTCCACCAGCAATCAACGCAACAGTTTCTTCATCATTCATCGCCATACGGGCAAACGTTTCGCGAATGTCACGCGCCGCCGCTAGTGGATCAGGATTGCCATTCGGACCCTCTGGATTTACATAAATCAAACCCATTTGCACCGCCGCCAGCGGATTTTCCAGTTGACGATCGCCGGAGTAGCGTTTATCACCAAGCCATTCAGTTTCAGAACCCCAGTAAATATCTTCTTCCGGTTCCCACACATCTTCACGACCACCGGCAAAACCAAAGGTTTTGAAGCCCATAGACTCAAGGGCGCAGTTGCCAGCCAGGATCATCAGATCCGCCCAGGAAATTTTCTTGCCATATTTTTGTTTGATGGGCCAAAGCAGCAGACGTGCCTTGTCGAGGTTAGCATTGTCAGGCCAGCTGTTCAAAGGCGCAAAACGCTGCGTGCCGGAACCCGCACCACCCCGACCATCGCCAATGCGGTAGGTACCCGCGCTGTGCCAAGCCATGCGAATAAAAAACGGACCATAATGACCGTAGTCAGCGGGCCACCAGTCCTGCGAGGTAGTCATCAGCTCGAAAATATCTTTTTTAACAGCATCCAGATCGAGGGTTTTGAATTCCTCCGCGTAGTTGAAGGACTCCTCCATCGGATTGGAGAGCTTGGAGTTTTGGCGTAGGATGTTCAGTTTCAGTTGATTGGGCCACCAGTCGCGATTGGAGGTACCACCACCTGCCACCCTGCTGAACGTTCTACCGGTCACCGGACATTTGCTAGCGGCGCTTCCGTTGTTCACATCGTAAACGTTGGCACCATTGGTTGGGCTCGAATGTGGGTTATGTTCCATATTTGATGTATTTATTTGATTAAAAGGACGATACTTGTTATTAAACTTATTTTTTGTTACAGCTTTCTCGATCTCTTATTTAGGATAATCAAGTACGCTGTACGGTCTTGCGCATTTTGCTTTTTGATTGAATGTAGTTTTAATACTTTTGAAATGAATGCATTGGAAATCAATGCTTTACTGATTGACTGGTAGATTGTAGGGAACGTTTTCGATTTTGTTCAGCAAAAATACAAGGTTTAACAATATTAATCAAACTGATAGTTTTTATCTTGTGATAGATATTGTTTATGAAGATAATTAAAAGCGACAAGCAGCAAGTGACAAGCGTCCTTACTACCTCACTTATTGCTTGTTGCTTGTAACTCAAAGCTTGCAGCTAAAAATGAACTTACAACAACTCGAATACATCGTCGCCGTGGATAATTATCGCCACTTTGCAAAAGCGGCAGAATCGTGCTTTGTAACGCAACCCACGTTGAGCATGATGATCCAAAAGCTGGAAGAGGAACTGAAAGTGCGCATCTTTGACCGCAGCCGACAGCCCGTAGAACCCACCAAAGCCGGGGAATTATTGATTCAACAAGCTCGAAAAATCTTGAATGAATCGCGTCGGATGTACGAAATTGTACACGAACTGAACGAACGCACCGCCGGACGTTTGAACATCGGCATTATTCCGACCCTAGCGCCTTACTTGCTGCCGTATTTTGTCAAACCTTTGCTCGAGCAACACCCTGATTTAGAGGTGCATATTGAAGAGATGAATACCCAGGCGATTACCGAAAATCTCAAAAGCGAGCAGATTGATGTGGGTATTCTGGTGACGCCCTTGCAGGAAGCACATTTGCAGGAATTGCCGCTGTTTACCGAACGTTTTTTTGCATACGTTGCCGATAGCGAGCAGATTTACAACAAGGAATACATTCTACCTAAAGATTTGGATTTGAATCGTTTATGGATATTGGAAGAAGGGCATTGCTTTCGCACGCAGGTATTGAATTTGTGTGAAATACGGCGGGATTTTCAAGCAGAAGGGCGATTTAAAATTGCTGCCGGGAGCTTTGAAACCGTGATGAATCTGGTGGATAATTATGGTGGGTTGACCATCATTCCTGAATTGGTCGTTTTAAAAATGTCGGAAGCTGGACGTCAGCGGTTAAAATCTTTCTCTGCGCCGGTGCCCGTGCGGCAGGTGAGTTTGGTGGCGTTGGATTCTTTTCCCAGGCAAAAATTATTGCAAGCTTTGCAGCAGGAGATTTTAGCATCTTTACCGGAATCCTTGAAAATCAAGCATGAATTGGAGCGACGGATTAATATTTAGCGGTGTTTTGGTGTTATAGTGTTTGTTTTCATCAATAAGCTTTTTGGTTAATTTTAGACTAGATGATGAACCTATTTCCCACCTAAAAATGTTGAGGCAAGATACATGCAAAAAACACCCGTCATGAATCAACCACGCAGCCA
>JBKBWT010000360.1:0-6376 GCA_046314415.1 Saprospiraceae bacterium
AGGATTATTTACAACCAAATCAGAATGAAGCACCAATATGATATGGATATGATATTGGGTATTTGTGCCGGTCTTTGGAATTTTTTAATATGCTGATAATCAATTTGACGCAAGTCTAATGGACAATTGATGATTGATGCAGTGAAATTCCCGCAAAGACTCGATTGAATGAAAAAAACTCTACCGAGGCATGTTTTTACTCTACAAATTATAATTACATTGTTAAAATATTGAATATTATATGCGTTACTGTACTTTTTTATTAACTTGTTCCCAGGCGCTTATCAAGTCTTCACCTATTACATTTTTCCAATCTTTATTCGCATGATCTTCAATGTATTTTGCCAATTGAACTTGCTTGGGTGACAGTACTGCATCCGGCGATTTACCTTTACCGACGAGGGCATTCGCACGGGCGGCTTGCAGCGGCGTCATCGGCACAAAGCGGTAAATGGTTTTGGACAAATAATATTTGCGCTCATTATCTAATCTAAAGTTATTTACACCGGCAACCGCATTTTTACCTAATAGTTTTTCTGCAACTGTTTTTTGCTGATTATCATTGGTAAAAACCTGATCGGCGCATTTGACCTGACTGCCTGCTTTTACCAATTTTTCAAAAGAGATAATATTTGGATTAAATTTAACTTGTACGACTTCCCGACCATTCATAAAGCCTGGCTCGGTTGCCATTACGCCCTCCAATTGCCCCAACTGCCCCTCGCCTGTCCAGAAGCAGTACATTGAAAACGTCGCAGTTTGCGTGCCTTCTGCTTCGGCAAGGAGTTCTTCGCACAGCAAATTCAGATAATTCGGGGTTTTATCACCCAGCACTTCGGTCATGGCTTTGACCACACCAAGTTGGCTATAATTGCCACTGATTCTGTCGCTTATGTCTATTCCATCGGCATCCACCAGGCGCACGACCGGGTTATTCCACGCCGGTTCCTGATATGATTTTAAAATTTTGGCATCATCGCCGCCTTTATTATTATAAATAGCCAGCGGAATGAATTCATTTTCAATGGCTTCGGCAATTAAAGGGTGACTTAAAACATGATTACCGTAGTTGCGACAGGTGGCGCAGCCCGGCACTTCCTGAAAAAGGATAAAAACTGGTTTATTTAATTGTTTAGCAGCGGCTAATGCTTTATCATAATTGCGCAACCATTGTACAGTGCCCAGTTCTTCAGGTTGCGTATGTTGGGCTTGCAAACTAAATGTTGCAAATAATGCAATAATGACTAGTGCTATTTTCATGATATGAATTCTTTTCAACAAATTTATACGCATTCGAGCAAATAAAATGTCTCTTGACGGTCGGTTTGTGCAAAATGTAATGCATTGCAAGCTTGTGCAATCCATCGAACTTAGCTATTTTGCCAGCGTTCATTTCAAAAATTGCACCATATGATGCCAATTGTAAGCCCGGCAGAATTGTTATCGCTGCCAAAAGAAAATTTTATTCTGATCGACGCTCGTTCTGGTCCAGCTGCGAAAGAAAATTATGAAAAGGAACATTTAGCTGGTGCGTTGTGGGTGGATTTAGAAACCGACCTTTCGGAAAAAACAGGCGATGCCGCGCAGGGTGGACGCCATCCGCTGCCGCCGGTGAAAAAATTTGCGCATCTGCTGGGACAATTGGGAATAAGCCCTGATAGACAAGTAGTTGTATATGACGATAAAAATGGTGCCAATGCTGCTGCCCGCTTTTGGTGGATGCTGCGTGCGGTTGGACACGAAAAGATACACGTACTGGATGGCGGCTATCAGGCTGCGATTGCTGCCGGTTTGCCTACGAATACAGGTATAGAAAAAGCTGATCCAAAATCGGATTATCCGGTTGAATCCTGGCAATTGCCGATGGCGGACATCGACGAAGTGGCGCAAGCTGCGCAGGATATGCATGCAGTGGTCATTGACGTGCGTGAATCGGGGCGTTACAATGGTGAATTTGAACCGATTGATCTGGTGGCGGGGCACATTCCGGGGGCAATGAATATTCCATTTGCCGAGAATTTGAACGCCGATGGCTCTTTTTTATCTCCGGAACAACTCAGTGCTAAATATACAGAAACCCTTGCCGGTATTGATTCTGATAAAATTATCGTGCACTGTGGCTCCGGCGTCACGGCATGTCATACTTTGCTAGCCATTGCCCAGGCGGGTATGGAAATTCCCAAATTATACGTCGGCTCCTGGAGTGAATGGTCGAGAAATGATCGTCCGATTGCGAAAGCAAGCGAGTAACGACATAGGGTCTCAAGGATGTATCGTGCCAATTGATGGCAATGTGCAATCATGCAATAAAAAACTTCCGGCTGCCCCTGCCAACTGCCTACTTTTTCCTATGTTTGTTCAAACACTAATTTGTACAATCATGAAGCACCTATTATCCTTATTGTTAATTCTTGCAGGCGTCAGCATCCTGTTTGCGCAGAAAAATGAGCAGGAAGTATTAAAATCTATTGATGCCAGGTACAATGATTATTCTTCCATTGCCCGCAAAATCTGGGAATTTGCCGAAGTTGGCTATCAGGAAGTACAGAGTTCGGCACTTCTGCAAGAGACTTTAAAAAAAGAAGGTTTTAATCTTGAAACCGGCGTGGCGGGTATCCCTACGGCTTTTGTAGCCAGCTATGGACAAGGTAAGCCCGTTATTGCCATTCTGGGCGAATTTGATGCATTGCCCGGCGTTTCTCAAGCCGATGTTCCCGAAAAAAAATCAGTCGAGGGGCGACCTGCTGGTCATGCTTGTGGGCATCATTTATTTGGTACCGCTTCCAGTGCAGCCGCAACTGCGGTAAAAAATTGGTTGGTGCAAAATAAAAAACAGGGTACCATTCGCTTTTACGGTACCCCGGCAGAAGAGGGTGGCGCCGGTAAAGTCTATATGGTACGCGAGGGTTTGTTCAACGATGTGGACGTGGTACTCCACTGGCACCCTGGTGCACAAAATTCGGCTAGTGCCAGCAGCAGTCTGGCAAATATGAGTGGAAAATTCCGTTTCTACGGGGTGGCTTCACATGCGGCAGCGGCTCCCGAGCGTGGTCGCTCAGCGCTTGATGGCGTGGAAGCAATGAATAATATGGTTAATATGTTACGCGAGCACGTACAGGAGGATACGCGTATCCATTACGTCATCACGCGTGGCGGCGAAGCGCCCAATGTAGTGCCGGCTTTTGCCGAAGTGTATTATTATGCGCGTCATCCGAAGGCACAGGAAGTCAAAGCCGTTTGGGAACGCATTATCAAAGCTGCCGAAGGTGCGGCCTTGGGTACTGAAACCCGTATGGAATATGAAATTACCGGCGGGGTATATGATTTATTACCCAACGAAACCCTTGGCAAGGTGATGCATACCAATCTTAGCAAAGTAGGCGGTTATACGTATAATGAAGAAGAAAAGGCGTTTGCCACCAAAATTCAGCAGACCTTTCCTGGGATGAAGCCCAAACTGGAAATGACCAATATGATCGAGCCTTTCTTTGTACGAGAAGAGGGCAATGGCGGCTCTACGGATGTAGGTGATGTAAGCTGGGTAGTGCCAACAGTAGGCATGAGTACTGCGACCTGGGTGCCCGGTACGGCGGCGCATAGCTGGCAGGCAGTAGCAGCCGGTGGTACGAGTATTGGTTTTAAAGGGATGATGGTTGCCGCTAAAACCATGGCATTGACCGCCATTGAATTGTACAATAGTCCAACCACGATTGAAAATGCCTGGAGCGAACTCAAGCGACGCCGGGGCGAGGGTTTTAAATATGAAGCACTGGTAGGCAATCGCAAACCCGCTTTGGATTATCGGAAGTAATCTGTAAATAAAAGTTTTAAAAAGATGCTGATGAAACACCTATTTTCCTTGCTGATGCTTGGCTGCTGGGTATTTGTTGCTCAAGCGCAGAAAACGGAGCAAGATATTATAAAATCCATTGATGCCCGGTATGATGAATATGCCAAGACTGCTCGGCAAATCTGGGAATTCGCAGAATTAGGTTTTTTAGAAACCCAAAGTACCGCGCTATTACAAACCACCTTGCAACAAGCGGGTTTTACCATTGAACAAGGCGTTGCTGAGATGCCCACTGCCTTTGTAGCCAGCTACGGACAAGGCAAGCCAGTTATTGCCATTCTGGGTGAATACGATGCGCTGCCTGGTGTTTCGCAGGATGCCGTTCCTGAAAAGAAAGCCGTAATCGGGCGACCTGCTGGTCACGCCTGTGGGCACCATTTATTTGGTACTGCTTCAGCTGCTGCTGCCATTGCAGTGAAGAATTGGTTGATTCAAAACAAAAAATCAGGTACGATTCGCTTTTACGGTACGCCCGCCGAAGAAGGGGGCTGTGGCAAAGTTTATATGGTACGTGCCGGACTTTTCAAAGATGTAGATGCTGTGTTGCATTGGCATCCGTCTGCTCAGAATCAAGCCAGTGCGGAAGGGAGTCTGGCAGTGGTCAGCGGTAAATTCCGCTTTTATGGCGTCGCTTCTCATGCCGCTGCCGCTCCGGAACGGGGTCGCTCTGCCCTGGATGGATTAGAAGCGATGAACAATATGGTGAATCTGCTGCGGGAGCATGTACCCGAAGAAACGCGTATTCATTACGTTATTCTGCGGGGTGGCGAAGCGCCAAATGTTGTGCCTGCCTTTGCCGAGGCAGAATATGTAGTGCGGCACCCGGATCGCGCGGTTGCCAAAGCAGTATGGGAACGTGTGATCAAAGCAGCCGAAGGTGCTGCCATAGGTACAGAAACGAAGATGGAGTACGAAATTATTGGTGGCATGTATAATCTGCTGCCCAATGCTGCTTTAGCCAAAGTGATGGACGCTAGTTTGCGGAAAGTTGGCGGCTACACTTACACTGAGGAAGAACGTGTTTTTGCACAAAAGATTCAACAAAGTTTTAATGGGAAGGCACCTGCTTTAGAAACCACCAGTCAGATTGGCGAGTTTCGGGTGAGTGAGCAGGGATTCCCTGCCTCCACGGATGTGGGCGATGTGAGCTGGGTCGTGCCAACGGCGGGATTAGGTACAGCGACCTGGGTACCCGGCACGGCAGCGCACAGTTGGCAAGCGGTTGCTGCGGGTGGTATGAGCATTGGCTACAAAGGCATGATGGTGGCTGCCAAGACGGTTGCACTCACGGCTATCAATTTGTACAATAACCCTGCCACGATTGAAGAAGCGTGGAAAGAATTGAAGAAACGGCAGGGTGAGGGTTTTCAATATGAAGCACTGTTGGGGAATCGTAAACCAGCGCTGGATTTTCGGAAGTGAGCTAATGCTATTTTCGATTTGTTAAATGCTGAAAATCAGATTGTTAAAAGTAAATAAACGTATCATATTTGAAATGGTATAAAAGCTAAAATCAACGCCACCTGGAAATATACGTCCAAGGTGGCGTTGGTATTTCACCCCTTTGGTCTAATTTTCCGAGTCACACCCAATTGGCTGCCCGTCGGGCATCGCCTGAATAGTTGGCAACTTATACTCGCCCGGATTATTTTTAAACATGCGAATTTGTTCTTTCAAATATGCCACATGCGCGCGTTGTTCAGGATTTGGTGCGGGTATATCCCAGCTTTCCATTTCATTGATTTTCAATAACGCTGTTGCTCGTACCTGTTTCATTACACTTTCATCGCCCGCCAAATTCAGCAAATGATGCAACACCAGCTTTTCATTATTCCGTGCAATTTCTTTTTCATAATCTGATGCATCATTTCTGCTGCGCACGGCTTCCAGCAACTGATTAAAAAGGTCATCGAGCGACAGCCGTTTGCTATCGCGGGCATGTTGTTCTACCACTCTGGCGAGGCGCTCTTTTGCCAGCAGCATGGTCAAGGTATGATTCGCCGAACTCTCTGCGGCAGCCAAGGGGTCAAACGTATTGCCGGTGTAAACCTTAAACAACTCCCGATCGCGCTGATAACCAGGTGGTTGTGGTGGAATGAGCTTGATAATGTTTTCCGGTAAGGTCAGGAAGTCCGGACGTAATGTTTCCAACAAAATATTCAGGGCTTCGCGTTGCATTTTATCGTCCACCATTTCGTTGGGCTTTGTACCATCACCACGCATAGCATAGCTGTAATTCGCACCTCCTACCACTTTCGACGCAGCTTCCACCTGATAACGATGGGATAAATACAGCGGTACCAGTACATTTTCGAGCGTTGCCATGGGCGCATTCACCGGAATATTTTTCTCACTGAACTTGCTCAAGGCTATTTTACGATTATTCATCATGCGACGCAATTCCGTCATCGGGTCTTTTCCATTGTCCCACAGGTGGTTATAAGGATGTGCGGTGTAAGCCGGGCGACCGTCCTGATCGGTCATGTATGCCAGATTCATTTTAGAATAGGTCTCCGTCAAAATGTC
>JBKBWT010000361.1:0-6375 GCA_046314415.1 Saprospiraceae bacterium
CATTGTCGATCCTCTTTTATAGCTTTATAATGTAGGCTCATGCTCCTTTTTTTACCCCAAATTTAATCAACTTTGATTTTCAACTATTTACATGGACGCAACTCTATTATTACCAATGTCGTTCGCCAGCCTGCGTTTGGTTTTGGTAAAAGTGCAGCAGTTTTCGTACCCGATGCTGCGCAAAATATAAAGATTTATAATAATGTATTTGAGCGCATGGGCAATGGCTTGAATTTGGACGGCGCAACGGGTGTTGAAGTAAAGAATAATGTTTTTATCAATACAGAAGGCGCAGATGTCGAAAATGGCAGTTCTGTAGCATTTACTAATAACTTGAAATATCATACCAATCCAACAAAAGCAAATTTTGTACTCACGGGAGGACCGACTTTGGGAGCAAACAACATCACGGGCAATCCAGGCTTCAAAAACTCCGGAGATCGGTGGGGCAATTATTACCAGCCTGCTTCTGCTACAAGTTTGGTGGTGAATGCCGGTACTAATGTTGGGCTAGCGTATAGTGGCTCTGCGCCGGATATTGGCAGATGGGAATTTACAGGCAATAGTCTTGGGAGTGGCGATGGCGCTTTCAATCTTGTTAATAAAAACAAGAATAAAATCACTTCCCTGAAAGTTTACCCAAATCCAGCGCAGGATATACTGACGCTGCAAAGCCCAGATTTGCATTTGTATTCTAATTTACGGGTTGTCAATATTTTAGGACAAGTTTGTCAGGAAATAAATTTGATAAATGAAGAAATAGCCGAGGTAAATATTCGGCATTTACCAGCCGGAACCTATTTTGTGGTTTTGCACAATCAGTTGCAATCAGAAGTAATTCAATTTATTAAAGAATAATTATAATCAACCTATTGCCCTCTGTACTTAAAACAGAGGGCAATCTTTTTTTCTAAAACATTGTACCAAAGTTGTTGACATGATACCAAGTTAAATCTCCCTCCAGTCAAATGTAGCAACTGCCTATAGTTTGGTCATCACAAGTAGGATTTTTAAAACAGCTAAAAATACAGCCGAAAACAGCTTGCAATTGGCGAAATTCTACTATTTTAGCTTTTTGGAACACTAGCTACTACGGATTAATTCATTGAAATGAGTCGAAAGCGAGTAACGATTTATGATTTAGCCAAGGAATTGGGCATTTCTGCGTCTTATGTTTCAAGAGCATTAAATGAACACCCATCTATTAGCCAGAAAGTAATAGAAAGTGTAAAGAAAAAAGCCCAGGAATTAAATTATATTCACAATTCACACGCTGCAAATTTGCGGCAAGGTTCGTCCAAAACGCTGGGCGTTATTGTGCCACGCATTAATCAAAGTTTTTTTTCTGACGTCATCGCCGGTATTGAAGAAGTGTGTTTTGAAAACAATCACAGCTTGATTATTTGCCAATCGCACGAATCTTTATTACAAGAATGTAAAGCGATTGATACGCTTATTCAACAAGATGTTGATTGCATTTTGATATCTGTATCTGCTGAAACACAATCTACTACACATCTTGAAAATATTAAGAAGCATCATATTGAGCTGATCCAGTTTGACAGATGCCTGGAACAGGTAGATAGTTTTAAAGTTTTAAACGACAATAAAGAGGCAGCTTATAAGGCTACCAAAATTTTGATTGAACAAGGCTACCAAAAAATTGCCTTTTTAGGAGGCTCCAGTCATCTTTCTATTTTCAAACGCAGAAAAGAAGGTTTTATAGCGGCAATAAAGGAGCATGAATTGAGCATTCCGTACAATTTTATTGTGGACGATACCTTGTCCACCGAAAAAGCAGCAGCGGCTGCCAAAGAACTCTTGTCCTTAAAAGAAACGCCAGACGCTTTTCTTGCTACTTCTGACGATCAGTCTTTAGGCGTTTTACAAGTCGCAGAATCCATGGGTATAAAAGTACCCTCGCAGCTAGGTATATTTGGTTTTGCCAATGAAGCATTCTCTTCCATCATCAAGCCTGCCCTCTCTTCGGTTGACCAACGCAGTAAAGAGATTGGAAAACGTGCTGCGCAAATATATTTTGATTTTATTTTAGACAAAAAAGCCACATTACCAAGTAGTAAGGAAGAAATCATCGTCAGTGATCTCCTGATTCGCGAAAGTTCACAAAGGGATCGAAAGTCAATAGCTCGTGGTCGAAAGTCGATGGTTAAGTAATGAAGGTCAGCTTTCCCAAATTTAATGCAATAAGTGTAAAAATAACACTTCTAAAATTAGCTAAATTCAACGTCATTACTTATACTTGCCTAAGTTTAGCTGGATTTGCAAAGTTGTGGCGAAGGAGTTGGATAACCAGCATTTGTTTTTAGTGGTAATGTATTGAAAATGAAAGCATTAGCCTGTACTAAACCTGGCTTATTGGCGTATTTGACTCAGGAAAGACCTTCGCTTTCGAGCGGTAAAGCAATCATTCAAATCAAACGAATCGGCATTTGTGGTACCGACCTTCATGCTTTTGAAGGGACGCAACCTTATTTCAATTACCCTCGAATTTTAGGACATGAATTGTCGGGAATTTTAGTAGAATTAGATGATAACCAACAATTTACAGATAAAGAAATTGTTACTTTTATTCCTTATTTTAATTGTGGGACCTGTGTGGCTTGTCGCACGGGCAAACCAAATTGTTGCGTGCACATGCAGGTGTGCGGCGTGCACGTGGATGGCGGTATGGTGGAATACCTGGCGGTGCCCGTGGCGTCGTTGGTGCATGGCGAAGGCTTGAGTTTTGACGAACTGGCACTGGTGGAGCCGCTTGCCATTGGCGCGCACGGCGTGCGAAGAGCAGGAATTAGCGAAGGGGAGTTTGTGCTGGTGATTGGCGCCGGACCAATTGGTTTGGGCACGATGGAATTTGCGCGCATTGCCGGAGGCAAGGTGATTGCTATGGATGTAAATGAAAAACGTTTACAATTTTGTAAAGAAAAACTAAATATTACACATATTATAAATGCGCTTTCCGCAAATGTAACAGCACAATTAATGGATATTACCAACGGTGATATGCCCACCGTGGTCATCGATGCAACCGGTAATTTGAATGCTATTAATAATGCGTTTCAATACCTGGCGCACGGCGGAAGGTACGTCTTGATTGGCTTGCAAAAGGAGAATATTACTTTTAGTCACCCGGAATTTCACAAAAGAGAAGCGGCTTTAATGAGCAGTCGCAACGCCACCCGACAGGATTTTGCGCAGGTCATAAACTGTTTAAAAAATAAAAAAGTCAGCCCAACTACTTATATCACCCACCGGGTGCAATTTGATGAAGTGAAAGCTGAATTTGCGAATTGGCTTAAGCCCGAAAACGGCGTGATTAAAGCAATGGTGGAAATGCCGGATTGAAATTTTATTTTTAATTATAAATTCAATCGATTGAAATTATATTAATTCCACTGTATTGATAAAGGTGTAATTTGCTTTTGATAAAGTCATAATAAATAATCTTAACCATGAAAAGGCAAAAATTAATTTTATTTCCCATTTGTATAATTTTATTTTCTTTGTTTGGATTTAACCTAAATGGGCAATCAAAAATAAAACCGCCAAAAGACGCGCCGGTATTCTCTAAAGTGGTCTATCAGGGCAATGACTCGGTGTATATCAAGCATCCATTGCAAGCTGATGAATTTTATAATCCTATATTACAAGGCTGTTATCCTGATCCTGCCATTACCCGCAAGGGCGATGATTATTATTTAGTTTGCTCATCATTTGCCATGTTTCCGGGCGTGCCGATTTTTCATTCCAAGGATTTGGTCAACTGGACGCAGATCGGGCACGTGCTGGATCGTGTTTCGCAATTGGATGTGCATGATACCGGCATCAGTCAGGGCGTGTATGCACCGGGCATTACTTATAATCCGTATAATGATACATTTTACATGATTGTAACGGCGTTTGCCGGCGGTGCGGGGAACATTATTGTAAAAACAAAAGACCCCAAGCAGGGCTGGAGTGAGCCAATAAAACTGGGCTTTGGCGGCATTGACCCTTCAATCTTTTTTGATGAGGATGGCAAAGCTTACATCGTACATAATGATGCGCCGGATAAAGGAAAAGAATTATATAATGGGCATCGTGTAATAAAAATCTGGGAATATGATATACAACAGGATAAAGTGATACCCGGCACGGATAAAATCGTGGTGGATGGTGGAGTGGATCTATCGGAAAAGCCCATCTGGATTGAAGCACCGCATATATATAAGAAAAATGGTAAATATTATTTAATGTGCGCCGAAGGGGGTACGGGTGGCTGGCATAGCGAGGTGATTTTTGTAAGCGATAGTCCGAAAGGACCGTACAAACCTGCACCGAATAATCCCATTTTAACCCAGCGTTATTTTGCCAAAGACCGCGCCAATAAAGTGGATTGGGCGGGGCATGCCGATTTGGTGTTGGGACCAGATAATAAATATTACGGCGTATTTCTTGCCATTCGACCGAATGAAAAGGACCGGGTAAATATGGGGCGGGAGACCTTTATTTTGCCCGTGGATTGGTCGGGCGAATTTCCGGTTTTTGAAAACGGGCTGATTCCGATGGAACCTACATTAAAAATGCCCGCCGGTGTACAAAATAAAACCGGACAACAAGGATTCTTACCAAATGGAAATTTTACATATACCGAAGATTTTACATCCGATAAATTGGATTACCGCTGGATTGGATTGAGAGGTCCGAGAGAAAATTTTATTACAACCAGTAAAAAGGGATTGACAATCAGTCCATTAGCAACGAATATTAAAGAACTCAAACCGACTTCGACACTTTTTTATCGCCAGCAACATAATAGTTTTTCATTCACAACGACACTTGATTATCAACCAAAATCGGAAAAAGATTTAGCGGGCGTGGTGGCGCTGCAAAGCGAGGCATTTAATTATGTGTTTGGTATTACAAAAAAAGGAAATGATTACATCCTGTTATTACAAAAAAATCAAAGAAAGGATCGTAGAAGCCGGGAAGTGAGTTCTGAAATTGTTGCCAGCACCAAAATCGATTTAAAAAATCCGATTCGCCTGCAAATCAAAGCCAATGGTGATAATTACGAATTTAGCTATGCTACGAATGAAACCGATTTCAAAAATCTGGGTGGCACCGTTTCAGGCGATATTCTTTCTACGAATGTAGCGGGCGGTTTTACCGGCTGTTTATTGGGATTGTATGCGACTTCGGCAAATGATGCAGTGCCTGAATAAAAATGTAAAATTGTGATAAAAACTAAATAGGTTAACTGGATATGAAAGCTATTTTTAAGTTATTTATAAAGTGTTATTTATTCATCTTAATAATATTTACTGCGCAAAACCTGTCGGCACAAGTAAAACAAGCCCAAAATCCTGTCATTTTCGCCGATGTGCCGGATATGTCCATCATTCGGGTAGGCAAAAATTATTACATGAGTAGCACCACGATGCACCTGAGTCCGGGTGTGCCTATCATGAAATCGACCGATCTGGTGAATTGGAAATTAATTAATTATGCGTATGATACTTTAGGAAATGTGGATGCACTCAATCTGGAAAAGGGCGCAAATGCTTATGGCAGAGGCTCCTGGGCAAGCTGTATCCGCTATCACAAAGGCAATTTTTATGTCTCTACTTTTGCCGCAACCACCGGAAAAACCTACATTTTTAAAACCAAAAATCTGGAAAAAGGACCCTGGGAACGCATTGCATTCGAGCCTTCGTACCATGATCATACCATCTTTTTTGATAGTGATGAAAAAGCTTATATGATATGGGGTGTAAAGAAATTAATGATTGTTGAATTGAAAGACGATCTTTCCGGTGTCAAAGCAGGCACGGAGCGCGTGTTGATTGAGAATGCCAGTGCCCCGGCGGGTAATAACATCATGTTGGGTGCAGAAGGTTCGCAATTATTTAAAGTAAATGGTAAATATTATTTATTTAATATTACCTGGCCCCGAGGCGGCATGCGTACCGTGGTGATTCATCGGGCGGATAAAATCACTGGTCCGTATGAAGGCAAGTTGGCGCTGCAAGATTTGGGCGTCGCGCAGGGCGGACTCATTGATACGCCCGACGGTACTTGGTACGCTTATTTGTTCCGCGATTTTGGTGGGGTAGGGCGCATTCCTTACATCGTTCCGGTGAAATGGGAAGATGGCTGGCCCATCCTGGGTGTGAATGGCAAAGTGCCG
Organism: Saprospiraceae bacterium; assembly: GCA_046314415.1. Classification (GTDB taxonomy): domain Bacteria; phylum Bacteroidota; class Bacteroidia; order Chitinophagales; family Saprospiraceae; genus JADJNW01. Next base: position 6,188 of record JBKBWT010000361.1, read on the forward strand.
GAAACGCTTGATTTACCTGCCAGCAAAGGCTTGATTCCTGGCATTGCTGCAACGGATGAATTTACCCGCAAGAAAAAAGACCCCGTTTTGCCTTTGGTTTGGCAATGGAATCACAATCCTGATAATACGTTATGGTCTGTTAATGAGCGCAAAGGCTACCTTCGCCTCAAAACCGGACGAGTTGACAC
>JBKBWT010000362.1:0-6358 GCA_046314415.1 Saprospiraceae bacterium
ATCGGCATTTACATCCGTGAGGGTATAAGCCACTCGCACCTGCCCATAGTGTTCGGTTAAGTCCGCTTCAATTAGTATAAACCGCTGTGGATCAGGCACTTCTGCTGAATCCACCGGGTATTGACAGGATTGGATGATACTAAAAATTAATATGATGCAACTAAATAATATTATCCTAAACATGATTATTCAAATTTAAAGTTATACGTAACTGAAAAAATAGGTGCTGGAAAAACGCTGACTTTAAAGGGCTTGAAAGCGCCCAGATCAGGATTAAAAAAGTAAGAGAATGCATTTTTACGTCCATATAAATTATAAATTGTTACAATCCAGGAGCCCTGCCAGCGGCGCTCTTGCATACTGGGATTGGTAATTGTCCAGGAAAAATCCAGCCGGTGATAATCAGAAATGCGGGCATTGTTGCGCTCGGCAAACACCGGAATGATATTAAAGCCACTTTGGTAAAAACTCACGGGTGCGGTGTAAGGTCGCCCGGTATTATACACAAAAGTAAAGGATGCAGCATTGTGTTTTTCCGATTGGAAATTCACGACAAGATTCACCGTATGCGGCTTGTCAATATTGGTGCGGAACCATTCGCCGTTATTGAGTTGCTGCAATGCAGGAAAGTCACCGGTGATTTGCGTAAAGCTGCGGGCATAGGTATAACTCAGCCAACCCGTCATTACGCCTTTTTTCTTATTAAGAAAAAATTCAATACCGTAGGCTTTGCCGATGCCTTTGAGCAATTGCGTTTCTACCACCGGATTAATGTTTAATTCTGCACCACTGGCATAATCAAAAATGGAGCGCTGCCAACGGTAATAACCCTCCAGCGACCATTCCCACATGCGGCTCTCGCTATCCCGAAAATAGCCGGCAGAAACCAGGTCACTTTGCGCCGGTGGCACATAGCGGTTCGACATTTTCCAGCGTACATTGGGTAGGGGAGTGGTATTATTGGCAATTTGTTGTAAAAATTGATTCATGCGGTTGTAGCCTAATTTGAACGAGCTATACGCATTGATTTTATAACGCAAAGCTAGCCGCGGCTCGAACCGGGAATAACGAGATTCGGTAGCACCTTTGCCAATGAACAGCGTATCAATAATAGAACTCAGCGAGCGAGGCACTTCCGAGTCAAAAATCGGTACTTCCAGCGGACCCCCATTCCAATAATGCACATAACGAAAGCCCAATTCCACCAATAAATCTTTACTAATCTCGTATTCATCAGCAGCAAAAAGCGCCATTTCCCAGGCTTGCTCCGGTGGCAACTGCACGGAAGCTACCGATGAACCCTCCGCAGGAATCAGCTTTGCCGGGTCAAGCTCATAACGGGTAGCAGTAGCACCAATATTAATGCGTTGTACAGGCGAGGGCGCGTAAGTCAGTTCTGCTTTACCATTGTAATAATCCAGCTGCGTATCATAATCGAAGCCACTTCTAATGTCTTTTGCCGTCGTGGTAGTTTGATAATGCGAACGCACTGCCAGCACATTCATATTCACTTTATCCGAAAAATAATGATTCCAGCGCAGCGCCAGATTATTATGGGCATACTGCATGTTAGCCTGGCGGGGTATAATATTGGCAATACTAAATAAAGTATCTACCTGATAGGAATCATAACCGATGTAACTTGATAAAGTAATATAATCTTTGGTACTAAGCGACCAGCTTATTTTATTCGCAATATCATAGAATTTGGGTTTATTATTCGGAATTTTATTGCCGGCATTGGGCAATACATTAATTAAAGCATTATTATAAAAATCAATTAAATATTGATTAAACGAAAACCGTCCGGAGGTGAGCCAAGCCAACTTGCCTTTGACCAGCGGTACATTGAGTTGCAAACGATTGGAAATCAAGCCTACACCGCCTTTCATGGCAAATTGCTGATTGTTGGGTTCGCTTAGGCGTACATCGAGTACCCCCGCCGTGCGTCCGCCGTATCGGGCTGGAATAGAACCTTTGTAAATTTGCATTTCCCGGATGGCATCCGTTGGAAACAGAGAAAATAATCCTAATAAATGCGTCGGATTAAATACGGGCATGTGGTCAATTAAAATCAGATTTTGCTCGACCGCGCCACCCCGAATATTGATGCCATTGGCACCTTCACCCACCGAAGAAATACCCGGCAGGGTCTGTAAGCCTCGTAGTACATCGACTTCACCCGCAGCAGGTGCTATTTTTTGTACGGCTTTCATGCTCAGCATCGCTACGCCCAGGGCGGGTGTCTCCATCGTGCGGGCGGTACTTTGTGCGGTTACCACCACTTCTTCGATTTGGGTAACGATATTTTCCATCTCAATTTGGTAGAAGGTATCCCGACTCATATTCAGCCGCCGAAAATAGGTTTTATACCCAATCATGCTGAAGCGCACCGAATGCTCGCCACATTGCACCGGCACCTTGATTTCGCCCTGCAAATCGGTCGTAGTGGCAATATCATAACCATCAAATTTGAAAGTAGCACCGATTAAAGGTTCTTTGGTTTCGGAATCGATCAATTTTACGCGAAACTGACAGCTAGAAGACTGGGCGCTGCTCACAAGGCAGCAGCAGACAAAGAGGCAGACAGGCGCAAAATGCCAAAGCTTTTTTGAGCAAATCATTTACAATTGGGTATGTAGGTGACTGAATATTGTGGGGCTTACCAGTTAGGGCTTGTAGCCGCACAATGTAGGTGAATTAAAGGAAAGCAAAATATTATGAGCGGTATTATTTTTGTCAAAAGCTTGACGGTTGGGAAGTCTTAACATGAGACACCCTTTCTCCTATCAATTACTTTTTAATCCTATTATCTAGCTTTTCTCGGCGCGTACCTGCCGATACATAATATGCAATTTTCGTATATATGGCTTGATATAAGGTTTATCCCAGAGGACATCTTTTAATTTGCTATGAAATTGTTGCGCCCGATCTATATCCCCTATCTCCGCTAGTCGCAAAATATTTTTCAGATGTTCGAGCATCCCATCAAACATGCTTTGTAAGTTGGCTACTTTTGCTGCCAATTCAAATACATGTTGTAACTGGCGAGTTTGTAACGAAATTTTCTTGCGATCCAGGTCTATCAACTGTAGTTCATCGGCAAGCGGGGTAATCTGATCAATAATCGGTCGGTTTTTATCATATTCTTCCATAAATTCACACGTCAAGTCATTGAGTGTGAGGACAATGTCTTGTAATAATTTTGTAACGTCATCTAAATCCTCTAGTCTTGGGGCTTTCATACTTCCAGCTTTTTAATGATACCATAAAAATCATAGTATAGTACAAAAATAACGCCTTGCCCAGCAACACATAGGTTGCAGAGCAATGGCGTTCGTAAATGTAATTGTTTCAATAGTCACAATTACTACTCTGATCTTTGAGGATATGCTACCCTCTATATCTTCAGTTTGCAAGAAATTTCCAAAAATAGCGCCTTATGCAGCAACACGTCTGCTAACTGGCAAAGGCGCTAATTAAACCCATTCAATAATCATGGAATAAGCATAAGCATCTTCCACTTCATATGATACTAATTATTAATAAGCTAAATTGAATACCCCTGATCAAATTATCTAGTCAGCAAAAGCCTCTAGCGTCTTATTTGACGCAATATTAATTGCTAGATAATGAATTGGTTTTTAGTGTCTTAAATATTGTATTAAATATTTAAAAGTATTTTAGGGTGTGAAATTTATATCTTACCATAGCTTTAAGCAAAGCAAAAAACATCCCCTGTCACTTGATGCTTCATCTTGACCAAGTGCGTCCTAAGTGTGTTGTTCATCTTAATGTAAGTATTGGGGATTAATAAAATCTCCCCACCTATGCACGGATGTGCATTAGTTCAACATTTTAAAAACGATGGCATAAGAATGAATAGAACATTCTTATAAACGCTATTGCATGTAATAGGCATGTAAAATCCCGCCTACTGCAAATGCAGTAGCATACACTCAATGTGGCTATTTGTTTGGGTTGGAAATAAAATGGAAAGTAGTTTTTGTGTCTATGCAAATGTAACAAAATTTTAATGAAGCTGTCAAGTTTTATGGCTGAATTTTTTTATTTCCATAACTAATAGTTTCCACATCACAAAGTTATCCCAGTGAAGCTGTTTGCAAAACCGCGGTTTTGGTGTAAATCACTTTTCCATCCTTTATAATGCCTGTCGCTAAGCCCGGCGCACCGGGCGGAACCTCTTGCGTGGCAATGGAATCAAGAATTGAGTAATATTTTGCCCGGATAAAATCTGAATAATCATATTCAAACAAACCAGAAAGAATTGTAATAAACCATGCTAAATAAAACAGTCGTTATAATGATTTTATTCATTTTTCTAATTATTTTGAATGGTGATTTTATTGGTTTGCGGTAAAGATTGGCAGGTGAGGATGTAACCCGCTTTCACCTCCTGCTCGGACAGCGCCTGATTATTTTGCATCGTGACTTTACCTGCGGTGCATTTCATTTTGCAGGTGCCACAAAGCCCGTTTTGACAGGAATAAGGCAGCGGAATGTGCTGATACAGCGCACTTTGTAAAATACTTTGCCCTTCCGGGGTTTCAAATTGGTAGGATTTGCCGAATACATGCGCAGTTATGGTTGATTTTGCGGATATAATTGCCTGATTATGAGTAGTTATTAAAAATAATTCCCGGTGAATCTTATGCTTTTCAATGCCAAGATACATCAAATCATCTATCAGCTGATTGGTCATCACTTCGGGACCACAGAGGTAAAATTCCAATTGATTTTTATCATGCCGGTTTACAATTGTTTCTAAATATTTGCTTGTAATGTAACCATTTATCGCCGTTTGATAAGAATCAGTCTGACTCAGGAAATGCTTGATTTTCAATTGTTTAGGATGTTTGCTTTCCCATTGCGTTAATTTTTCCTTGAATATGATGCGCTCATCATTGTGATTGGCATAAAGCAGCGTAATTTTACTTTTTGGTTCAAAATGTAATAACGTGCCTATCATACTATAGATCGGCGTAATGCCACTACCGGCGGCAATCATTATATATTGTTTTTTATTGGCGGGTTCAGGCTGAATGTAAAATTTTCCGTTCGGAGCGGCTACTTCCAGCGTATCGCCTATTTTCAGGTGTTCCGCCAGATAGTTCGTCACTATTCCACCCCTGATTTTTTTTATGGTCAAAGTCATGATATTATTTACATTCGGAATGGAAGAAATGGAAAAAGTACGATATAATATTTCCCCCTTTATATTTACTTTTATAGTTACATGTTGCCCCGCTAAAAAATCGACAAAAGCCGAAGGAACCTCCCCGAATTCAATGGTAAAGGCATCATTGGCTTCCTGCCGGATATCCGAAACCTTGAGTAAATACCAGCCTTCTGGCGATTTTTTGACGTACTTGCGTTCAAAAATTTGCTCGTGGCGTTTTTCATAATCTTTAAATTCGGTGCCCATCCATTTATCCCACCAGGTAAAATAAAGCGCATAATTACCATTAAATAATTGGTGGTGCATATTATGATGCGTAGAAGTTGTAATATGTTTCAGAATTGGTGTTTTGGTCCAGCCTTTTGGATACGCCTCATAGCCCAAATGCCCCAACACATTATTCAGCATATCAAAAACCTGCCAGGCGAGTATCACGCCAAAATGTAATGGCATTATAAAAGGTAATAAAAAAGACATCATGTTTTCAACAACGGCTTCCGAAGGATGAAAAGCAAAGGAAGTCAACGGCGAAGGATCGGTGCTTTCATGATGTACCCGATGAAAAAATTTATATAATCTGGGATGATGCATTGCCCGGTGTGACCAGTAAAAAAAAGTGTCATTTAAAAAAAGTAATAATGCAAAACTGATGAAAATCCACCACCAGCCATATTGCTGCACATCATAATACATCAATGTAAAACCTTTCGATTGTAAATAAATTAAAACGACGTCCATTATGGCAAACACGATAAAAGTGCTGAAGGAGTGCGTCAAATCGTGTGTGAAATGATGAGAAGTAGCGCGTTTAACTTCCTGAATACGAATGGGTTGAAACTTCTTTTTCCAGATAATCCAGAATGCGACAAAAAAAGGAATTACAAAAATTGCATAAATAAATGCAGTTTCACTAATCGCTTCTAAAAAATAGTTTAAAATTTCGGGAAGATTCATAATGTTTTGCAGTTAAATGATTAAAAATCTTTACACTGCAAAATTGGGGGGACGGGCGGTCATTTCCTTTGAGCTAGATCAAAAGGTGATTTGATGTAGATCAAAAAGTGAAAATTATTAGACTTGCGTCAAATTGATTATCAGCATATTAAAAAATTCCAAAGACCGGCACAAATACCCAATATCATATCCATATCATATTGG
>JBKBWT010000363.1:0-6350 GCA_046314415.1 Saprospiraceae bacterium
GTGAGCATCCGATTAATAATTTGTGCCTGAACTGTTCGCGCCAAACCGACCGGGAATGGGTGTATAAAGTACAAACTGCTGCTTATCGGGCTGGGATATAATATGTATATAATTCGCTATATTATATGGTGCGCTTAGTAGGATAATCATGTTCGTTTGATTTTGTTGCGAACCAAAATCCGACTTCGCATATTCATTACAGTAGCAAAACGAAATCAACCGCTTTGCAGCCAGTTGTAGTATGAAATCTTTCCTGCGTCAGTTGTTGTCGGCGTCGCGTTACCTGGTAGTCTTGCCGGTATTGGGTTTGTTTAGTTCCGGCGTTACGCTCATGGTTTACGGGCTGGTTAAAGTATATGGCTTGTCCGTCGCATTATTTCAACCCAATGCCAAAGCCAAAGAATTAGTCGTCGCATTTGTAGAAGCCACGGATATTTTTCTGCTATCCGTTGCCATGTATATCATAGCGCTTGGTTTGTACGAATTGTTTATTGACAATACGCTCGAACTGCCGGAATGGCTGGCAATCAAGGACTTCGATAGCCTGAAAAGCAAGTTGCTCAATATTATAGTCATTATTCTCGGCGTCAGCTTTCTGGGTACGGTGACTACCTGGGCGGGCGATTGGCAAATCCTGGGCTTGGGCGTCGGGGTATGCGCGGTGATGGTAGCAATTACTTTATTCTTGCGTAAAAACAAAACATCAAGCTAATCCTGTTAGATTTCATCATTCTATTAATTGAAAGGAATCCAGGAATTTATCCGCCGAAAAATTCATACTATATTCCTTTTTAGCAATGGCTTGCAGCACATAATAACGCTGCTTGGCTACAAAGGCCTTGGTTTTAATCACCGCTTTTCCATCTAAATAATCAATGCGCCACACTTTGCCGGGATAATTTTTATATTTCCAATTATTAGCATATAATAACTCACCTTTCACAGCTTTGACTGCGGCATCCACCGTTTCAGTAAAAAATTCCTGGAGTAACTCCGTCGAATCGGAATGAATGGCACCCGCCGGGTAATCCACGTAACTCAACATGTACAGCACGTTATCAGCATTGGATTCTTTCGTCTGGTGAAAAAAAGTATGATAAGCCAGCATGCCAATTGCCGTTTCGATGGAATCTACATTCTCAGTAAATTCGCCGGGAACCAATACGCTGAACTTGCCGTCATACGATTGAAAATCCCGCCATTTCTGCGTCTCCGGCGCTAAATCTATCTTTATACCAAAGGGCGTCGGAACGGTATCCAATTCATTGGCAGAGCCATAATTTAATAATGCATAATAAAAAAAGAAGAATGCTACTAAATATTTCACGTTTATAATATTTCGATTACTTTTAAATTATCAGAGGTGCATTGCTCAGAGAATGAATGTTTTATAAACGGAAAAGTTGTATGCAAGTTGGTTAAGAAAAAAATAAATTTAGTTCTTAATAAAAAACTGAAAACCAAGGGAAAAATTCAGAAACTGACGGTTACTGATGGCATCTTCTATCTGATAATGATTATATTGTAATAATCCCTCTAAAGCGACATTGGATGTAATAAAAAAATCAAGCCCGATGCCGCCATTTACATCCAGATTAAAAAAGCTGGGTTCGGAAGTTTCATCAGCAAATTGAAAACGAGTGCTGGTGCTGACTGTTGCAAAAGGCTGAAAACGAGTGCCTTGTGCGCCGAAATAATACCTGGCAAAAGGACTAAGCTCCAGGATTTGATTTTGATTGGCAAAGCCCATTAGCAAACCCGTGCCCACTGCCCAACGCGGATGGATAAAATAACCGATGGTTGGATTGAATTCCAGGAAATACTCATTATATCCGGCAATATCATGCCAGGTTCCTGTTACATCAAAATGTAATAAAAAATCGCCGGGACTAAATACGTCGTTGATAGGTTGAGTAGGTTTTTCATTGGGCAAAAAGCAACGCTGTTCTAAGGTAAACCCTAAGCTATGAATGGGTTTTGCATCAGATAAAATGACGATATAACCAAGTCGTCCTTCCAAAGCCTGGGATGGCGTTATAAAATAGTTAAAGCCAAGCGTTGTGGTCAGATCATAATCCCGCCGGGAAAAATCACTTTCGCCAAAAAAGTCCTGGGTAAAGGAAGAACGGGTGTAATTAACCCCAGCCCGCACCTGAAGAAAATAATTGAAATGCGGATTGGGTTTAGTGATATAATACCGAACGAAAGGTGAAAAAATCAAGCTGCTGCCCTCGTAAGCCGTAGTGTTATTTTTTGAATGGGTAAATTGACCGCCTGCCTGCGCCCCCGCCAACCAACGCTCGGAAAAGGCATAGCCCGCAAGTGGATAAACTGAAAAAACAGCATTATTTACCCCTTTTTTTAATTCAGTTTGCCAATTGGCGCTTCCGTCCAGCAGCCACGTGCCCCGTTGCAATTGTGCATAAGAAAAGATTGGAGTTAATAAAGCACAGCAAACCAGCAGAACAAGTCTTGTTTTCATTGGATTATACATTTGTCAGCGCACAAAGCTACGGAATATTCAGTAACTTATGGGTCTGCAAACTCAAACGCCACTGCGGATTTTGTAAACAATAATCGAGGGTCAACTGGATGTTGCGCGCCTGCTCAGGTCCGTCCATCGGTTGTAGAAAGAAGTGGGTAAAATCGAGGTGTTCAAAGCGTTCTGGCTCCGCTCCAGGCTGGGGAAAGACCAATTTTAATTCATCGCCTTTTTGTAGGATCAACTCCGAACCGGCTTTCGGGCTTACGCAAATCCAATCCAATCCTTCCGGCGCAGCAATAGTACCATTGGTTTCTACTGCGATTTCAAATCCTTGCTGATGCAAGGCTGCTATCAACTTTTCGTCCAATTGTAACAAAGGCTCGCCGCCGGTGCACACCACATAAGGTTTGCCAATGGCACGCGTAGGCTGCCAAATCGACGCCACTTGATCGGCTAATGCTTCCGCCGTGTAGCGCCCGCCGTTCAATCCGTCGGTTCCCCAAAAATCGGTGTCACAAAACTGGCAGATTGCCTTATATCGGTCTTCCTCGCGTCCGCTCCACAAATTGCAGCCGGTAAAACGGCAAAACACCGCCGGACGCCCGGTCTGTGCGCCTTCGCCTTGCAGCGTGTAGAATATTTCCTTGACTTTATACGTCGTGCCCAAGCGTTGAATTTACTTTGGTTCAAGTTGCATTACAACCAATGCCAAAATAAAGTTCAAATCTGCTGAAAATCACGTTGCAGCAGCCAACTTAATTGATGTCTTTTAGGAATTCATACTCGTAGAAGTCACAACACGGGTCGCGGATGAGGAGTTTGTCGCTGGCGAAGACAATTTCCTTCTCCGGGGACTCAAATATCAAATTGATCGGGTCATTAGGCAGTATGCGGAGGATTAATTTGTCCTGTTCTTTTACCAAAGCGTAGGTGCCTTCGCCTACCACGTCATCGTTGTCAAGTATAGTGTAGGTGCCGTCGGGATGAAACTGTACGGCGGTGAAATCTGCCGGGTAGCCGCTGCCGGTAATGCCGCCGCTGATGCGATTGATTTTCCAGAAGCCTACCAGACGATCTTTTTCATCCTTGTTTACATCGTTTTCTACGCAGGCGGGTAGCACAATCAGTGCGGCTAGAGCGGATAAGAAAAGGGAAAAAATTTTCATAGTCGGGTGTTTTTAAAAATCACATCGAAAATTATTGCATCTATTGCAGATTTTATGTCTAAAGACTGTTAAAGTTGTCTTAAAGGTTGGTTGTGAATAATGTTAAACGCATTTATTTTTAGTTGCCCGGCTCAGCTACAAAAAAGGCACCCTGACTCAGCGAATCAGAATGCCTGTATAGATTATTTTCATTTAGGATAATGAAGGAAAACCTTGGGTCACTTGGTTACAATCGCAAACTTGATGGTTAATTGCCCGCTTTGCCGAATTCGTATTGGAACAAATCGCAGCAAGGATCACTCAGGATCAATTTATCTCTTTCAAAAGTGACTTCTTTGGCATACTCTTCAAAACCAATTTTAATAGAATCGCTCGGTACCATTTTCAAAATCAGCTTGTCGTTGTTCGTAAATGAGTAGGTGCCTTCGCCTTTGGCTTCGTCGTGATTGTTGATGCGGTAAGTGCCATTGTCTTTAAACTCCACCTCCGTGAAATCAGCCTGGTAGCCCGTACCAGCAAAGCCGCCGGTGATGCGCGTCAGATTCCAGACGCCGACAATATCGTCGTTTACATTGGCTTCGTCGTCGGTGTTTTCACAAGAGGTAAAAAAGAGGAGTAAACTGAGTGCGCTCAATAAAAAAAATCGTGTTTTCATGGTTGTCATTTTTTGTTTTTTTCAGGTGACTGGTCAGGTGATTTTGATTATAACTATCGTGTTATAGTGTTATAGTTTATAGTGTTTTTGTGTTAATGTCTTTAATGCTCTTGGTCTTTAGGTTCTCTAATTCCTTTGGTACTCCTTTAGACAGCGAGGTAAAATGGAAAGGTTGGGTAATTGTGCAAAGATTATCTTGTAAAACAATATTCGATTTGCAGTTGCTCAATTTTGGTGTCTTCCTGCACTTCTTCAATCCGTAGATTGCCGATTAGCGCTTTGAGTTGCAACAGCATCCTAGGCACCTCACCCTGGCGAATAGCAAGTTCCAATACGCCTTGGTCAGTAAATTCCTGTTTGACGATGTCAAGATTTAATTTTTTGACGGCATTCATCACATTGCTCATCAACGCGTAGTCGAAGGTAAACCGGTACACGTCTTCCACAATTCGTTCTACAATCTCGGCATTGGCGAGCGCGTCGGCGGCGCTGGTTTTATAAGCATTGATCAGACCGGACGTACCCAGTAAAGTGCCTCCAAAATAGCGTACCACCACAATGATAACATTGGTGACATCGTACGAATCAATTTGTCCCAGAATCGGGCGACCGGCGGTGCCGCTGGGTTCGCCGTCGTCGTTGGCGCGGTAGTTGTTTTTATCCAACCCCAGGCGGTACGCGTAGCAATGGTGGCGGGCTTTGGGATGCAATTTATGCATGCTTTCCAGATACTGCTGGCAATCCGCTTCTGTAAATATCGGTGCGGCGTAGGCAATAAATTTGCTGCCCCGATCTTTGAATTCGCCGGTACTTTCGGTGCTAAGCGTGCGGTAAGCATCTTTCATGCGGGCAAGATACGGTTCTTTTAAAAAGTTTGAAAGGATGGTAGCGTTGGCAAAACGCACTAAAATTAACGTGAGTTATCGATTAAGAAGTGCGTAAGTATTTAATAATCAATAAGGTGCACTTCTCTAAGGTCGGTGCATCCTTTAATTTTTGCTGTTATGGCAAAGCCATCCCTTTTGGATAAACATTTAACTTCTCAATAGCTCCTGACCGCAAAGCGGTCAAACAGGTATGGCAAAAAACATAAAATTTGGTTTTCGACCTTGAAGGGATCGGATATTTATCCATAACGCACGTTAAAATAGATTAAACAGGTTGCTGCTGGTAAAATGCCAACATTACTTATCTGTCAGGTGTCCCACTACCGCAGCCGTCATCAACAATTGCCCCAAATGCCGCATGGTATGCTCTGCTGCATGAAACAATAAACCCTGCACGGTAGAAGGCAATTGCTGCCGCCCTACGCCCCGGAAGTCCAATAGGCTTTCAGGGTTGGTTGCTTTCAACTGCTCCAATGACCTTTCCACTTGTTGATTGAACCTTTCTACCAACACGGATGCACTCGTTTCGACCGATACCCCTTCCGATTTTAAATATTGTAACTGCTCAAGTGACAAAGTTGCGCCGCGCGCATACGTGAACAGCCGATCCAATACCCCCGTCAAATGCTGCAAATGAAATCCCACCGAGGCTTTGCCCGCCGGTTTGACCCACAGGTAAGCATCGTCAAAATCGCCCATTAAAGTATGGATTTCCTCGCGGGCTTGCAGCAGCGCATGCGCCACGGGCTGGAGTAGGAGCGGGATGCCCTCCACGGATCCGCGCAGCCAGTATTCGGGTAGCGTAGTTGTTGTCATGGCGTGCAAGATAATTATTTGATACGATTTCGTAAATCTTTAAGCTTTGCAAAATCTGAAAACCGCTGAAACTCACTTAGCGTGGGTTTTGGATTAAGTAATTGATAATCAGTAGGATGTGCTGTATTTCCTGACTTTTTCAGTGTATAGGCATCGTCTTTGGCAAGTTGCCTGAACCTCCAAAACTAACCTAAAGAACCTGTAAAGGTAAGTTAAAGAACCTCTATAGGTTCAGGCAAGAACCTTCCTAGGTTCAACAAAGAACCTCTACAGGTTAAACCTTGAACCTCTACAACATCTGGCAAGAACCTGTATAGCATCTTTATAGAACCTCTATAGGT
>JBKBWT010000364.1:0-6348 GCA_046314415.1 Saprospiraceae bacterium
GTGTCAAAAACAAAGCAATGTGTAACAGTAGGGCGGCGTTTTTCATACAGCAAGTGCGACTCAATTATTTACAATGGACAATTGATTATTTGTTGATTGGTAAATAACCAATGGTCAATTATCAATTATTTACAACCTTCTCCTCGAATGATATAGACGCTATCTTGTTTTTCAATTTGCAAATTCAGCACAAACTCTAATCCGTCGATGACTTCAGGCAGGCTGGGGGTGTCGTAAGGTTGTGTAATGCTATAGCGGCAATTCATAATCGCCTCATTTTCAATAGTCATTTCAATATCAAAATAGCGTTCGAGCGCTTGTACCACTTCTTCAATCGGCGTATCATCAAAATCCAGGCGCTGGGTTTTCCAGGCGTCGGCATTCGAAATGGCTTGTTCTACTTCTTTTACTTCCTGCGTTTGCTTATCAAAAAAGCCCGACTTACCGGCTTCGAGTAACACCTTTTTTTGCGTGTTCTTTTTATCTTGCAGCGCAACTTTACCCGTTTCTACGGTGACTTCCACTTTTGCTTCGCTGGGGTAAGCCCGTACATTAAAGGTAGTGCCCAGTACACGAGTTTCGGCTTCGCCGCTAACAATGGTGAACGGCTTTCCGTCCAAATGTTCTACGTCAAAAAATGCTTCGCCTTCCAAGATTACCACACGCTCCGTAAATACAGTATCAAAAGAAAGTCGGGTGTTTTCGTTCAGCCATACTTTGCTGTGATCGGGTAACTCAATCATGCGCCGTTCCTGCGCCTTTGTTTCATAGACAATGACTTGATTACCAGTAGAAAATGGATTTTGATAAAGCCAGATGCCAACTGAAATCGTCAGCAAAATTACGGCTGCTGCTGCCATCCACGCACGTTTTATAGACAGACGTACGATTTTATTAGATGGTTGGGGTACTTCGGTTGCTGTCGCCACTGCGCCACCAAACAACCGTCCTTCCAACTTCGACCAGGCTTGTGCGGTATCAGCAGGATAAGCCGCTTCCTCATAATCGCCCGACATGCCCCACAACTGCACCATCTGATCAAAGAATTGGCGATTTTCCGTGTCAGCTTCTATCCAGGTCCAAAGCGATTCCCGCTCTGTAGCACTCATGTTGCCGGACAGATATTTCGCAATTAAATCAGTGTATAGCGTTTCTTCCATTTACTCGTTCCCGTTTCAAATTGTAGGATGCTATTGATGTTTGAACACCCCTATGATGACTCCCTACTTTTTGAAAAAAATAACTTTAAGTATGGTGTTATAGTATTATAGTGTTTGGGTGTTAAAGTGTTATGGTGTTTGCGGATACCCGAATTTTATAGTAGCCAACTACTCAAATAGCCCCGCAATCGCTCGCGTAAAATTCGTAATGCCTTACCCATTTGATTTTCAACGGTTTTTATCGAAATTCCCATTTCATCGGCAATTTCCTGATAAGTCAATTCTTCAAAGCGGCTGAGTTGAAATACTGTACGGCATTTGGGCGGCAACTCATCAATCGCACTGCGGATACTACTTTCTAATTCGTTATGCAAATATTGCTCTTCTACCGTGCCGTCATGGTCGAGCGAAGCGAATTGTGGCGTGATTTCCTCGTCGTTCAGATGTTTGTTGCGGCGCAGATAACCCAGTGCTTCATTGATTGCCATTCGGCGGAGGTAAGCTTGGAGCGAAGAATTGATTTGAATTTGTTCGCGTTTTTCCCAAAACCGCACGAATACTTCCTGCGCCAAATCTTCCACGGTGCTACGATCTGCAATGAAGCGATGCATCACCCCGCACACCATTGGGTATTGCTGGTGAAATACATGCTGCAATGCGGCGCGGTCGCCCATGCGCAAGCGAAGTAGAATATCGTCCAGTTTTTCGTTTACCATTTTTTCGGTATAGGGTAGAAGGTAGAGCGTAGAGGGACAAGTACGATGAAGCGGCCCTGATACCCTGTACCTTGTACCTTTGTCCTAAACAAAGTGCAATGATAAAGATAAGCAAATAAAAAACGCCATACGTTCGACCAAAGGACAAATTTTACAGTCGAAAGCTGCCTTGATGCGAAAAAAAATCCGGGCAACAGCGCTTGACTATTGCCCGGACCTGCGAAACATAGCAATATAAATTTATTGTTTCACAAACTTACGTTCTTTGATGCGAGATTTCTTACCTACCAGACCACGCAGGTAGAACAGGCGAGACTGGCGTACTTTACCACGCTTCGTTACTTCGATGCTCACGATGGTAGGCGTTGAAAAAGGAAAAATACGCTCTACACCCACACCATTAGAAATTTTGCGTACCGTGAAAGTTTTGGTAGCACCTTCGCCGCTGATTTGAATCACATCGCCCCGGAAAGCCTGTTCGCGTTCTTTATCGCCTTCCACAATTTTGTATTTTACAATAATATTATCACCGGAGCGGAAAGCAGGGAACTCGCGCTTAGGCGTGAGTTGCTCGTGTACATATTTGATCGCGTCCATCGCTTTGTCAATTTAATGGTTCTTAAAGAGAGGTTAGGATGTGACTAGAAGACCAAGAGACTGAGTGACTTAGAGCGTAAGAAACTAAGTGCGTCATCTAAAGGCTTGCGTCTATCATCTAACGTCTTAAATTTAGCGGTGCAAAGGTACGATTATTTTCATAAACTAAAAAAGCTTTAGAGAAAAATTTAGTTCAATCTTACTATCGCCGGACACTGATCTTTTCAGTGTGTATAATTTTTCGATTGCTTCTAACAATTATAAAGTAAATCCCATTCGGTAAATTACTAATATTTAAGGTGTTACTTTCTAATTGTGCTTCATAAGTTTTTATGCCTAAAGTGTTGATAATCTGTATGTTCATTTGTTCACTGGATTGATCCATCAGTTTAGGATCGAGGTATATTTGCGTACTCGCCGGATTGGGATATATCAGATTAGTTGTAATTTGCTCGCGAACCGGCTGCACAGAAATGAATTCATTGCTGCCTTTGGTGAGCAGTACTTCTTCAGGATCATCTAATAAACAATCTCCTCTTACTATTTTACAGCATTGTGAACCATCACATAGGTTCAAACATGCTTCTATTTTGGTGCCACCGTTCCAGGTTGGGATGGTCAAAGTCGGATTTTGAGCACTTGAGTTATAAGTTGTTGTTGTTGAAGACATTCCACTCGTTTGAGTGACTTTAATTGACCAACTCCAGTTGGAGATAGCGGGGCAGGTTTGAGCCGAAAACATAACGGGCACATTTGTACAATTGCAAGAACAACCGTATGGACAGCTACCACCCGAACACGACGAATTGGTGATTTGCATATTGATGGATTGCACAGTCGGTCTTCCAACATAAACAAGCCCATAAGAAGATTGCCCATTATAAGTATATTGTACATAATGAGAGCTACAGGGCGCCAGCGATCGACACAAATAATTGGTAGGAGATTGGGCTTGTCCGTTTATGGTAAATACTCCTGTACCGAAATTATTTGCTTTTAAGTACGTGTAACAATTGGCACAAGAGTTGCCCGTGGTACCAGGAAAATAAACCGTGAAAGCCGTATTGCCCGATCCGAAAGACTGGCTGGCAGGATTCGGCGTGCATACTTGAGCTAGAATAATGGAAACGCTAAAGCACAGACTGAGAAAAATGGTGAGTTTTTTCATACATTAATCGTTTTTGGATTAGATTATGTTAAGACGAATTCATTTCAAATATATAAAATAATCTAATTAAAAACAATTATATACATAAAAATTCACCAATTTCAAATTCAAGATAATCAACTTGTTTATTACCTTATCAGGGTCGCAAAGGTTTTAAACTGAAATGGCTCGCCGCGTGGTCCATTGAAAGTAACCACCACCACATATACGCCATTGGGCGAATCGGCGCCGGTATTATTTTTCTTGCCATTCCAGCCTTCTTCAGGATTATTCGTTTCAAAAATAAGTTCGCCCCAGCGATTCCAAACGGTAAAGCTGAAGTTGGTTGCGCCCAGCATAATGCCTACACCTTTGTATGCTTCGTTCAAGCCATCTCCATTGGGTGTAAAGGCATTGGGCAGATGATAACGCACCTCCGGTCGGATGTCCACAATCTGTTGCATGGTATCGCGGCAGCCACTTGGGTGAGTCACAATTTGCGTAACTACGTACATACCTGTATCGCGGTAAGTATAAGCCGGGTTTTGCACAATTGCACTGGCACCATTGCCGAAATCCCAAAGCCAACTGTTGGCGCGTTGTGACTGATCGCTGAAACGTACCGTCGGATCAAGATTACTTGGCTCGGTAGGCGTAAACGTAAATCCAGCTTCCGGTGCCTGTAGAATGCTGATCAACTGATTAAAAGTGGTATCGGTCTGACAACCAATGGGTGAGGTAATATCTATGGAAACTGTGTAAGTACCAGGATTCTGATAGGTGTAGGTCGGGCTGATGGCTGTGCTGGTGCCGCCATCACCGAAATCCCAACGAATATCATACGTTTCGTCAATTGGCGTCGAAAGGTTATTGAAAAAAATATCTGCCGGTGCGCAACCTTCAAAGGCATTGGGCGCAATGAGAATCAAATTGGGTACCGGAAAATACTTGATGTTTTTTGTTAAAGTATCCCGGCAGCGGTTGACATCGGTGACAATCAAAGTGGCTGGAATATCTCCGGGTTTTTTATATAAATGGCTGGGATTCTGTAATCTGGAGGTGTCCCTATCGCCAAAATTCCAACGCCAGGCAGTGATTGCTCCACCCCCCGATTTGGATAAATCGGTGAATTGTACCGGTCCGGCTACACAGGTATCGTATTTATATTCAAAATCCGCATTAATAGCTGGAAAGAGATTGACAAAAACCGTTGCTGTGTCGCCACAATCCGTACCGGGATTCAACAAAAGCTGCCCCTGATACTGCCCTACGCCAGGAAAAGTAATGGTGGGACTCCAATCTTTTGATACTTGAAGGGTATTATTAATATTAAAGCGCCATTCAAAATTCCGAATAAACTGTCGCTGAAAACTTTCATTTTCTATATACACATCGGTAATACCACAGGCATTGATTAAAAACTGCTTGCCGTCAATCTCTTCATCGGCTTTTACTTGGGCGGTCACTTGGGCGTCGCAGCGCGCCACATTGAACTGAAAATCGCGGAAAACCCGACTCAATAGCACCCCATTCCGATATTCGGACACACAAATGCCCACCACAAACTGCCCCAGCGTTTGAGGTCGGCCGGTGATAATCCCGGTGTTGGGATCAATTTTTAAAACCGGCTGATTCGTGCCGCTCACATAACCCAAAGGTGCAATAGAAGAGTAAGCCGGAGGCAGAAAAGTAACCTGATCGTAAGGTGGTGGGCAAGCCGGCGTAGGATAAGCACCAATGCAGGTCGCAGCATACAAAGGGTCTAATCCTAAGGCACCACCACCGCCGCCCCGGATTGGACTGCAAAATTCATATACCAATTGATCGCCATCTTTATCGGTAGCCGAGTGATCAAACTCCAGTGCGGCATCCGCACAGATTACCGTAGGCGGGAATGATTTAAAAACCGGGCTACTATTGCACAATTGCTGGGCTTCGGGCGTGATTTCTACTGTATAAGTGGCACCTACCGATTCTGGATCTATAATGTTATTAATAGTAATATTACGGCAGCAACGCTGATAAGAAATATGATAACTTTCAGTGGATACCGGTAAAGTCAAACTAAAGCGGTACTCGGCTTCCTGCACACAGATATCCGGCGGAATAAGGCAGGGATAATCCGGCGCTTCCACGCGCTTGACCGAGCCAGGGCTAAGCTGTACATCAATCCGCGCATAGGTACTCGTCTGTGTCAATCGGTCACAATTACCGCCGCTACAGCGATATACCCCGATATAAGCCACCGGGTCGAAATCTGCGCAGGGTGGCGGACAGTAACAATCACGGTACATTTTTAGTACAAAGTCATAACGCCCGTTGCCCCGACATTCATACGTGATAACCCCACCAATAATATGCCGGGCAAAAAGGGTATTACTAAACGTAATACTCAATAACAAAATACTTATAATGTGTAGTATAGTCTTTAGTCGCATAATATGTTATTAAACAGTCTGGCAATGTGAAGCAGTAGTATAAAAAACGCATTTATTTGTACTTCGAGTATATTATTTTACCTGCCTGCACCCTGCTAATTATAAGACCTATTTTTACAAACCCAGGTTGGTAACAGGGTAAAGCCGCCTTTTATAGAATTTTATAAAGTATTATAATATTGTAAATAATTTTAATTAACTGAGATTACGCAGGTAAAAAATTAGGAAAAAAAAGTTCTTTGACAGTTACGACCTTTGGAGGATGAAATTTCCAGCTACTTTCGAGTTGT
>JBKBWT010000365.1:0-6334 GCA_046314415.1 Saprospiraceae bacterium
GTCTTTACTGCCTTTGTCAAAAACTTTAGCCGGTACTTTTACCACCCCGACATTGGGCAGGGATACACTGGTAAATCGCTCACAAACAGCCGTCGGCGCTTCCTGATCTACCACCTGAACCATCATCGTCCAAACGCGGGTATTGCCACAGGTATCCACCGCAGTGTATTGAATCGTATGCGACCCAACGGGCACCGAAGTATGCGGCCCCAGTCCAACTCCGCCATATGAAGTGCTGACGTAAAAGCGGGCATTCGGATCACAATTATCGGCAAGCGTGGGTTGAGGTAACCTCACGGTAGCAAAACATTGACCGGCATCAGTAGGCACCACCAAAATTTCCTGCATAGAAATGGTAGGCGGCGTTTTATCTTCCACCCGAATCAACTGGGTATCCCGCATGACTTCATTAGAACAACTATCCACCACGGTCCAGTAGCGTTGAATCTCGTAACCAATATTGCCACAAATCTGGCGCAGGCTGTCCACATGCGTAGCGTACAGATTACAAATGCTCCCTAAACTGTCAACAACCAGCCCTTGCAGCGTAGGCTGCCCCAATGCCTGAGTAGTTATTACATTCGCGGTATCACAACGCAGCACTGTATCCCTCGGAAATATAATACTATCGAGCGGCAAACGGGTAATTGTTATATTTTGCACACAAGTAGCTTCATTTCCACTGCGATCCACTGCAATCCAGGTCCGCTTAATGATTTTATCACAATTATTACCGACCAATTCATCCAAATACGCCACATTTACATTCACTTCACAATTATCCGTTACTAAGGGTATCTGCGCTGAAAGCAAACGCACTTCGTCCACGCACGTAATAGTCGTATCTTTACAATTGATTTCCGGCGGCGTTTTATCCACTACTACAATGAAATTCACGCAAATCGTACCACTCAGGCTATCCGTTACCGTCACACTCAAGGTTTGATTCAAATACTGGGTCGCAAAAAACTGTAAAGTATCCTTGCCGTGCGCCACCACTGCACTGTTCGCAGTCCGCACGGTCAGCATTTTCGCCCCCGGACAATCCTGCGGTGCAGTCAAAAAATCCACGGCTTTCACCTGGGCATCACAATCTACATTGATCGGAATCATCAAGGGTGCGGACGGGTCCGGATTTTTGCACAACATCGTGCATTGTGCCCACAATTCGCCTTGCAGCAGGAGCATTCCGAAGAATAGCACCAGCGCCAGGATGATTTTCAACAGGTTACCAGAATGCGTAGCAAACATGTTGCCACCGCTGTCGTAGTGTTTCATTGTAAAATTGCTTTAATATGTTAAGAATCGGATTTTATTATTTACCATTTACGATTAATTATTTACCATTTTATCATTCATTCTTTCATTATTCATTATTCATTATCAATTATTCATTCTTTCATTACAATATCCTTCCCTCGCTGCATCTTACCCTGGTAGAATGAGCATACCAATTTTTAATACCGTCTTAAGGGAATATTGAAAAAGGAATGGCTTTTTTTATAAAAAAAATATAAAATGTGAAGCGAAGCAGTAAATGACAATGCAGTAATATTATACTACACACCGTCATCATTACAATGATATAAGATTTTGCCACTCACTGCTCCTTACTCACGCATACCGATTCCCTCATAGTAGGTTGTAATTACTACTTAACCCAAATTTGAAAGGAGAAAGCGTAAAGACAATTGAAGCCCCTAAAAACCAGCACTTTATTCAATTATCCATACGCCATCATCCATTAAAAATACTACTATCCCATGATACGAATATTACATTTTTGTTTTCTCCCGTATGTTTCGTTTGACAAAAAGAAGGAAACTAAAATCGTGCCAAAATTTTGATGGGCTAATGTGCTAATCCCGATACATCGGGACAAGTTGTGCTAATGTGCTGATTGAGAGCTGTTATTCACTTATTATTTATAAAAATTGGCGGGAGATATAATAAAAAAGGGATTCTGCTAGTCTAAAATCCCTTTTATTATTTTTTGTGTAAAGTAAAATTTATTTGACGTTTATAAATTTGAGCGGTATATTAAATTGCACCCGTACCGGATTTCCATTTTGCTTTCCTGGTATCCATAAAATATTATCATCTTGCATGCGCGTTATGATACGTAAGGCTTCTTCATCTATGCCATAACCCAAACTGCGCACTACTCTTGCATCGTCTGGATAACCATCTTCATAAATCACAAAAGTAATAATACAAGTGCCTTCTATCTTATTTCTTGCTGCTTCAATAGGATATTGCAAATCACTATAAATATATTCCAACATTTTTTTATCCGCACAGGCTTTCTTTTCTTCCATAGTCGGCAAGTCTTCACACCCCGGAAAACGTGGCATTTCTTCTACCACTCTCCATACACCGCTAGAATCAGGACTGGATTTAATTATTTTGTTTTGTGCATATAAGAATTGAATTGCTAAAAAGCAACTGAGCAATGTAAATAAAGTTTTCATGATTTCATTTAGTTAAAGTATTAATAATATGCTGCAAAATAAAACAAAACAGAAATAATTAATATAATTATTGCATTAAATTTTTATTATAATACGAAAAGGGCGCTCCCGCAGTTGGAAGCCACCCCTTTCAGTTGTCGAAAAACTACCAGTTCGTAACACCGGCTTTAGCCGGTTTATTTTTTCCTTCTTCTTGTAAGTCAAACACTATTTTTACTTGATATTTTACTTTAACAGGTCTGCAGCGTGCAGAAGCAGGAGTCCATCTGGGCATTAATTTTAATACCCTTATTACTTCCTTATTACATGCTTGGCAAAGATTTAGCTTTTTTATCAATTGAATATCCTGAACGCTTCCATCTTTTTTAATGGTAAAATTTGCAATAACCGTCCCTTCCACACCTGCTTTTACTGGATACTTTATATTGTTATGAATAAATTGATTTAATTTCTGATCGGCACAAGCTTTCTTTTTTTCTGTTGTTGCAAAATCTTCACAGCCTGGAAATACAGGGTTACAATCCACCACTATAAATACCTCTTCTGCTGATTGAAATTCATTTTCACTTTGCCCAAAACCTGGTTTATTACAAAAAAACATAAAGAAATAAGGAGCATTTTCATTTCATTACATGCTATATTATTCCATTTATAACGCCATTTCACAAATAACAAATAACAAGTAACAAGTAACAAATAACCAGACAACCAGATAAGCACATTACAACTATTTAGATGACAACACGTTTACTTTTGGCGGATGCGAGATTTAAAATTTTTGCAGTAGTTTTGCCTTTTTAGGATGCCATAAGCCAGATAGAGAGATGCCAGACGTGTTGGTACCTCAGAAAGTCTGGTATCTGGCATCTGGTATCTAAAAATCAAAAAACTTGATCCAATTTACCCGGTTTGAGCTAAGCAATGGCTTGAAAGTGCTGGTGCACGAAGATGATAGTACGCCGATGGCGACGCTGAATGTGCTGTATAATGTGGGCGCGCGCGATGAAGACCCGAATAAAACGGGGTTTGCGCATTTGTTTGAACACCTGATGTTTGGCGGTTCGGCGCATATTCCTGATTTTGACGACCCGATTCAAATGGCGGGTGGCGAGAATAATGCGTTTACCAACAACGATATGACCAGTTTTTATGATGTGATGCCTGCTCAGAATCTGGAGATTGCGTTTTGGCTGGAATCAGATCGGATGCTGAGTTTGAATTTTGACCCGTCGGTGCTGGAGACCCAACAAAAAGTGGTGGTGGAGGAATTCAAAGAAACCTGCCTGAATCAGCCTTATGGCGATGTGCTGCATTTGATGCTGGATTTGACGTATAAAGTGCATCCTTACAAGTGGCCCACCATTGGCAAAACCATGCAGCATGTGGAAGACGCGACAATGGACGATGTAAAGGATTTTTATTTCAAATATTATCGCCCGAATAACGCGGTGCTTGTGGTAGCTGGCAACGTCAAAACCGAGGATGTACGCGGCTTGGCGGAAAAATGGTTTGGCAATATCCCACCAGGCGTTATTCCAAAACGCAATTTGCCCAAAGAACCGAAGCAAACCGAATTTCGTTGCTTGATACACGAAGCCAACGTGCCGCTGGACTCCATTTATATGGCTTTCCACATGCCCGATCGCCTGAGCCGGGATTTTTATGCGACCGATTTGTTGGCAGATACTTTGAGTAATGGACAGTCTTCGCGCTTGTTCCGGCGCTTGTTAAAAGAGCGGCAATTATTCAGTTCGATTGATTGTTATTTAACGGGCAGTTTTGATCCTGGCTTATTCATCATTGAAGGCAAACCCAATGGCGAAATCACGATGGAACAGGCGCGGGAAGCAATTTGGGAAGAACTCGAAGATTTGAAACGCAATCCGATTCCCCAAGTGGAGTTGGAAAAATTGCAGAATAAGGTGGAAAGTGCACTTACCTTCTCAGAAATGAGCGCGATGAATAAAGCGATTAATTTAGCGTCGTTTGAAGTCTTAAGTCATGCTGAATTGATCAACGATGAAGCGCGGCTTTACCAGGAAGTGACGACCGACGATATGCAGCGCATGGCACAGGATATTTTTAGAATGGAGAATTGCTCGGAATTGGTTTATCTCAGTAGAGGGTAGAGGGTACTGGGTAGAGGGACAAGGACAAGTTCTAAAAATCCCTCTACTCTCTACTTTATACCCTTTACCCTCCACCAATCACGGTTTCGCAAAGATTTCGGCTAATTTCTCTTCCAAGGCGGGTCCGCGCAGGTTGCGGGCAACGATTTTTCCTTCAGCGTCGAGCAAAATAGTATGCGGAATAGAACGTACGCTGTAGAGCTGGGCTACCTCATTTTGCCAATATTTCAAATCACTCACGTGCAGCCAGGTTAAGCCATCCTGTTGAATTGCCTGGAGCCAGCGCTCGCGACTGTTATCAAGGCTGACACCCAAAATTTCAAAGCCTTTATCCTTGTACTTGCTATATACTTTTACCACATTGGGGTTTTCACGGCGGCAGGGTCCGCACCAGCTTGCCCAGAAATCAATCAGCACTACTTTTCCACGTAAATCACTGAGTTTTAAATCTTTACCGTCGGGAGTCTGCTGGGTAAAATCCGGCGCTGTACCGCCAATCTCAAAAGATTTAGCGTACTCCAATTGCTTCTTAATCTGCGCTGTCAATTCGGGCATTTCTGCTTTAAATTCATTGACAAACTGCTCAGCGAAATAACCATACTCGGCATTCTGGGTTTGCTTGAGTGCGGTCATAATGCCACTAAATGCATACAATCTAGTACGGCTACCTTTGGGAATGCGTTGCAAGGTCTTCTCAAAATGCCCGCGCAGCACGCCTTCGTCAAAACCCATCGGTGCCAGGGTACTGGCATAGGTTTTGAAAGATTCATATACCCAGGGCAGGCTTTCGTAAGCTTTATCTTTGAAATCTACAAAGCGGAAATACTCTCCGGCGAAATACTCGACTTCATTGGGGTAGCTGTCGCCATTGTTCGCATAGCTCAAATACATTTCCAATGCTACAATTTTGGCAAAAAAGGGCTGCTTCTGTTTCAACGAATCGAGGTATTTCAATCTTTCGTCATCCAGCACCTTCATTTCTGCCGCCACTTTTTTCATTTCCAGCATGTTGCCCATCACCGACTGGTACTGACGCGACAACTGTGTACTGCGGCGCTTCTGGGCGTTGAGCTGATTTTTCAATGCGACGTATTCCTGATTCAGAGTTGAATTCACAAATTTCAACTGATTGATCGAACGGCAATTACCTTCCACCGTTACCTCTTTCTCCGTACCCAACAGCAGTGGCGTCAGGGTTTCCTTTCTTTCACCGAGGTAATAAAAATTAGGATTTGCTGATTTTGTTATAGCAAATTTAAACGTGCTGTCGTTCACGGTCGTTGCTTTTTGCACCACTTCAAAATCAAATCCATTGAAGCGATACAATGCCAACTCCATTTTGCAAGCATTGAGTTTTGCAGTCAGCGTTACGGTTTGTTGTGCAAAAGCCACCATTGTGCCAATGGACAAAAACACAATGATTACAGCGCGAGAATAAAACGATGCCTGATGCATGGGAAATTTTTTTTCAAAAATAGCGGGAATCCCCAGGAAAACCAACGTTGCGCTGTTTCATAAGAATTTTTTAACATTTACTCGTCGAATAAGTGTCCACCCCGGTCTATGCAGATTTGCACATTTCAAACAATTGGGTTACATTCAGGTTATAAAAAGGGTTGTGTTATAAAATGTATGATGCTTGAGAATTAAGCCAATGGACAAAAATTAGAAATAAATGCCATTGGTAAATTAGTTTCTTTGAAAACTTGGTAGATCGCCTTTGAAATCGAGCTA
>JBKBWT010000366.1:0-6327 GCA_046314415.1 Saprospiraceae bacterium
TGCTGATAATTTGTCAGATAAAGGGCTAGAAGAACGCCGAGGCAGGTTCCAATAAAATTGAGCAGGTGATTACCCCAATCGAGCCGACGAAAGTAGGCGCCTGATTTTGCCATGAGCAACTATTTATCGTTCCGATAATGTAAATAACCCTGCGAATTTATAATAATTGCGCGGCAATTGCTCGGTAAATGAATCAATTATTATAATCCTGCAAACTGCTTATTTAGTAAACGCAATGCCAGCACCCAGGGAATCCCATGAATGACTAAATCCAGCCAGTCAATCCATCCCATGCCGACCGCGCCGCCGGAAATCCATTTAATTTTGCCCCAAATATGTGGCTCCGGTAGCCAAGGAGCAAGCCCCAACGTTAAACAAAGCGCTACTACAAAGCGCCAGTCGTTGATCAATTGTAGCAGGAAATTATTAGACTTTGCCAATTTTACCGAGTTTTGCAACAAAGTTATACAAAATGTCAACTTCCGCAACTCCACACCGCCCAAAAATTGTTGTGCTCGACGGCTATACGCTCAATCCCGGCGATTTGAGCTGGAATAAATTAAAAGCGCTCGGCGATGCAGAGATTTATGATTATTCATCGCCGGATGAAGTGCTTATGCGTGCGCGCGAAGCGGAAATCATTTTAGTAAATAAAACCATCATAAATGCCGATATTATTACACAATTACCTCAGCTTCGCTGCATTTGTGTCACCGCCACGGGTTATAATAATGTAGATATTACATTCGCTAAAAGTAAAAACATTCCGGTTTGTAATGTAAGCGGTTATGGTACCGATGCAGTCGCACAGCATGTTTTTGCATTGTTATTGGAATTAACCAATCATGTTGGTCAACATTATGATACAGTACTAAATGGCGAATGGACGCGCTGTCGCGATTTTTCGTATTGGAAAACGCCGATTGTAGAATTAGCGGGTAAAACGATGGGCATTTACGGATTCGGTAAAATCGGGCAAAAAGTCGCCACCATTGCACAAGCCTTTGATATGCAAGTACTTGCAACACATAAACATCCAGAACGCGACGCACGTCCCGGTGTAACTTTTGTACCCTTAAATGAGTTATTTACTAAATGTGATGTTATTACATTACATGCACCGATGACTGATGAAAATAAAGGCATTGTAAATAAAAAGCTTTTATCTTTAATGAAATCCAGCGCTTTTATTATCAACACCGCTCGTGGTGGCTTAATAAATGAAGCCGATTTAAAAGAAGCCCTTGAAAATGACCAGATTGCCGGTGCCGGTTTGGATGTAATATCAGAAGAACCGCCCAAAAATGGGAATATTTTATTCGGTGTAAAGAATTGTATCATAACGCCGCATAATGCCTGGGGCAGCGTGGAAGCCCGCGAACGCCTGATGGAGGAAACCATTCGCAATATTGCGGCTTTTGAGCATGGCAAACCGAGGAATGTGGTGAATGAATAAGACAGATTTTACATTACTATTATTAAAATTTATTCTTCCACATCATACTTTCCACCGGCTTATCAGTGCGCTGATTATATTTAGCGCTTTGTTTTTTGTTGTAATAATTTTCAATATCACCATCCACGGTGAAGTAAATAAGCTGTCCAATCGGCATCCCCGCATACACCCGCACCGGCATACTCACAGAAATTTCCAGCGTCCAGTGATTGCAAAACCCCACATCACCCTTGCCCGCCGTCGCATGAATATCAATACCCAGGCGACCTACACTCGACTTGCCTTCCAAAAAAGGCACCGTGGCATGAGTTTCGGTATATTCTTCCGTGACGCCTAAATATAATTTATCCGGTTGTAATATAAAGCCATCTTCGGGTATCATAAAGCGCTCGATTTCATTATGTTTCCGCGCATCCAGAACGGCATCTTTATAAGTAGCCAGCCATTTTCCTAAATGAACATCATAAGAATTTGTACCCAGATACTCCCGACTAAATGGTTCTATCACAATCTCACCCCGCTCAATGGCTTCCAGAATTTTTTTATCACTCAGTATCATATTATTTTAAATTGATAATTGATTCTAGACAATTGCATTCATTTATCAATTTTCAATTGCCAATAATCAATCATTTATGTGGCGCGAAGTTACAATTTCAGGGCATTTTCGCAAACCATTCTTTTACCACCGCTTCCGCCGGTTTGCGATTGGGGGTAAAATCATCATTCTCAATGCCGCGATGCTCAATATATGAAGGAAATTTCCACCACATAATTCCTTGAATCCAAGGCTTATTATGAATATTTTCAAAAATCACTTCATAACATAATTTCTGATGTGCACCAAAATAAGGCGCGCCATTGCTGGCTTCATGCGGCATGAGCCAGGGCGTTTGCACACTTTTGAATCCGATTTCGGTGAAAACCAGGGGTTTATTATAACGTTTTTGCACTTTTTCGGCTTTTTCCAATACTTTTAAAAATCCGTTTTTTAATTCTTCTTTTGTCGCTAATGAATTGGTACTCAGTGGATAATAAGAATTCAAACCAATAAAATCCAGTTCATTCCAAAAGCCGACTTTTTCGAATTCTTCACCCCAATTCGCCGCATAGGTTAATTTTCCATGATATAATTTGCGAATTTTATGAATTAAATTACGCCAGTCCTGCTCCCGCGCAAGCGTCGCTTTTGAAAATTCGGTACCTATACATAATGCATTTATCCCATACATCTCAGCAAGCAGGGCATAATGTAAAATCCACTTTTCATAATAATATATAAACTGCTGCCAATCAGCTTCATTGCTCATATTAATGTCACCGGGCCAAGAGCCACGCCCCACCCAGATTTGTGGTTTTAACACCACCGTCATACCCAGTTTTTGCGCCTGATATGCCGAGTGAATCACCCCTTCATCATTTTCATCGCCGGGGCTATTGGCAATCGGCAAAAACGAAGGTTTATTCGGGTTTTCCATAAAGGTGTAAGGCACAATCGCCGTAGCGTTACAATGCAAGCTATTCGCCTGTTTGTCAAGCGATTGCGTTGCCATATTTGAAATATAACCATTGAAAATGCCATAACCTTCGTGCGCAAAATTGAAGCCCTTGAGATAAGGCAAATCTTTTTTCGCCCAATTGTCCGCTTTAAAATTTTTCGATTTTTGTGACAACCAGGCGTACCATTCTCGTTCTAACTGTCTGATTTCCAACTCCGAAGGCGACCATTTTATATAATTATTTAAAAATGTAATTTTGCCCTGTTTTTGTAATAAAAATTCAACCAAAGAAGCCGATAAACAAGTCGTCAATAGATTACATTCTTTCTCAATATTATCATTATTTAATAAAGCTGTGAGCGGTATAATATTACCAGAATTAAATATTCGTAAAGCCCAGTAATCATAACCTTTTCGCTGCCAGTTATTTACAAAGTAAGTTGCGAGACCCTGTTCCAGCGCGGTTATTTTCGGTTTACCTAATAAGGTTCTTAATAATAATTGATTTTCTTTACCTAAATTCCGATCTTTATACAAATCATTCCAGACGGTATGTACCTCATTTTTAATAAAATCTACATTAGAAACATTTGTATTATTAATAATCAGTCCCTTTTCTTCCGCAGAAGTGTAAAGATTATAATGAATAACCGGCAGGGATTTGGCAGGGTCTATAAACTGATGGATGCGTTCGGCACTTGACTCCACCTGTTTAGCATATGTTTGAATATCAGCAACTTGTGCTGTTTTTTGACGGGTAAAAAATCGAAAATGATTGGTTTCAGCCACGGGCATTTCCGAAGCAGAAAAGTCAAAATGGACTTTTCTATCCAGCGACCAGTTTTCAGGGTTAAACATGCCTAAAACCTGCCGCTTATTATTTTTATAAATTTCATAATTCCACGCCGACCAGCCGAATAAGCGCCAGCCTTCTTCCATTTTATTTTCTAAAAAAGTTTGAATGGGTTCGTCCTGAAGCGCAGTAATAATCGTGATAGGCAATTTGGCATATAATGGATTGGGGTAAAATGATAATAAAGCGACCGTTGAAGGATCATGATAAGCCTGATTATCAAAAGTAATCGCCTGATTATTAAATTTAAAAGGCAAATCATTTACTATTTTATGTAAAATAGCATTGGAATGGCTCGTACCGATTAATACAATC
The DNA here is from genome assembly GCA_046314415.1 of Saprospiraceae bacterium. GTDB lineage: Bacteria > Bacteroidota > Bacteroidia > Chitinophagales > Saprospiraceae > JADJNW01. The sequence continues at coordinate 4,124 of JBKBWT010000366.1, forward strand.
GCCTTGGTTTGCCAGTCTTCCGGTGTCACTTCTGCGCAGGGTTTGATTTCCAGCGAAGCAAAACGCGACCGTACATTCATTTTTTTAGCTAAATCGGCGTAAATATTCACCATTGCCGGATTTTGACTGCCGTACACCAGCAATATTTTCCGGCTCTCGCGAAAAGCATTCATCAATTCGTCGCGCGTAGGAAGGTCGGCGATATGCGCCTGCGCCAACAGCGCCGCAGGTTGGGGAGAATCGCAGGTGAAGCTGCCCAACAGCAGCAATAACAGCAACAGGTGACTTTTGGCAATCATAATAATTGGTGTTCAAGCCTGCAAATTCTGAAAAAAGGCGTTGTGATTCAAGGAATTGGATTAAAAACTTTTAATCCGGGAATTCTTGTAAAATCGGTGATATTTCTGGTTTGTAACTCAAGATTAAATACCAATGCGCTGGTAGCAATTAAGGAATCACCGAGTTTTAAGCGGTAATAACGTCGTAATTCGACAGCCTTGGTGAGTACAAAATCATCTAATGGAATGATTTGCAATGTAGTAAATATGCTATCGAAATACACTTCTTCTGCCGCAGTAAGCGGAAAACCCAAAACCTCTACTTTACTTATTGCCGATACATAATGAGCAGCGTTCTTCACCAAGGGGCGAAGATAACTATACTGAGGATCAATGGAATAAATAATTATATTACTATCAATAATTTTCATCGGGCTTCAAATGGTAATTCTCTATCGGCGCGACCCTCCTCGAGCCATTCCAGCATTTCATTCAGGCGTGATTCGGTCATTTCAGGCACCCCAGCATCAATAATCGCTCGTGCCCGCGCTAAATCCTCTTCCGAAGGGGCATCATCTACCACGCGCATACCGGTCATACTTGCCAACATTTGTAGGAGTTCCAGCTGCCGCTCGTTCTGCACTTCTATTTTTATAGTCCTCATTACCAATATCTTTATGTACAAAACTACAGAAAATTTGATAAAAGTTCCTTGCGCTATGCTTCAACTTTCCATATTATAATACTCCGGTCATCACTGCAGGACATTAAGTAGTTATTATATGCAGCCCATAATAAGCGATTCACCGAATTAATATGCCCACCATCACGAATGGTGTCGAGCACTTTTAATAGCTCAAACGTATTTGCATCCCAGATTTTAATCGTTTTATCGCGGCTGGCAGTTGCAAAGTATTGTGTATCAGGTGAAAATACAATATCATTGATCGTAAACCAATGTGCCGGTTGACTGGACACTAAATGAAAATCTTGATGTGTATCCCAAATATTCAGATGCGCATCCCGACCGCCACTTAGCAGATAACGTCCATCCGGGCTATATTTTACACTAAAAACAGAATTGTTATGCGCATTGGTAATGATTTTATTCACTTCCAATTTACTTGCATCCAATAAATAAATATGATTATCACTGGCACCGACGGCTATTTCATTACGAATTTGGCTAAAGTCGGCGCTACGCAAGCTTTGATTACTCAGGTGCAGGCTTTCCAGCGAACGCCTCTCCCCTACCGACCAACGGGTGATTTTACCTTCGCCACCCAGCGTTATTACATCCTCATTTACCAATATAATAGCAAAAACGCCTTTTTGATGATGTAAAATATTTTTGGTAGCGTCGGGATTTGCTAAATCCACCCAATGCACCCCGCCATTCATGTTCCCAACTACCAGTTTGTTGTGCGCCACTAAAGGCAACAAGGAGAACACTTGCGTATCCACCTTTGCAATCAGCTTGCCAAGTTCCGGCTGCGCCAAATCCCAACTTACCACCCAACCATCGCCTGCTGCGGAAAGAAAGTGTTGTGGATCAGCGCCTTGCGCCAGCGCAAAAATAGCTGCGTTGTGTCCTGTTAATTGTGCAATCTTTTGAACTTGTACCGTTGGCATCGTTTATAAAAGTTATACGAACAACAGATTCTGCTTATATTTGGTTTTCAATGCGGAATGCCTATTGTTCCACACAAATTGTACATTGCCCTTTACATGCCTTTTTTTTATCAACATACCATCAATCACGATGCGGAGCTAGCGATCTGGCGTATTGAGGAAACCGAGGAATGGTTTCTGAAACAACTGGTTTTGAGCGATCTGGAAGTACAACAGTTAGCAATCATCAAGGGACACCGGCGGCTGGAATGGCTCGCAGTGCGCTACCTCACTAATCAAATGCTCGGTAGTCAG
>JBKBWT010000367.1:0-6305 GCA_046314415.1 Saprospiraceae bacterium
AATCGGGCACAACCTTGCTTTCATTCATACCAATGAAAATATTGCACCAGATGTAGTGGGCAATACCTACCGCGCTGATCCGACGGTTGTTGGCTTTAATGAAGAAACCGGTGTATATGGCAATACAGCTACGCGTTCTTCCGTAGGCAATCCATTGGGACAATTGGCATTCCAAAATGATAACAAGCGCCGTGGCAACCGCTTATTGGGCACTTTATACGCCGACATTAATTTTTTGAAAAACTTTACCTTCCGCAGTAGTTTTGGCGTCACACTGTTCTGGGAGCGTGCCCAGGCGTTTACACCAAAATTCTTTGTAACAGAACAACAACAAGCCGAAATCAACAACCTGAGTGTAGCCGAGTATGAAAGTCGTAACTGGCTGTGGGAGAATACGTTATCTTACAATAAAGAGTGGACGAATGTTCGGCTGAATTTGGTGGGCGGTATCACCGCACAAGATAATTATTGGCAGATATTGAATGCTTCCGCGCAGGATTTTCCGTATGAATCGGAAGCCTTACGCTTCTTTCCTTTAGCAGCGCTGGATGGTCGCACGATTTCCAATGCGGCTTCTGCCTCCAGCATTTTATCGTACCTGTTCCGTGCCAATGCTACGATTTTTGAGAAATATTTACTTACTGCCTCGATCCGTGCCGATGGTTCCTCGCGCTTTGGTAAAAACAATCGTTTTGGTTACTTCCCATCTTTCGCTTTGGGTTGGCGTATTACCGAAGAAGGTTTTATGGAAAACCAGCAGTTGTTTAGCAACTTAAAACTACGCGCAGGCTGGGGTCAAACCGGTAACGACCGTATCGGCGACTACACGAGTAAAGCTCTGATTGCCCAGCAGTTGTTTGCAGTGTTCGGACCCAGTGAATCACTGTTGAATGGTGGCTCTTTGTTGGAATTGTCAAATCCCGACCTGCGTTGGGAAAGCACTACGCAAGCCAATATTGGTTTTGAATTGGGCTTTTTCAAAAATCGCCTCTCCGCAGAAATTGATTACTACAATCGTACCACCAATGATATCCTCTGGGCTGTACCAATTCCAGGCTCGGTGGGCTTAGAAAATCCACCGGTGATCAATGCTGCTAAAGTACGTAACCAGGGAATTGACCTGTTGCTGTCCTGGCAAGATCGCAAAACCTTGGGTTATCGTATTACCTTGACGGGTTCTACCATTGACAATGAAGTATTACAACTCAGTGATGGCAGTGAGGAATACCGTTCCGGTGGCTTGGGCTTTGGTGGAGAGTTGGGCAACATCACCAGAGCTGGCTTGCCGATTGGCTCCTTCTATGGTTTTGAAAGCGATGGTATTATTCAATCGCAGCAGGAACTGGATGCTTTGAACCAAGCTGCTCGTGAAAGAACCGGCAATCCGAGTGCATTCTACCGCAGCGCCGACACGAAACCCGGCGATATTAAATTCCGCGACATCAATGGCGATGGCATCATCACCGGCGATGACCGCACCATTTTGGGTAGTCCGATTCCCGACATCGTTTTTGGTCTGAACTTGGGTGTTGACTTCAAAGGCATTGAACTCTCGGTTGATTTTGCCGGTCAGGCAGGCAACGAGATTATCAATTCTAAAAAAATGGCGCGTTTCAATACGCCCAATTTTGAAACATCCTACCTCGACTTCTGGACACCAGAAAATCCAAACACCAATGAACCACGGGTGACCAACAGCGGTGACAACTACCTGCTTACGCCGCGCTTTATTGAAGATGGGTCTTTCGTGGCTTTGCGCAATGTACAATTGGGCTACACGCTACCAGCTGATTTGACGAAGAAATTTTACCTATCAAACCTGCGCGTTTACGTCTCGGGCAGCAACCTGGTGTACTGGACCAAGTACAGCGGCTACACCCCCGAAATTGTTAATGCCAATCCGTTTGAATCCGGCATTGACCGCGGTATTTACCCGATTTCACGGGTTTATACGGTGGGTTTAAATGCTTCATTTTAAATGAATCAATCATTGTTGTATCTTCATCAAAAAAGACCTGAATTATGAAACATATATGGATTCGCATCTGGCTACCGGTTCTCCTCTTTGCGCTGGCAAGCGCTTGTAGCGAAGACTTTTTGGAAAAAGAACCACTGGGCAGGGTTTCGGAAGATGCTTATTTTCAAACCCCCGAACAGGCAGCCGAAGCGGTTAATGCGGTTTACAACACGCTGCGCCGTTGGGAAGTACACGTATTTGCTTATGTGGGCATGACCGACATTGCCTCCGATGATGCCGACAAAGGCAGCACGGCTACCGATGCCAGTTTTTTATTAGAACTGGACAATTTCACGCTGAATTCTACCAATCTCGCACCACTTACGGTCTGGAATGGTTATTACCAAGGTATTCACCGCGCCAATGTAGCGATCGAGCGCATCCCGGCAATTGAGATGGATGAGCAGTTAAAAAATCGCCTGGTAGGTGAAGCCAAGTTCCTGCGGGCTTACTTCTACTTCAATCTGGTGCGCTGGTTCGGTGGAGTTCCACTGAACATCAAGCCTTTGACGCCCGATGAATTCAAACAGCCCCGCGCCACCCGCGAGCAGGTCTATGCCCAAATCATACAGGATTTAACCGAAGCTGCTGCGGCTTTGCCCCTGCGTTCGGGATATGCCCCGGCTGACCTGGGTCGCGCCACTAAAGGCGCTGCGGAAGGCATGCTGGCAAGAGTGTATTTGACGCTGGGCGATTTTCCCAAGGTGGAACAATATGCCTTGTCGGTGATCAATTCCAATCAGTATGCCTTGTATCCCAGTTACGAAAAACTGTTTCTGCGCGAAGGGGAAAACTCCTCGGAATCTCTTTTTGAAGTGCAGGCAACTGCCGATGCCCAGCGTCTGGGTGGTTCGCAGTACAATGAAGTGCAGGGCGTCAGAGGTGTACCCAATCTGGGCTGGGGTTTCAATCGACCCTCGGATGATCTGGTGCGCGCCTACGAAGCCGGTGATCCCCGCCGCGAGGCTACCATTCTGTACGTAGGGGAAATTCTGCCCGATGGCTCGGCAATCGTAGAAGACAACCCGGAAATTGTCAACGAACGTTACAATCAAAAAGCCTGGGTACCCCGCCGTGCCGATGCGGCTAACGGTGCCGGGGGTGGCAATATTCGCATTCTGCGCTACGCCGATGTACTGCTAATGGCAGCCGAAGCCCTCAATGAAAACAACAAGCCACAAGAAGCGCTGAACTACTTGAACCAAGTCCGCAAGCGTGCCCGTGGCACCCGTACCAACATCCTGCCGGACGTGACGGTGACCGATAAAGTACAACTCCGCGAGCGGATCTGGCGCGAGCGCCGCGTGGAACTCGCCCTCGAACAGCAACGCTGGTTTGACATTGTACGGCAAGGCAGAGCCGCTGCGCTCCTCAAAGCCCAGGGCAAGAGTTTCCAGGAAGGCAAGCATGAGTTGTTCCCCATCCCCCAAAATGAAGTGGACCTGAGCGGTGGCTTGGTGACGCAGAATCCGGGATACTAGGCTAGGAGGGTTGATGGTTCGAAGGTTCAAGGTGGAAGTGCTCCGCTTTGAACCTTTGTATTTTATACAAAATTTACAAGGAGAAGGCGTAAAAATAAAAATATTAAATAATTGAAGATCAGTAGTAATATTCAAGCTTTGAATTAAAATTGCATAGCATAAAGCCAAAATAAACGCTACTGGATACCACTTGTTTAACTATATAATCTTTTGCATTACAACTCGAATATACCAAAAAATACTGCCAGTCCTAAAATTACTATAAAGACTCCCGTAAAAAAATTTCTAGATATGGCATACCATCTATAGGTATCTTTATTTTTATAAAAATTATCGAAACTATACCATATCCAAAGAATACCCAACATTATTATAAGGACTCCTATTACCTTTGTCATATTTAATTTTTTCTTCACTCCTTCTTCAGCAGTTATCTGTTACAAATTTGAAGCCCATCTCAGACGGGAAGGATTAAACAATATAGCCATCTGGTGACTTCAACGTCATCAGATGACTATTTTAACTTTCAACGAATAGTGTAAGGATATGGATAAATGATTAAATCCCAAGTTTTTCCGCCATTTTTGGTGCGAAAGAGCCAAGGTCCGTAGCCGCCACCCATCCAACCGGCAATACCATTATTTTCATCATAAAATTGCAAATAATTATTACCGAAAGGCGTGGTTCGTTCACTTACTTTAGTCCAGGTTATACCACTATCGACTGTTTTATAAAGATTTGGCGCAGCATCTAAATAAAAACCTAGTTTTTCATTTACAATTGATAATGCCACGATCTCCGGGTTTGGGTCTTCCGCAATTTTGGCTTTCCGGGGTGTCCAGGTTTTCCCGCCATCATGTGAAAAAAAATCATCCAGAATAGGCACTGATGAACCTTGCAAAGTATAAGCCACTAGATGTTGTTCATTAAAAGCAGTAAGATTGAGCAAGCTTGTTTCTTTGGTGACGAGCGTCGGAGTGGACCATGTTCTTCCGCCATCAGTGGTTTTTGACAAAAAATTGCCTTCGAAAATGAGTTGGGTATTTTCTACATGTTCTTTTTTTAATAAAATATATCCGACTTGCTCATTTAAAAATATAATATCTACTGGGGCATAATTTTCAATCGCGCTCAGAAAAAAGAGCTGATCGGCAACCACGCTATAAATCTTTGTATAAATTCCATCACTAAATGAATAATAAGTAATAACCCAACCTCTGTTATTTTTGAAAAAAGCCTGATGAAATTGATCCCGATTATTAATGTCATTTAAAGAAACGTCCACCCAGGAAATGCCGCCGTCTTTGGTGACATGTAAAGTATTGCCATAAATGGAATTACTGAAGGAAGCAATATTTCCACCACTTCTAAAACTTGGAAATTGATAATTAACGAGTAAAGGAACTGCCTGTTCTTTCTGATAAAAAGACTGAAAATCATCTTCGGTGTAAAAAGGCTTTCGATCGCCTAAACCACGAATTGTGTTGGCATCTTCCAAATAAGCATAAAACTGATTATTTTTAAGTAAATAACCTATCTCTGGGTTTACTTCTGTTTCAATGTCGGCTTCCGACAATAAGATCGTATTAGGATTGCCGCATCCGCTTATAAATAAAGTAAATAATAAAAGAAGGAAAATTACATTTTTCATAATAATGGGCTAAGTCTAGTTTAAAAAATTCCAGCCAAAGCGAATACTGGCGTGGCTTAGATCCATAATATTGGGCTTAGGCACTGTATATCCATTATTCTTTAAGAGTTCGGCAACACGATCCGTAATTTTCATGTTAGGAAACAACAAATCTATTTCAAAAATTAGGTAAAATCCCGAGGAAGCGCGATAACGCATACCCGGCAGCAAAGAAACGGTGTGCGCCACCATCGAGGGATCGCTCAAGCGAAAAGTTGTTTCTTGGTTGTTAAAATTATACAACTCATTGACAAAATAGCTGCTCACCCAGGAATACTGCACACTGGCAACAGGATTGAAATGGCTGTTTTTACCAAAAGCAAAATAGTCTATTTGCAAACCACCATTGACGCGCAGCAACACCTCCCGAATACCATCGAGATCGCCTACGGATTTGCCAAAAGCCTGCCCGCCGATGTAAGGCGAGAGCCATATTTTATTGGATGTTTCGTAGGTGAGTCCCAGATTCGCCTTTAAACCCAATCCAAAAACATTGGATAGATCATTCTTCCAAACGCCATGACTCAGCCCCAGCGAGAGATCAGCGCCATTGTTGCGACGTTTTTTATTTTTGGAAGGAGTATCCTGACAGAATGAAGGAAGTACAGTGCTGCAAACCAGGATTAAACTGAGTAGCCATATGAATTTCATACTGATATAGTTTAAAATAAGTATCAATTATTTTCCAAAGCGATACCCAACAGAAAGCGTAAACCCGCGGTTACGCAGGGTAGCAGAAGTATCGTCAATAATGTTGGCAATGCCGAAGTGATAACGGGCATCTAGTACCAGTGCACCGGTAGGAGAAGCCACATTGACGGAAGCGCCCAAAGGAATGCCAAAATCGAAGCGCCGAAAGCCCTCACGATCCCAGTCCAACTTATCAGTCTGATCATTTGCTTTACCTCTGCCACTCAACCCATAGCCTGGCGTTATACCACTCAAAAGATAAAAAGTGGTGTTGTTACCATGCGCCACGTTGACTTTGACCAGCAACGGCACATCAAGGTAAGTAATCGTATTGCGGGCAGAACCATTAAACTGACGGGTGGTATAGCCTTTTTGAATGTAATTGAGTTCCGGTTGAAATTTGACTTTTTCGTTGCCCGTTTCTGCA
>JBKBWT010000368.1:0-6296 GCA_046314415.1 Saprospiraceae bacterium
TGCAAAATATGCCTTTTGAAATGGTACATGGCAACGGTGGCTTGCTGACAACCACTGCTGATTTGATTACTTGGAATCAGAATTATAAAACCCGCCAAATTGGCGGCAAAACCTTTGCTGCTATACAATTGGTAGCCGCAAAAACAAATATTGGTGTCTCGGTAGATTATGCAGCCGGGCTACGCATTTCGGAATACAACGGCTTTAAAGAAATCAGTCACAGCGGCGCTACGGCAGGCTACCGCGCCTGGCTGGCATACTACCCCGAACCCGATATTTCCGTCGCTTTTTTGAGCAATGATGCCAATGTAAATCCGGGAGAGGTAGGTATGAAAGTAATAGCGCTATTCCTAGGCGAGCGGATAGCCGATGAGCCAATGCTGGGAACCATTGTACCCGACAAAAATTCCTTACAACAAAAAGCGGGCTTGTACAAAAATGTGCGCAACGACGATTTTATGCGCCTGGAAGTAAAAGATGAGCTGCTGCAAGCCTACGGTCGTCCCTTACAAGCCACTAAAATTAATACATTTTACCAGGGTAGCGCCCGATTGGAATTTGCCGAAAACAAATTTGTGCGCTACACGTCCAATGGTGACTCGGCGACTTACGTAAAAAAGGAATCTTTTGTGCCAAATCAAAAGGAATTGCAAAACTTTGTCGGCGCGTATCACAGTGATGACGTGGATTTGACGATTTATGTAGAATTAAAAGGAGATAAGCTCGAAACGTTTATTAAACCTGACCTTCGGGCTACGCTCAAGCCTTACTACAAAGATGCTTTTCAAAATTCAAGCGGCGAAGTCCTCGAATTTCAGCGCGACAAAAGCGGTAAAATTGTTCGGTTTGCCTTTACCACCGGTCGGGCTTGGAATATTCCTTTTGAAAGGGTAAAATAAGACCGCTTATCTGGCAATCATTGATTTATTATTGCCATAAAACGACCAGAAACAGGTAGTTTCTTCCCAAATAAGGGTAAATTCAATTATTTGGGAAGGCATTTTTAGCTCCGTTTATAAATTTTTTATTCTAACCTTTTAGAATTTTATATTTGAAGTGGCTATTAGAACAATAGATTAGGCAATTTTAAAACAAAAATAGCTTATTTTAAAAGTGTGATACCCTCCTGGAAAGTTGTAAATGCCATTTTTAAAACGGAAATCGTCGAATTTAAAACGGAAATCGTCATTTTTCAAGTGGAAAATGGCATATTTTAAAACAATAATGCCATCTGTCAAACAAAAAACGCCATTATGAAACAGGAATCCCCGTATTTAAAACAAAAAACGGCGTTTTTCACTTGGAAAATGGCGTTTTCTACTTGAAAAACGCCATCTATCAAACAAAATACCCCTATTTTAAAACAAAATACCCCTTTTAAAAAATGACAACGCCCTGTAAACATTTAAGAAGTTGTTTTAATTTCACCACTAAGCCCACTTAGAACACCTAGATTTGTTCAATTGGTTTCATTCTGCCAATCATGCAACTGCGTGCTACTTCCTAAGAATGCTTAGTGTGCTTTGTGTTCTTAGTGGTTAAAACAAAATGCTTTTATAATTTTATACATATTCTAAAAATAGCCTGCTAAAAAAGTAAATATGTAAAATGGAGCTTTTTAACTGCCTATCAGCAAAACATAAATGGCTTTTCTCCTGCTTTTCTTGCCAACTTTTCTGCTGCAAAAGCCTGTCTTAATTATAAAATAGCCTGGATAAAGTGCAGTGTATCAGGATTTTGTTTTACGATAGGCAGATTTAAACTGATTTTTCACATAAAATCTGCTGTAGATTAAAGAAAATTAGCATTTGCTGGCTGATTGCGGGCATTCGACCTGGTATTTAATCCTTTTAACCTAAAAGTTATGAAAAAAACACTTTTCCTGTTGACGCTACTTTGGATGCTTGCCTGCCGATGCGATGATTTGAGCCTGGAAGCCGAGGGTATTATCACCGAGCGTGACTATCGGAAATGCTATTGTTGCGGTGGCTGGTTTATAGAAATAGACGGCAAAACCTGGCTAGCAGATTTGTCAGAGGAACAAATAATAGCGCTGGATTTGGACGAATCTAAATTGCCCATGCCCGTAGAATTGGACTGGAGCATAGAAGAAAAAGCCTGCCTGGACAACAAGATTCTGGTTGAACACATCAAACGTGACGAATAAGCAGGCTTATTTTGCGTTACAGGATCGCCATTTCAAGTTCATTTGCTGCAATGCGCCTTTGTAAGGCACAACTTTGGTTTCGCCGGGCAGCAAATCGAAGTAATTATCCGCAAATTGCACGGCAGAATCGGCATACAGGTATAAATTTTTTACAAGTGTATTCGCCGAAAGTGTTAATGTTTGATTCGTTTCGTCAATCTGGTAATGAATACCCGGCGTTTGCAATTTTAAATCCTTTGGTGGCGCAAAATAATGCAGGGTTTGGGCAACCATTTTTTCTTCCTGCCACACCCGAATGCGTACAAATACTTCATCCCGTCGGGCTTTTTGCAGCATGTCTTTGACATTAAACACCGCATAGAGGCGCGACTCATTGCCGCAGAGATTCACCGGCGTTTCCAGGGAAAATAATTGTTTGCCATTCAGGCGGTAGCATTCCAATTGCAGGCGCACGGGCATATCATAGAGCGCATCGTTGACAATTTGCACGTGCAGAATGCCGCTCGATTCCCAGGGCACAATCAGTTGGTCGGCATACAATTCGCGAAGCGCATAATGCAAGGCTTTCCAGCGACCATAATAATCAATACTCGACCAGGAAGGCGCGGGCCAGCAATCATCCAACTGCCAATAGACGGTACCCATGCAACGCGGCATGGCGCGGCGGTGTGCGCGGATGGCAGTGCGAATGCCTTCGGCTTGTACGAGTTGACTTTTGTACACAAAATCAGCAAAATCGAGGGGTGGCGTGTAATATTTATCTACGAACTTGCCAATTCTGCCATTTCCAATGTAGCTTTTCTGATGTTTTTTCATCACTTCGCTGTCGAAGGAAAAATCGGCGGGTGTGGCAAATTGCTCAATGGTTGCCATTTCGGGGAAAGACTGAAAACCGTATTCATTCATGTAGCGCCCAACGTTGCGTTCGTAGCCATCGAAGTCATCATTCATATTCCAGGGCTTCCAATAGTGCATACAACCATTGTCGAGGTTGCTTGACTTCCCGCCTTCGCTGAGCGGCGAGGAATGGACGTAGGTGCGCTGCGGATCGTATTGCTTTACAATGGATGGGAGCAATTCCTGAAAGAGTTGTTCGTAAGATTGACGCATTTCGCTGGCGGCTGCACCCAAAATACCGAAGCGCACCTGCCAACCCCAATTGTGCCACGCAATATCAATCTCATTATTACCGCACCAAATGGCAATACTGGCGTGGTTTCTGAGGCGTTTCACATTATAAATGGCTTCCTGCTTTACATTTTCGTAAAAATTGGTATCCACACCGGGGTACATTGCGCAGGCAAACATAAAATCCTGCCATACGAGCAAGCCCATTTCATCGCATTTGTCATAAAAATAATCCTCCTCATAAATGCCGCCGCCCCATACGCGGATCATGTTCATATTCACGGCTTTGGCATCATTCAGAATGCGGTCAACCTGAGCAGTGGTGCGCCGGGGCAGCATCGTTTCGGAAGGAATGTAATTGGCGCCCTTCATAAAAACCGGCACGCCGTTGAGTTTGAAATAAAAGGACTCGCCGTGGGCGTCTTTCTCGCGGATGAGCTCCAGTTTGCGCAAGCCAAAGCGCAGCGATTTGGTATGTAATACTTGATTGTTTTGTGAAATTTCTACGACAAAGTCGTATAAATGAGGTTTTCCCAGATTATGCGTCCACCAGAATTGCGGATTATTTATAATAAAATCGAGCGTTGTATCATAATTGCCGTCATTTATTATATTTTTTGTGGCTAATATTTCATTGGTCGCGGCATTTTTTATTTGAATGACCGTCGTTGAATCCAATTCCCCGCGATAGCTAATCTTCGCTTGTAATTCCGCCCGATTGGCGGAAAGCGCCTGCTGATAGATTTGAACTTCATCCAAGATTACATCGGTCCATTCTACCAATTGTATTGGTCGCCAAATGCCAAATGTAACAATGCGCGGACCCCAGTCCCACCCAAAATGATAGGGTGCTTTGCGCGCATAAACACTCACTTTTTCGCCTTTGAGAGCGTCATTCTCGGCGGTTTTATGATATGGTGTGCCGTTTAATTTATCAGCATTGACCGTCAGCGGCGAGCGAAAGTAAATAATGAGCTGATTTTTTTCATATCGGAGTAAATGTTTGACATTCACTTTCCATTGGCGGTACATGTTATCGGCGCTGAGAATGATCTCACCATTTAAAGTGACTTCGGCGTAGGTGTCTAAGCCATTGAAAACCAGTTCGTAATTTTTAGTAGAATCAAAATTCGGCAGGTCGAAGAGCGTTTCGTAAATCCAGTCTTCTCGCTCAATCCATTGAATGCTGTCTTCGTTGGTACCATAAAAAGGATCAGGAATGACGCCATGACGCAATAAATCCATTTGCACGACGCCGGGCACGGTCGCCTCATACCAGGTGCTGTCGCCAGCCTTCCGAAAGCGCCAGTTGTGGTGGAGTTCAGTCGTATTCACACTTAACAATTTAAAAGGGAATAATAATAATAGGAGTCCTAGAGCACGCATTCCTAATTTATATTCAAGGGTTGGTTAGTTCAAAGAGCATAATTATCGTTACATATTAAGTTTGGCACGCAAGCCTTTAATGAGGGTCAAATCCGCCTCATCCCAGGTAAATTCTTCGTCGAGACTTTCGTCGCCCATGGTTGCCAGCCCGCGAAACTCCATTTCACTGTAAACGGGTCGGCGCAGCGCCGCATGAAATTCGTGTAAGCCGTTGATTGCCAAAAGCGGATCAACTGTTTCGGGCGTTACTTCGCTGCAAGCCAGAATGGAAATTTTATTACCGGCAAGTTCGGCAAAGGTTTTCAAATGCTCGATTCCTTCCAGGGCAGTTGGGCGTAAGCCGGAAGTCAGAATGCGCGCCACATGCAAATGAATAAGTTGTGGAATGGCTTCCCAAGGGTCTTTGCACATGTCAAAAGCCCGATGAAACGTGAACGGCAGCGGGCGGGCGGCTTCTACGAGCCAACTGGTACGCACCGTATCAATCGAGCCATCTTTATGCAAAACGCCCGAGACAATTCCGTCAGCACCGAGTTCTTTGGCGCGGCTGATATCGTCGAGCATTAATTCAAATTCCAGGTCGGAATATAAAAAATCGCCTTTACGCGGACGAATGAGTACCATCACCGGAATATGCAGCAGGCGTTTGGCTTGCGCAATCTTGCCGGCGCTTGGCGTCACGCCACCCTGCGCTAGATTTTCACATAATTCAATCCGATCGGCACCGCCTTCCTGCGCTTTGAGCGCCGAAGCGATGGAATCTACACAGATTTCAAGTGTTCTTTTCATGATTATTGGGTGCAAAACAGGAGCAAGATAGGGATTTTTTGCTTGTTGAAAACGCTTGCAGCCCTACATTGAGAAAAATCATCGTCTGGTCATTTTAAAAACCGTATTTTCGGGAGTTGAACAAACCATTATATTATGCGAAAGCTCATTCTTTCTGCTTTATTTTCCGGCGCACTCCTACTAGGGATGGCATTTGGCATTATTTACTTCTCTATTACGTTTTTTCCAAGCGTGGTGGAAGAATATTACAATCCGACGCTGTTCTGGCCCGGCGACGATCGGGCGCTACTCTTTTTTATTCATCCATTTATCCTATCGTTTGCTCTGGCGTGGTTCTGGAATCGCTTCAAGGATCAATTCAACGGCGTGCCGTTGTTGCGCGGACTGGAGTTAGGCATTGTATATGGCGTGGTGGCAACGCTGCCCTCGATGTGGATCACGTTTAGCGCTATTGCTGTGAGTTTTAGCATGGTGCTGACCTGGTTTTTGTATGGCATTTTACAGGCAACGGTGGCGGGGATTGTCTTTGCGCATACGAATCCGTGACGAATTCAGTTGTTGAATTTGATTGAAAATGAACTTCAAACCCCTTATTTTTGTAGAAATTATAAACAGCAGTAATGGCAGCACAATATACGGGATTGAGTAATTTACAACTGGAGCTTTTAAAACTATATGCCAACAATGTTTCCGAAGAAAATCTTCTGGAAATCAAATGGTTGTTGGCGCGTTACTTTGCTCAGAAAGCCACGGAAGCCATGGATAAAATCTGGGAAGAAAAAGGTTTAACGGTCCAAGACATGATCAATTGGACTCATGTGCACCA
>JBKBWT010000369.1:0-6287 GCA_046314415.1 Saprospiraceae bacterium
AACACGTTGCGTATATTCGTGAATTTCCTGATCGTTAAACAAAGGGCTAAACGCGGGTACATTGATGCCCGCCTCGGCGGCACGAACACGCATAGCAAGCTTGTCGCGGAAATAGCGGGCTGTGCTTTGACCCATGCCCGGTACCCGAAAATGCTCGCGCAAGTAAGCGCCTTTTTCTACGTCAAAATCATCCAGGGAGACAATTCGGTCAATCTTGCGGCTACGCATCACATACGCTAAACCTTCGGTGATAAGCGCGAGGTTTTCCGGCTTGTTGTAATCGTGCTCCACATAAAACATTTCGTCAATGGAATCATGGGGCCAGGCCTCGTGTTCCAACGATTTTTTGGTGAGTACGTAAACCGTGTTACCGGCTGCTTTACAGGCTTTTATAAAATCAATTCCTTTGAAAAAAGTCGCTACACAGAAAAAGGTCATGGCAAATTAGGTTTCAGGTTTTTTATATTTCGTTTGAGGTCTGACGTTGCCTTTGTTTAAGGTCAAAGGATCAAGACCAAATTAACTGATTTTTG
This sequence comes from Saprospiraceae bacterium, assembly GCA_046314415.1. Taxonomy (GTDB): domain Bacteria; phylum Bacteroidota; class Bacteroidia; order Chitinophagales; family Saprospiraceae; genus JADJNW01. Next base: position 534 of record JBKBWT010000369.1, read on the forward strand.
TCAAATCTTCCATAAATTCCAGCAAAAGTCTTACCCCAAAAGCCGTGGCGCTTCTTTGCGAAGCAAACTCTGAATCTACAAAAGCCGTGCCGGCAATATCCAGATGCGCCCAGGCAGGATGATTTTCGATAAAAACTTCCAGGAATTTAGCCGCCGCAATGCCTCCAGCTACCGGTTTACCGCTAATATTGCGCACATCAGCTACATCCGATTTTACTTCTTCTTTATACACGTCCCAGATGGGCAGCCGCCATATTCGTTCACCGGTGCGTTCGCCTACTTTGAAGAGATGATCTGCCAGGTCATCATTATTACAATATAATCCTGCCACATGATACCCAAAAGTGCGCACCGTACTGCCGGTAAGCGTAGCAAGATTAATGAGATAATCGGGTTGAAAATGGCGTGCCACGTACGTCAATCCATCGGCTAGAATCAAACGTCCTTCTGCATCTGTGTCAATCACTTCGATGGTTTTACCGCTGTAAGAGCCAATTACATCACTGGGTTTAAGGGCATTAGCATCTACACTGTTTTCAGTAGCCGGTACCACGCCAATGACGTGAATAGGCAATTGTAATTTGGCGAGCATTTCCATGGCACCGAGCACCGCCGCCGCACCACCCATATCGCTCTTCATCAGGTGCATATTGGCAGCAGGTTTAATGGATAAGCCGCCGGTGTCGAAAGTGACGCCTTTGCCTACCAGACCTACCTTTTTCAGGTTTGCGCCTGCGAGTTTGTGCTCCATGATGATAAAGCGCGGTTCTTGGTTACTACCTTGATTTACAGCCAGTAATGCATGCAAACCTTGCCTTTCAATCTCCGTTTTATCCCAAATTTCGACCCGATAGCCATATTTTTTACCCGATTCTACTGCCCATTGTGCGAGGTCATTCGGAATTTTTTTATTGCTCGGCGCATTGACCAAATCATACATTTGCATTTGTGTTTCGGCAAAAAGCTGCGCCCGCTGTGCCACCTTCAGTACACTTTCGGTGTATTGTTCGTCAATAAAAATTTGAATTTGTGCTTCCGAATCATCAAATGGATGCTGGTCGGAATTGGTCGTTTTAAAACGCCCTAGGTGATACGCACCTAACAATAGTCCATTCACTGCTGCCTCCGCCCAGGCGATCGGTGCGACAGGCAAATTATCGTGCAAAAAGCTGATACCCAGTGGAGTAGCAAATTTTTGCTTCATTTTGTGCGAAAAACTTCGAAACGCTTTTTGGACATCGGCGAATTGTGGTTTACTCCCCAATCCTAATAAATACAGCCGCTGCCCTGGCAAGTACAATGTTTGAATTTCCCCTAATTCAGCTTTAAAATCCCTTTGCAGCAATGCTGCATCCAATCCGGTAGCAGTTGCAAGTGACTGTAAGACAGCTTCTTGCGCACCGTTATTCATCATTGGCACAATGAGTGCCGGGGGTTGTTGGTCTAGTGAGTTTAGTACCGCAAATTTCATATCGTTTGTGTCTTTTGGGATTGCTGGTTAAAAAATAGCCATTCAATTGCCTTGGGAAATTCTTCTCCCCAACGAACTTCATTGTGCTTTCCCTTCGGATCAATAGATAAATTTACATCTATATTCGTGTCTGATTTTTTTTGTTCTACCGCACTTACAAAACGCTGCATATTCGGCACCATGTAAGCGCCTTCATTGCCTCCGCCGTACAGATAAATTTTTAAATCATAGGGCTCATCGAGGTTCATCAGGTTAAAATGAATATTAGGTACGACCCATAAGGACGGCGAAAATACCATTAATTTTCCATACACTTCCGGGTACATCAGTCCGGCGTAAATCGTAATCAAACCACCCATTGAGCTGCCGCCCATGCCGGTATGCTGGCGGTCTGGCAGGGTTCGGAAAGTTTTATCCACATAAGGCTTCAAGGTATCTGCCAAAAACCGAACGTACTTTTTGCCGTCGCCACGCCCCAATCGGGTTTTCATCGAAGGGGTAAACTCAGCAATTCTTGCTTCCTCGGCATGATCAATCGCTACAATAATTACGTCACCCATACCGCGTTCCGCCAGCACTGCCAGTTTTTTATCCACTGCCCAATTGCCAAAAGGTGCAAAATCGTCAAATAAATTCTGTCCATCCTGTAAATAAAGTACCGGATATTTTTTGTCGCTATTTTCATAATCATGGGGCAGCAAGGCAGCAATTCTGCGGGTTTTGATCAACTGAGGTATTTCAAAATTTTCAGATATAATGACTTTTTTTGGCAATAAAGCTGGATTATAAAAAAGTCCATTCTGTTTCCAACGAGGTACGTGGTCTTGTACCAATTGCTGACGGGTTTGTACAATCCGACTTTTTACCTCATTGCCATATTCATCTATTTCTACAGTATCCCAACTGCCTCGCGTATATTTATAAGTCAGGGTTTCCGGCGAACCGGGAGCGATCGTGATCTGCAACTGGTGTTTATGATCGCTTATTTTTTTCAGGCGCAGCATCTCTTCCGCCGCATTCCAGCCATTAAAATCACCGGAAAGATAAATGGGCGATTCTCCATTATCGGTCGTGGTCACTTCAAATACCAGTGTATTGATTTCAGCCTTGCTTTCCGTGGGTACAATATGCTCCGCCATGAATTAAATGCCTGCTTTCGGATTAAGACGTTGATTGTTACTTTTGGTAACGCCTTGCTTGCCAATTTGCTTGATTTAGGGCGCTCATTTTCAATATTTTCTACTTCATAGCCTTTTATCTTTGCCCTGCAAAATTTTGTGCAAAATTAGCAAGCGAAGTTACAAAATTAGACAAGTTTTAATACGAAACTGACAATTTTGTTTTCGTTCTCAACGCTTTATGGATATATTTAATATTAAAAAGCTTTTTCTCCAAATGCTAAATTTCTTTACTTTAGCAGGGTAACAAACTAAACCATAACCTATGAATCCGCTATGGGGTATTGATTTGGGGGGCACCAAAATAGAAGGTGCCATTATTGAAAGTGCCAGCAATCCGAATACGCTGGTGCGCCTGCGCATTCCCACCGAACAAGAGGGTGGCTATCAGCATATTGTACAACGCATAGCTACTTTGGTTGATATGATGAAAAATGAATCCGGGCTCACGCCCGAACGCATTGGCATTGGTACGCCGGGTTCGCTTAATCCGCAATCTCAGGTAATGAAAAACTGTAATACGACTGCTCTGAATGGAATGCCGCTGAAAAAAGACCTCGAAGCAGCGCTAAAAATACCGGTTGCCATGGCTAATGATGCCAATTGCTTTGCGGTGGCGGAAGCGGTGCTCGGCGTGGTACCTGACCATCTGCCCAATGCCGAAGTGGTGTTTGGCGTCATCATGGGTACGGGCGTAGGGGGCGGCGTAGTGGTGCGCAACAAGGTGATCAACGGTCGGCAGGGTATCGCGGGCGAATGGGGACACAATTTTCTGGATGAATCGGGCGGACCTTGTTATTGTGGACTGACCGGCTGCGTGGAGAATGTCTTGTCGGGTCCAGCCTTGGAGCGTTATTATAGTGGGCTGACCGGTACTAAAATAAAAATGAAAGATATTGTAAATGCGTACTATACTGGTAATGATGAAGCTGCACAGAAAACCTTGCAGCGTATGACCTATTTCTTCGGTAGAGCCATTGCTACGGTGATTAATATCCTGGATCCCGATGCCATCGTCATTGGGGGTGGTGTGGGGAATATTGATCTATTGTACTCCGAAGGGGTGGAAGTTGCCAAAAAGCACGCGTTTAACACCGATGTTGACCGGCTGGACACGCTATTTCTAAAACCTAAACTCGGCGATAGCGCCGGCGTATTTGGCGCAGCACTGTTAGTAGCTTGATTTACAAAATATTATGAACAAGTTCAATCTTTCACCCGAATAGTGACGGTTTTACCCGCGGCAAGGGTATTTTTTTCCTTGGCATTCAAAACAATCGTTACAAGTTGTTGATTTTCTTTTTGTTTTACATGCTGAATTATTCCATAATATTCTTCAGATTTTAAGCCAAAAGACTGTTCGGTAAGCATCCCATTTTGTAAAAGCAGCACCCGCTGGGCAACTTTGCGAACTTCTTCCTCACTATGCGTCACCCAAATGGTGGTCAACTGATATTTATGTTGTAAAGTAATAATGTACTGTTGCAAACGCTCGCGCATATCGGCGTCCAATGCAGACAGGGGTTCATCCAGTAGTAAAAGCTGAGGCTCTGCTGCCAGTGCCCGTGCCAGTGCCACCCGCTGCTGCTGCCCCCCGGAAAGCGTATTCGGATAGCGATCGACCAGTTCGTTCAGTTCTACGATGTCAATTAACTCTTTAACCACCTGTTTATGAGGCTTTTGCGCAGCATATTCCAGATTTTGCCGCACCGTCATATTCGGAAAAAGCGCATATTCCTGAAACATCAATCCAACCCGCCGTTGCTGGGGCGGTCGGTTGATTTTTTTGGCAGCATCAAACCAAATTTGAGTATTAAAAATAATATGTCCGCTATCAGGCTTTGTCAGCCCTGCCAGCATCCGCAAAAGCGTAGTTTTTCCACTGCCCGAAGGTCCGAGAATGGCAATGCGTTCGCCCGCCTGCACCTGCAAATCGAGTTGCAAGGTCAATTCCCCCGTGGACGAGAACAAACGTTTTTTTAAACTTATATTTAAGTCGCTCGTTGGCAATTATTTGTAACTGATATTTTACTTCATTGGCATTAATGAAATTTACGGGCATTGGATGCATACAGCAGCAACAAGATAGACAAAGAAAATAAGACCAGCACTGCTGCGTATTGATTTGCCGCGGCATAATTCAAACTTTCCACTTCATCGTACAAGGCAATCGAAGCAACGCGGGTTTCACCGGGAATGTTGCCGCCAATCATCAAAATAACGCCAAACTCGCCAACCGTGTGTGCAAACGCCAGCACGATACCCGATAACAATGCCGGTCGGATATTGGGCAATAGCACTTTCCAAAGGGTTATAAATCTGGATTTTCCTAAGATGTAAGACGCTTCGGCTAGATTTTTTGGTAAATTTTGAAAACCGGCTTGAACCGGCTGCACCATAAACGGCAGGCTATAAATGATAGATCCTAACAGTAATCCACTGAAAGTAAATACCAAACGAATATTAAAAGTATTGTATAAAAATTGACCCAACCAGCTGTTCGGACCCAACGCAATCAACAAATAAAATCCCAGTACCGTAGGAGGCAACACCAAGGGCAAACTTACCAATGCTTCTGCCAGCGGCTTTGCACGAAACTGGGCGAACGCCAGCCAGTATGCCAGCGGAATACCGACGAATAACAGAATCAAAGTAGTGAGTGTGGCTAATTGAAACGTCAATCCTAACGTTTGCCAGAAATCGGCACTCATGTAAGGAATTTTATTACATTAAAAAATTACAAAACTTTGTTTACCAATATTTTATAATTTAATTATTTTTTAAAAGTAAATAAAAATGACTTATTACTCTTCAACGGATTTGATGGTTTCATTGGGCAAACGGTAGCCATACGCAGTCAGAATCGCTTGTCCTTTTTCGCCGAGCAGCATATTTACAAACGCCCTACTCAGGTTCGGATGCTTTTCTAAACCCGATTTGGTCATAATAACGCCTTGAGCAATAGGCTGATACGTAATCGGATTAATTTCTACCCATTTACCTTTGCCTTGCATTTCGGGCGCCATCACCACCGACTTAGCGGTAAAGCCAATATCGCAACTCCCTGATGTAATGTACTGGTTGGTTTGGGCAATGCTTTCGCCG
>JBKBWT010000370.1:0-6261 GCA_046314415.1 Saprospiraceae bacterium
AAACACCGTATTTACCTCGCTGCTCTCCAAGCTGCCTGGGACAAACTTGCTCAGCTTAAAGGTCATACTGTCAATGAACTCAATTTTCAAAATTTATGCGCTGCGTAATATCAGATAAAAAGTAAATAAAGAGGTCTGGTGCATGTAAAAATCATCAGACCTCTTGTTTTTAGCAATTTAACGAATTACGGATATCTTTTTAGTAATCAGACCTTTATCTGTAAGAATTTTACAGAGGTAAATACCCGCCTCCAGCGATTCTACCGGTAATTGATTTACATTAAAATATTCGGCTATCAACTGCCCGTTCACTCGGTGCAATGCCACCTGTTCTATCTTAACTTCGCTAGTCTGAATATGCAAGATGTCGCGCGTCGGATTCGGAAAGATTTTAATTTTGCTATCTAACAATGCTTCTTTAGTTTTTGTAATAAAATTTTGGATAGCATGTTCTGTTACTTTAAGCATACACGTCCATCCAATAAAAGTTCCCAGTTGCAACTATCCATATTTAAAACCCTCTGGTTTTTCAAGCCGAAAAGCCAGGTAATGTAAGGTAGAATCATTTGATTGGTAGCCACCATTCCAATGACCTGATCCTCCAGCACCTCCTCCAAAAGTGAAATATTCGAAGAGCAATCCAAAAACCCCAAAATCTTTAGAGTCCCAGCTTAAATTAGGGTTGTTAAGAGGGATATCTCCTTTTTCTAAAGGTAAAACACTTGTCCGATAGCTATTTACTACACCTACGCGTACTTGTGGATTAAGCAAGAAGACTGATGAATACATAAATCCCTGACCATAATTATAATCCCGATAATTCTTAACCTCAAATAAAAGATCATCAATCCCATCTCGATCTAAATCAAGTCTTTTTTTCATATTATGCTCACCGGTAACATTTGGTGTAGGCACTTGAATACGAAAGTTAGAATTAAGCAATATCATATTAGTAGAATCGCCAATCCTAAAATCTTGACCATTTAGTTGATTTGCGACAAGATAAATAAGCAGAAATAAATAAATTTTCATATTGATGTGAATTTGAATGCGTTTCTAAAATCTTTTTGGCAAGTTTATTCAATTTTATTTACTGAATTAAATTCATCTAACTACTGCTATTCTTTTAGTAATCAATCCTTTATCCGTAAGAATTTTACAAAAATACAAGCCCGCCTCCAGCGATTCGATTGCAAATGAATTGTGAGTCGAATTTTGTAAAACAGCTTGTCCATTTGTGTTATATAATATTATATTTTCCACCGTTACATCCGTGGCGCGAATGTGTAATATTTCTTTTGCCGGATTCGGAAAAACGCGCACTTTTTGCGCCAGCCATGGATTATTAATACCAGTGCTAATGTCCACTACGGCGGTAGTTTCCAATGGGGTAGTCGGCTGTACAGCTTCCAGGGCGTCGATGGCGCGTACATTTTCAATGCGGAAGGGGAGTAGGGCGATGGTATCGGTAGGTGTTTCGCCGGTGTAAGCCGGTACGGTGAAATGCAATTGCCCGATGGTGCCGAAACCGCTGCGATTGGCACCATCAATGCGTACCAGCGCAATATCAATGCGCTTTGCTGCGGCATCATTTTTCTGGAAAACCAATAAATCTTCGCGCACTTTACCCAGCCACGATGTATCAAATGTGGCAGTTACATTTTCATTTTCTAATAAGGCATCGTAGGTAATTGAAAACGCAATACCATATACATTTGCAGCCTGATTGTTGGCTTCGCCGAGCATAATATCGAAGGTAACCTGTTGATTACCAGGGGTAATTCGATTGGTTTTTACATATAAAGGAGCGCCTTCCTCCCGAGTTTCAATGGGGTCGGAGGGCTGAAGATTTTGACTTTCCCGTTGCCAGTTTACTTCAATGGCGTGGGCATCCAGGGCTTCAATCAAGCCATTGCCATCGGTGTCAAAATGTTTGTAATTAAGCTGCGAAAGTGGCGTCGTTGCTGCCCAATCGCCCACCAGTTGATTTTGCCAATCGAGCGAAGCGTTTTTGCGTTCGGGGCCATTAGCACCATATCCCAAGCCAATGTTCAATAAATCCCAATGGTTGACAATTTTGTCCCGATTGGTATCGCCAGGGCGCACCACGGGGTCGTTGCTGATGTACACCGTACTATTTTGTGCGGCAATATTATATAAATTCAGGTCAATATCAAAAAACTCGAATGGCAGCACTTCCTGAGAGAAGAAAACTTGCGTAACGCCAACCGTATCGAGCACGGTAAAACATATTTCAAAAAAACGATCGCCGGGTTTCAGCCGGATGCCCGCCAGCGTCGGATCGGTCCAGGAAAAGCGCAAAGTGCCTTCATTGGTGCGGTTCAGACCGAAATTTTGCGGATTGTTCATACTCGCAATATCTCCGTTCAGCACTTGTTTGAATTGCAGCATTTTAGGATCCCATTTGATGCCAAACTGCATGCCTACCAGGCTTTTATCAAAAGCGCTCACTTCCACGCGCAAACAAATTTGCTCATTGGGCACCACTACTGTATCGGTAATGGCTAATGCAATGGATTCTTCAGGAAAAACGTAATATGTAAAGCGCCAATCGTCAGCGTTATATGCCAATTCTTGTACTTGCCCATTGTTACTAAATGCTTTTACAAAAGTTGGATAATTTACAATATGTAAGCCACTTTCGCCAGCAGCAAGCCCCTTTACACAGATTTCAAACAACACACTTCCATCAGGAAGCGCAGCGCCTGGGGTTGCATTTTTCCACGTGATATTTAAATAACCATTGGCACTTGCATACTGCGCAATGCCTGTGTTTGATGGAGATTGTCGCAAATTGTCGAACTGCGAGGTGACGCCGCCCGGTATGATGCTTAATTGTAAAGAATCAATATCCTGAAATCCATAAGATAATACCTTAATGCATAACTGACTACCTATTAGAACAGTGTTAGTGTCTGCTGTTAAAACGATGCGCGGTGATCCACCCGGTGGAAAAGCAGGATTATTTAGTGCAAATGTGAAAGACACTGCGCTCAGGCAGCACCAGAGGAGTAAAAGGCTTTTCTTCATCAGATACCGTTTTTGGAATTAATTTTTTTAATCTTTTGATTACAACGGCAAGTTAAGGGGTTCGTTACTTTTTTACACGTTAAATTTTTGTCCGCAAACGGCAATATCATGTTAAGCCGGAGCAAGCAGGATGGGAAGCAGGGTTAAAATAATTATGTAATATGCTAAAATTTAATAATAAAGTAAATGATTTATTTTCCTTTTCCTTGTAATAGAACAAGTAATGTATAAAACATGATTTTAAAATCCAGTGCAAGCGACATGTTTTCAATATAAAGTAAATCAAACTTTAAGCGTTGCAACATTTGTTCTACCGTTGAAGCATAGCCGTATTTTACCTGTCCCCAGGATGTAATACCGGGGCGTACTTTTAGTAAATGTTTATAATGTGGCGCATGCTGCGTGATCTGGTCTATAAAATATTGACGTTCGGGGCGGGGACCCACAATGCTCATATCCCCCTTCAACACGTTCCAGAATTGCGGTAGCTCGTCCAATCGCCATTTGCGCATCGTAGCGCCCCAGGGGGTACAACGGGGATCGCCATCGTGCGATAGTTGTGGTCCGAGTTGTTCTGCATTCAGGTACATAGAGCGAAATTTATAAATCATAAATGGCTTGTGATTCAGCCCAATACGCTCTTGTTGGAAGAAAATAGGTCCATCCGATGAAAGCCGCACGCGCAACGCAATGTACAAATACAAAGGCGAAAGTAGCGCCAATAAGATCAGCGAAGTGGCGACATCAAAAGCCCGTTTGATCAGGCGTTGCCACTTGGGCATTAGTTCCTGCCGGATTTCGATGAGCACCGCACCATAGACATGATTCATTTTTACATTGCCCAACATGATATCGTACATATCGGGTATGATTTTTACGAGCACTTGTCTATCATAATCGAATAAAACATTTAGTATTTCCCGTACTTTATTATGTTCGGAAGTTTCAATAGCAATAATGGCTTCTTCGATATGCTCCGTTTTGATGACTTTTGCCAGATCGGGAATTTTTCCCATTTTGGGTAAATACGCTGCTAACTCATTGGTACTCTTGCCATTGGTGTCAATAAAACCCACAAATTTATGCCCCAATCCCTTTTTTCTGCCGGTTACTTCCCGGTACAAATCCAGCGCATTTTGATTGCCGCCGATCATCAACGTATTATAAGTAATAAAACCTGCCTTCAGGCGCTGACTGGCGCGCGTGAGTAAGATCATACGCACCGTAGCGGTTAATATAAAATGTAAAGTAAATAAAGTGATAAATGAATCGAAATAAGTATGATTATTCGTTACAAAATCATCTAAAATTAAGGTAAAGAATAAAAATATGACCCCAATAAAACTCAGGAAAAAAGTGCGCGTGAAAGTAGCAAACCGTGAAAGCCGGTAAATATCTTTATATTGGTCGAAGATCGAATATAATAACAGCCAACCCACCGGCACGAGCAAAATGCCGTACCAAAAGTTGACATCATCCAGGATAGAGAAGTTGATCGGCGCATTCTCAATCACCTTTCGGTACAGGTAAAATCCTGCCCAGGCGAGCATAGCCGTCAGAAAATCCGCCAGTTTGTACAAAAAAGTATGCCACTGACGCTTCTGGCGCATGGAAGTTTTACTGTCTGTGCTGACCGCAGCCGAAGCCGGCGCAGTTAGAAGTGAACCAGCTTGATGTTGTCCAACCATATCGTGGCGTTATCTTTGGTGAAAACATTATTTCGTGAAGGTAATACGGTCTGGAATACTACCTGATATTCATCATACGTGTTGCCCGCGAGTAAAGGACTGAGGTCAAAGTATATTTTATTCCAATCATTGCGCGCCGAAAATCCCGCCTGAAAAGCGGGCTGGTCAGCACTGCCGTTTCTATAACCAACGATGCCAAATATTACATCTGCTTCAGATTTGTAATTTACTTCTAAATAGACACTTACGCCCTGGCTACCGGGATTTTTATAACGTGTAACCGTAGAAATTTCAGCCACCGGGTTATCTCTGTTGACAGTCACCTGTGCCGAGTTGCCCTGAAAGGCATTCTGACTTACAATCTGAATGCGATTGACTTCATTTCCCCGACGTAAAGTGCGGAATATGTGATCGTTATTATCAAAATTTTCTACTAATATGAATTTGGTATTATTACGATACGTAATAACTGGGCGCAGCGTGTCCACCTCATTGGGTGCCAGTGTGACTTTCGTTTGAAAAGGCTGATAAAATGGATAAGCGACCCCCGTAGAATTAATGCCATTTTGCTTAATACCGGCTTCCAATGTAATATTTTGTTCGCCTTGCCCCAGAATTGGAATTAGCGCCGGTAAGGGGTAAACGCCTAAATAAGTATCACCGACGGTGACCCATACATCGGTAATTTTATTAGAATTGGTACCTTGATTGCTGTTCGTATTTAGTTGAAAGTCAGGCACATAAATATAAGAGGGAATTGCTTCCTCCGGATTTATTATATCGCAGGAGTGAATTAATAATATTGCTATAATGCTTAAAGTGTGGTAGATAGTTCTCATTTAGCTGTATTCGTGTATATAAATGTTTGGGTGTAATTATTAAATAATATGCTGTTTGCAATCATAATCTCTGATTTTATGATATGCTAACTCAAAACCGCCACCCGCCGCTCAATTTCATTTACAATATCATGCGCCACTTTCAGCGCTTTATACCCATCTTCTAACGGCACTTTGGGCGTCGTATTTTGCAAAATGCTCTGCGCAAAAGTTTCCAGCTCCATTTTAATGGCATTTACCTGCTCTATCTCAGGCATATAGACGTGGATCATTTTTTTTCCGTTGGGCGTGTCGAGTTCCATCAGGTTGGCATCCAGCGGAATGCTGGTTGAATCTTGTTCGTACAAACGCACAATTTGTGCCTGCTTGTCCAAAAAATCCAGGCTGATGTATGCATCCTTCTGAAAAAGACGCACTTTACGCATTTGTTTTAATGAAATACGACTGGCAGTTAAATTCGCTACGCAGCCATTTTCAAATTCCAGCCGCGCATTGGCAATATCGGGCGTATTGCTCACCACGGCTACGCCACTGGCGCTGATGAATTTTACCTCTGATTTTACCGTGCTCAGCACAATATCCAAATCGTGAATCATCAAATCAAGGATGACCGATACATCGGTACCGCGCGGGTTGAATACCGCCAGCCGGTGCGCCTCGATAAACATTGGATTTAGCTCGAT
>JBKBWT010000371.1:0-4591 GCA_046314415.1 Saprospiraceae bacterium
TCAATAGAAGTACTTGATAATGAACCCCAAGGGACGATTTTCAGAATTGAACTACCCATAAAGATGGAGCGACTGATAGACTAAGTAAACGCACATAAACACATTCACACTCAAACACATTAACACATTTAGACCATGATGCGAATTTTATTGGTGGAAGATGAGGAAAGTTTGCGCGAGACGCTGAAGTTAAACCTTGAATTGGAAAATTACGAAGTAGTGGCATCCGCCGATGGGAAAGATGCGCTAAAACGCTTTAAAGAACAGCATTTCGACTTGTTGATTCTTGATGTCATGCTGCCGGAAGTGGATGGATTTCAGATTGCAGAGCAAGTGCGCCTCACCAATACGGATGTGCCCATTATTATGCTTACCGCTAAAGATACTTCCAGTGATCGCATCACGGGCTTACGCAAAGGTGCCGATGATTATCTGACCAAGCCTTATGTGCTGGAAGAATTGCTGCTGCGCGTGCAAAAACTCATTCAACGCACCAGCAAGTCGCCGGAGAACACGCCTGATATTTACGAATTTGATGGCAATCGCGTCAATTTCGCAACATATGAAGCGCAAGGTGTAAACGGCAATGTGCATTTGACTAAAAAAGAAGCGATGTTATTAAAATTATTAATAGATCGTAAAAATGAAGTCGTGTCGCGGCAGCAAATATTACAATCCGTTTGGGGTTATGATGTGTATCCGTCCACGCGTACCATTGATAATTTTATTCTCAGCTTCCGCAAATACTTTGAGCATGATCCACACGATCCCCGGCATTTCCTGTCTATCCGGGGTGTCGGGTATAAATTTGTCGGATAAAAAATAAAGGCTTTAAATGTACACATTTAAAGCCTTTATAACATTATTATAATTCTTTAATTTTTCATTCTTCATTAAAACGCTACGCTTTCACTTCAACGCTTTTTTTGCGTGCTTTCTTTGGCAATGTGCCAAACACATAATCCCACAGCGGCGATGACACGCCAAACATTACTTCCTCCGGGCTGTAGTGGTGGATGGAATGATTGATCCACAGCGCTTTCAGGAAGTTTTTGGGCATTCGGAAAATATGCACACTGTAATGCACCAACAGGTACAAGGCATAGCCTACCATAAATCCCGCTAGAAATGCAAAGGCATAATTGCCTAAGATCACGCGGAAAATAATGAGTAAGACCGTAGCTACCAAAACACTCGCGGCGGGTGGCATTGCGAGGCGTTGCTTGTCTTTCGGATAATCGTGGTGAACACCATGTACCGTATAGCAGAATTTCTGGCGCGATTCGGTAGCGTGCTCTCCTGGGTGATACGCAAAGCGATGCACCATGTATTCCACAAAAGTTAAAAAAACCGTACCGCAAAAAAACAGTCCAATTACTTGAGTATTACTGAGTTCGGTCGCAATTTTGGTGTAATACAACAAACCGATGGCGTACAAGAAAAACAGCGACACCGGAATAGCAATGTGCGAACGTGTCAGCTTATCGAGCCATTTGTTTTGGAACAGCGGCACAGAAATGTTCTCGTTCGAGATGTAGCCGGTTTTGCCATTATAACCCATATCTGATTGCTAATTTTGATTTGGAAGAAAAACAGCGACAAAATTAAGGGCTTTTGTTATTTTCTAGCAATAACAAAAGTCATCATTTGATAAAAATTTGAAGAATTGCATTTACCACTCCGCTATCTGCCTCGTCAAATGCTCAGCGTCTGGCGGATATAACGTTTGTATTTATGTACGTATTTTTTATACAAACGCTTAAAACTATCATATTGTGATGTTGGATGATGTACGCCCATAAAGCCTTGCTGTCTCATCCAGTCATCATCATAAATTTTGCCAACGTAGCGACTGCCATGGTCGGGGAACATCACCACTACAACATCGTCCGGTTTAAGTTGCTTTTTCATCTGAAAAACCGCCTGTAAAGCCGAACCACTGGAATAACCCATGAGTAACCCTTCCAAACGTGCCAACTGACGGGCGCGGTGCGCGCTGCTCCGGTCGGTTACTTTAATAAATTCATCAATCAGTTGAAAATCTACATTATCTGGTATAATGGTTTTACCCAATCCTTCCACTTTCCAGGAGGCGATCTCTGATTTATCCAGAACACCGGTTTCCCAATATTTTTTCAATACGGAACCATAGGCATCTACCCCAATAATTTTGATATTCGGGTTTTGCTCTTTTAAATACCGGGCAGTGCCGGATAGTGTACCACCTGTCCCCACACAACAAACGTAGTGTGTGACTTTGCCTTCGGTTTGCTTCCAGATTTCCGGTCCGGTTGTATGATAATGAGCATTGGAATTATCCTGATTCCAGTTTTGCCCGAGGTAATAAGAGTTAGGGGTATCTCTGGCAATCTGTTCAGCCCGCATATAATAGGAGGCAGGATCATCGGGTTCAACATCCACCGGGCAGATCACGACCTCCGCCCCCAGCGCCCGCAAGAGGGATATTTTTTCTTTGGATGATTTGCTGCTAACCGTCAGGACGCACTTGTAGCCTTTAAGCGCACACACCATTGCCAGGCTGAAACCCGTATTGCCGGAGGTGGCTTCTACAATGGTACTACCCGGTTTGAGTTTGCCCTTGCGTTCAGCTTCTTCCACCATATACAACGCAATGCGATCTTTAGCCGAGTTGCCTGGATTGAACGCTTCGACTTTACCTAAGATCGTACCTGGTATGTCTTTGCAAACTCGGCTTAGTTTGATGAGTGGCGTGTTGCCAATAGTTGCCAATACGTTCTCGAAATACATAGATAGTTTGGCTTTGTTAGTAAATGGTTGCCCTCGCACGGGGAGTCTGACGTTAAAATCGCTGTAAAGGTCGCAGCTTTTCTTAAAAATCAAAAAAATAAAACGCACAGGCTATACAGACGCTATTTTTCAACACTTTTTTGATTTTTACTCCTTTTTTGGTGACCCTCCGCTTCTTGTATGAGCAAAGATAAAAAATAAGCAATATGTAGGTAATGTTCGGGGCATCGTTCTATTTAATTTAATATTATAAATTATACCTTCTTTTTTGCAATTTGACCCCTGAATCATTCAGATAGAAATCTATTTAAAATACGTGCTTTATTTTGTGACAAATTGTTAACTGAAGGCAAAAGATTCCGTTAAATAAAAAAGGCTCGTAGATTCGTATCCTTTTTCAAACCAAAGCACCCATGAAAGTTTCACTGAAAGTACGATTGATTTTGTATCATAAAGGACAAATTTTGCTGCTAAAACAGACCAAACCGAATGGTGGCAATTATACCTTGGTCGGTGGCAATATTGAAGCAGGCGAATCCGCTCGGCAATGCCTGGTGCGGGAAGCCCACGAAGAAGCAGCAATTTTGTTAAAGGAGAAAGACCTCCAATTGGTTCACGTTTTACAAAAAGTAAAAAATGCCCAGCAACGCATAGTGCTTTATTTTAAAGCGTATAAGTGGGAAGGTGAACTACAAGCACGCGAAACGCATAAATTTAAGGAAGCGCAGTGGTTCCATCTGGATGAATTACCTAAAAATCTTACTGCTACGGTAAGAGAAGTGCTCGAGGAATACCGGCAGGGGAACCTCTTTTCTGAAACAGTATCCAAAAGTGCAGTGAAGTGAAAGGAACCTGGAAGCTTGAAGTGGTGAAAATCTTCAAGTTAAATTTCCACCACTCCATTATTCCAAATGATATTATGGTTTGACCACTCGATTGTCCAAGCTGGCGAAAGCCGCTTTGGCAGCTTGCGTTTTTTGATTGGCTTGCAGGCAGGCAGCTTTCATAGCAGCAGTACAGTTAGATGGTGTATCATAGGTGGCTGCCATCGCATTTTTACTATAATACTTTGAGCAGGAAGCCATGCTTTTGCTGCAAGAAGGTTTAGTATAGCTCGCCGATACAGGTATAAATTGCCCACTTCTACTGCAATACTCTACATTCGTATAAGTTACTTCACCCGTAGCAGGACACACTTTTTTCCGTACATAAGTTACATCGCCGCTGGTGCTTACTTTTTTTACAATGTTTTGATCGAGCGCAGCAGCTTTAGCAGCGGCACTCTTGGTGCAAGATTGAGCATTGGCATCCAGCACGGCAAAGAACCCACAAAAGGCAAGGAGTAAAAGGATTTGCTTCATTATTTCGCTTTTTTAATTCGAAATTTAATATTAAGAATGAACCTGCAATTTAGCGCAGTTTTCCCATTGAAAGTGTTATCAAAAATTTAACGTTTTCTTAAATACGTCTAAATTTGCAAATTTGGTGTGGCTATCAACCAATTTATCAACAACATTTTATAAAAACATTTGCCTTTCGTACTTTTTTTCTTCAATTTGCAGTACCAACGAAAAACATTACTCCTGTGAAATACAAATTGCTCTTTTTCATATCTTTAATCTCCATCCTATCCTGGCAATGCCAGCGTAAACCCTATACACCCGAAAACTTGCCTGATCTTCAGCTCCGCTTTGGCGATGGCGGCGGCTTTACCGGTGCAGTTACTACTTTTACTTTATTAACTAATGGTCAACTATTTAAATATAATAGTTTTGACAATACACATTTGCAAATTAGCCAATTACCAGCAAAAGAAGCCAAG
>JBKBWT010000371.1:4601-5687 GCA_046314415.1 Saprospiraceae bacterium
ACTTTATTACATTACATAAAGATAAATCCGAATTTACTTATAAATGGGGCGATCCCGAGTTTACTGCCGACCCAAAAATCCAGGCATTTTATAATAAATTACATGCCCTTGTCCAACAAGCACCACCGATAACCAAGTAACCTGTTTCATTCCAATAGATTGATAATTCAATAATTAAATAAAAATATAGTGCCTTTTTATTTAAATAGTTGAATGTAAAGTTTATAAACTTTAAATTATTAATTAATATTATATGCTTGCTTCTTTGCAAAATTATATTATATTAAAACTATTTAATCAACCAGCATTTACCATTTATCCTCTAAATCCTTACAGATGCGAATACTTCTACTCCTGCTAAGCCTTTTAATCACAGGACTGGGCTATGGTCAGATGAAATCACACCTCGCCCAATTAAAAAAAGCGGATCGTTCTTATCCGTTAAAAGATATTAAGCCGCTGCGCCCTTGGAAAGCCGCAGTACCTCAAGTTACCAATAACACGTGGTTTACCTCAACGCGCTTGGCAACACCACAAGCTTTAAACCGTCCGATTTCTAAGGGCAGTTTGCAGGTCACTTATGATGAGCAAACGGGCTTACCTATTTTTATAGCGGGTAAAATGCCGCTGGCTGCCACTGAAAAGATGGACTGGCAGGAAAAAGCCCTTCGCTATTTGGAACAGGTGCAAACCTTGATGCAAATAAAAAATGCCGCAGAAGAATTTACATTTACTACTTCCGAAACCGATGAACTGGGGCAAACGCATCTTCGCGCCCAACAAATATACAAAGGTATTAAAGTATATGGCGCTGAAATAGTGCTACATGGGTGGGATGAATCCATCCAATTGCTCAATGGGCGTTCTTACCCAACTCCATCCTTAACCCAGCTTACGCCAGCTATTTCCGAGCAACATGCTGCACGCGCGGCTGTGGCACAATTGAGCAAGCATGCCAAAGTAAAAAAACTCTCTACGGCTGAATTAGAATTAATTCCTGGAAAACCTGTTGAAACAGCGTTGTTTATATACCACAAAAGCAGCGATATAAATGCGGAACACCTTGCCTGGTTTGTTACCATTTAT
>JBKBWT010000371.1:5697-6243 GCA_046314415.1 Saprospiraceae bacterium
TCGCTGGATATATGTAGTAGATGCTGCCAATGGTGCGATAATAGATCAATGGCAGGATGGTTGTAATAATATACATCATGAACATGTAAATAGTATATCATATAATAAAAATATTACTTATTCTGAATTGCCGCCGGGCACTGCTACGGCGCGTGATTTATTGGGGGTGAATCGCACCATCAATGTTTGGCAGGATGGCAATGCTTATTATTTAATCGATGCCTCCCGCCCGATGTTTAATGCAGCGCAATCGAATATGCCCAGTGCGCCGGTCGGGGCAATTATGACGCTCGATTTTCAAAATTCGCCCTATGATAATGATCAAGCCCAGGCATATTTTATTGCTACCAATAATAATGTGTGGAATAATGCAAACGCTGTCTCCGCACATTACAATGCCAACCGGGCGTATGAATATTTCCGGCAAACTTTTGGGCGCAATTCCATCAATGGGCAGGGTGGCAATATTTTATCAATTATTAATGTGGCTGACTCTGACGGTACGGGCTATGATAATGCTTCCTGGAATGGCAAAGCTATGTTTTA
>JBKBWT010000372.1:0-6218 GCA_046314415.1 Saprospiraceae bacterium
GAACACCTTGCGAATGCTCATTTCTTTCGCCCGCCCGGCTACACTCAGCGCTACCAAGCCAAACATGCCAAAGAAGGCAATAAAAATCGCCAGAATGCCCGCAAATTTTACAATATTATTCCAGCGTTCCTCGGTTTCGTACTGTGCCGCCATGCGTTCATCCATGAAGCTGTAATTAAATGGAATGTCGGGTGCCAGTTTTTTCCAGATGCGCTCGAGTTTTTCAATGGTGGCATGCATATTTTCCGGTCGAATACGTAATATCATGTCATTCAATGTATTTGTCGGCTTTAGCAACATCCAAATCGGTTTTACAGTATTGGTGAGCGATTCAAAATTGAAGTCTTTCACTACACCGATAATCGTTGGCTCGTTGTAACCGGCATTTTCCAGCCCAATCACTTTTTTACCAATCGGGTCTTTCCAGCCCAAAGCTTTCACAAATGCCTCATTTACAAGGATGTTTTCAGTGGTATCACTGGTAATATTGATATTAAAATCGCGTCCGGCAAGCAACTGCATCCGCATCGTTTCCAGAAAATCATCGCCCACCATCAAAATGGAATAGTCAATTTGTTTGCCTTCATGTTTAAAATCCGAACTGAAAGCGCCATATGTAAAAGCGACCGCCGTGCTGCTGATATTCACGATTTTTGGGTCGTTCTGCAACTCATTTTGATACACAGCATAGAAATTTTCCCGGTCAACACCGTTGCGCCGAATCACCAATAATTGTTCTTTGTCAAAGCCTAAGTCTTTGGTTTTCAAGTATTTTAGCTGATCACCCATTACCAATGTAATAATGACCAAGACAATAGAAAGTACAAATTGCGTGCTGACGAGCGTTTTAGTAAATAAATTGGTTCTGCCCAATTTTAGGCGATTTTTAATGCTTTCCACCGGTTGGAACGCCGAAATGAAAAGCGCCGGATAAAATCCTGCTACTAAACCCGCCACTAAAGTAAGTCCGATTAAAAACAGGATAGCTTCATTATTTAGTAATGTGATAAATGTAAATTCCCGGTTGGCTAATTTACTAAATTGGGGCAAAACTAAATAAGCAAGTAATAATCCGATCATTAAACCGAAAAAACTAAATAAAAACGATTCACCTAAAAATTGATTGGCGACCTGATTTTTGCGTGCGCCTACCACTTTACGAATGCCGATTTCCTTGGATCTAGCCGAGGATCGTCCGATGGCAAGAATGGTAAAATTGATGCAGGCGATTAATAAAACCATTAATCCAATGCCGCCCAGAATGTAAGAATAGCGTTTTTGACTCGGCGGATATAAATATTCCGTAATGGTATTATCAAAATGTACGGCTGTAATCGGTTGGAATTGATAAGTGCCATAAGTCCCTTTCGGGAAATGACTTTCGAGGTAATCTTGTGCAACCGGGTGCTGCTGCGAGAATGCCCGCATTTTTTGGTGTAATGCCCGCAAATCAACATCCGCAGGCAACATAGCATATGTTGATAAAAAACTATTGTTCCAGAAATCCCGCATTTCCTGCCCCCAGCCATAAGTTTGAAAATAGGCATACGGCAACACGACATCAAATTGAAAAGTAGAATTACTTGGTGGATTTTTTATTACACCTTTTATTATAAAATCATGATATCGTCCATCACTAAATACCGAAATCGTCTGCCCCATCGGGTCATCATTTGGGAAAAACTTCTCGGCAATCCGCCGGGTAATAACGGCGCTATTATTGTCCGCCAAAGCGGTTTTAGCATTGCCCTGTAGAAAAGGAAAGGAAAACATTTTAAAAAAATCGGGATCAGCGAAGTAATAATCTTCCTCCGTAATTAAATCGCCGTGTTTGATATAATTATTATCGCTTAAAATTCGGGTAATCAATTGAATTTCAGGTATTTCATCCTTTGCGGTGGGCGCAAAAGGGGCAGGATGCGTCCCAATTCCTTCTAAAAAATTATGATCTTTATCATTAATAACCCGGGTAATCCGATATAACTGATCGGTTTTTTCATGAAAAGTATCAAAACTAAATTCATTTTGTATAAATAAAAAGATCAAAATAGCGCAGCCGATGCCAAGCGAAAGGCTGAGTACGTTGATGGTGGCGGAGAGTTTTTGTTGCCAAAAGCTCCGCAGTGCGATTTTGAAATAATGAATGAGCATCGTTATTGAGTTTTGTGGTCGGGTAATCTTGAAATGTTTCAAGGCAAACGGACGTAAAAAGCTGATTGCCTGCCAGTTATACAACCAACGCGCACGTCGCTCGCCCAATCGTTCCACGCGTTCCTGGAACTCTTCGTACAAATCGCCTTCGATTTCCTCCAGCAATTCTTCCTTGCAGAGCCATTCCAGTAGGCGCGTGCCCCAGCGTGGCGGTTGTATATCATGTTTTGGTCGCATACTAAATGTTAAATGCTATTTTTGGAATGGATTCCCACAAGTTATTACGTATTTCGCGGGCATCTTGTAATGCTTTCACCCCGGAGATGGTCAAGGTAAATAAGCGTTTGCGCTTGCCGCCGCGCGCCTGTGTAGGGTCGCCGAGGCGCGATTTTACGTAGCCTTTTTGCTCCAACCGATGCAAAGAAGCGTGAATGGTACTCAGCGTCACCTTTCGTTTGGTTTGGCTCAGAATTTCTTGTTTAATAGCCACGCCGTACGCATCGTCAAACAGGGTGCCAACGACCAGCAGCACCAATTCTTCAAATTCACCAAGATAAGTGCCTTTCATTTCCGAAATATGATTTTATTCGTAAATGTAGATAAAATCACGCAAACGGCAAATATTAAAATTCGTATTTGTCGAAATTAAAGACTGAAGAAATTTGGATTGGTTACAAAAAAGAGGAAGATTAAAGATTGTTTTTATATGATATTTGAGTTTGCTGATTTTATTTTAATATAATTTTTATGTATAAAAATTTGATTATCAGGTTTTAATTTAATGTTTATTAGAATTTTGAATATCATATTTCATTTTAATTTATGCGAAAAATATAGCTTAGCGCTGAATGACGCCTGGGCTAAATTATTGATTAGAAAGCGCCTGATTACTGTTTTACAATTTTTGCTATCCAGATTTTATCTTCATTTTGCAATTGTAATATATACATTCCATTGGCGAATGCAGATAGATTTAGTTCGGTTTTACCGGTGAAATTGCCACGTTGTAGGACTTGTCCCTGGATATTATATAGTTGATATCCCAGCTGATAATTATATAATGTTGAATTGATAAATAATTGATTATGAAAAGGATTGGGGGCTATCATAATGCCACTTTGGTATAAATCTTCCGTACTGTTTAAGCCTACAGCAATGGTTTGGCTTGTGGAGCGCCCACAATAAGCATTGGAGGCATTCAAGGTAATGGTATAAACGCCGCTCGCGCTGAAGGTATAGGTAGGGTTGGGTTGCGTGCTCGTTTGACCGTCGCCGAAGTTCCACTGGTACGTTTGCGCATTGCTGGAAGTATTGTTAAATGTAACAGTATTTCCATTTATTACATAAGAAAAACTTGGAATGGGAGAGGGTAATACATTGATATAAGCTATATTACGCAGTGTGTCATTTCCTAATGCACCTTTTATGATAAGGGTTACATCATATTGCCCAGGATTGTTATAAATCACCTGCGGATTAGCCGCTGTGCTCATGGTCGGATTGCCACCGGGAAATTCCCACACGCGCGATTCGTAGGCACCACTTGATGCATCCGTAAAATTAACCAGATGTGGCGCACAGCCGTTGGGACGATTGACGGTGAACAGGGCGTTGGGCACGGCGCCTACGCTGATGGTTTGGGTAATCGTTTGGCTGCCGCATTCATTGATAGCAGTTAGCGATATAGTGTAAATGCCTGGTTTTGAGTAAGTATGTGTAGGATTGACCGCAGTGCTGGTGGCATCGTCGCCAAAATTCCAGGTATAGCCGGTACTGTTGCTGGAAGTATTATTGATGTTGATTGTCAGATCATTATACATAATGGTAAATGCCGGATTCGGTGCGGATTGCACCACGATAAAGCTGTCCTGCCGCAGGGTATCCACGCCATTGGCATTGGAAGCGATCAGAATCACCGCGTATTTGCCGCTGATATTATACGTTACAGTGGGATTGCGTTGGGTCGAAAAATTAGGCGTGGCACCCGGCAAAATCCAGGTAAATTCGGTAGCATTGGTCGAAGACGTATTTTCAAAAGTGACAGATAAAGGCTGGCAACCTTGGGTCACATTGGCAGCGAATTGTGCAACAGGTTTGGCGTTTAGGGTGATTGTTTTGGTAAAAGTGGCTGAATTACAATTGTTTATGGCGGTTAAAGTTATGGTATAATCGCCGGCTTGCGCGAATGTATGCGTGGGATTTTCCAAATCGCTGCTTTGACCATCGCCAAAATTCCAGAAATACTCGTCCGCATTCAAAGATAAATTATGGAAATTTACTATATTATTATCAATTATAACGTCGAATTCCGCGGTAGGGCTCGGTTGTACCGACAACGGAATTGGTTCAGATTGTAATGGTGTAAAGCAACTACCTGTTATGATCACTCTAAAAATATAAGGAATAAGCTGTTCTTGTAAATTGCTGATTATTAATTCACTAGTCAATGTGTTGCTGTAAATATCATTATCCGTAATATTTTGAAAACCAATGCCATCCCCTTTATCCACCTGCCATTGATATTGCACAGCGGCGCCATTCGTGATGATGCCAATACTAAGCGGTTGATTCACACAAGCGGGCACGCTGCGTGGCTGGCTTACGATGGCGGGTATGGTATTCACGGCTTCACTTTGAGGAATGCCGGTGAAATTATCCTGGAATCCATCTCCACCGGGTTCCGCGCCATTGCTGCCTGCTCCGCACGAAGTAGAATTTTTGCTCATACCAGGCATGCCGCGACTCAGATTATAACTGATTTGTAATGCATCGGAGGCAATCAATCTGCCGCCACTGCCACCGCCGCCGGGTCCGTGGCAGCGCGTGCCATTGCGATTGTCAATGCTGCCGCCATCGCCGCCTTTGGCTTCAATTAAAATCGAACTGATCACGTTTTCAATATTCAGCAGAATCGTGCCCCCAGCGCCGCCGCCGCCGCCGCCATCGCCATTAGAAATAGGCGGGGTTATGCCATTGGCAGCAATTTTGAAATTATTGCCTTCCAGATTTTTAGCAATTAAAATGATAATGCCGCCACCGTTGCCGCCGTCGGTACCCAAATCGTTGTTCTCATGCCCGGCACCACCGCCACCACCCAGGAATAAGCGATTTTCCAAATCCGTGAGCGCTTTACCACCCAAACCAGGGAAAGTACCGTCACAGCCTAAGATATTGGGTTCATTGTTATTCCCGCCTCGACCGCCTGTACCGGCATTGCCACCGCCGCCGCCGCCGGAATTGTGATCATTGCCACCGCCGCCGCCGTTCGCTTGGGCACCGCGCCCGGCTTCCCGATCAGGAGTCATAATCGCTATGCCTTCGCCTTTCGACGCACCGCGCCAATTATTCAGATTATAAAAAAACGCATTGGCATTGGTCAACGCATTACAATTATTGCTTATTTCTATATCGGCAATACCCCCGCGAAAACCACTGCCACTGGCTTCAATCGGCGCATTCAATCTTAATGTATCCGTCACTTCCAATGCCAGCACGCCGCCGACGGCACCATCCCAGGCTTGGGCTAGCAGGGTATCTGTAACGATTGCATTCGCATACGAAGGTAAAGAAATGAGCTGCACACTGCCATCGAGGTTATAGCGGTTGAGCAAGGTATTTTCCAACTCAATTTGATTGCCATTTACCCCGCGGATACGGGCACGTTCGTACAAGCCGGCGCTGCGTAAATTGCTGATATTCCCGAAGTTAGCACTATTGGAATTGTTGATAAGGGCACCTTGCATTTGCATAACAATCACCTGCATACCAGCCGTGAACCCCGTGGCTTTTTCCAACGTAAGTGTTCCGGTACAGGTATCAATGGCGGTGACTGCCGCGTAAATATTGATAATGCCTGACAGAGAATTTTGCGCAAGCGAAAAAAATGGTAAAAAGAGCAGGAAGCCGTGTAAAAGCGTTTTTCTCATAAACAATCGTTTTGGGATTTAGCAAAATTAACAGAACTGAGATTACGCAGGTAAAAAATTAGGAAAAAAAAGTTCTTTGACAGTTACGACCTTTGGAGGATGAAATTTCCAGCTACTTTCGAGTTGTATGTGGACTATTTG
>JBKBWT010000373.1:0-6196 GCA_046314415.1 Saprospiraceae bacterium
ATTAGGCAGTCTTTACACGGAGTTGGTGAGCGCATTGGGTGCAACCGAGCGCATACAGGAGATTCTAGACCGACCCGGTGAAGTAGATGCGTCGTTGGTAAATTTGGCACCGCATGAACGTTTTCAGGGCAATATTGAGTATCGGAATGTCCGCTTTAGCTACCCTACCCGCAAAGATGTGGAAGTGCTGAAAGGCATTGATCTGAACATTCGGGCTGGTCAGAAAGTAGCATTGGTGGGCGCAAGCGGCGCTGGCAAGTCAACGATTGTGCAATTGCTACTACAATTTTACAAAGTAGATGAAGGACAAATGCTCGTCGATGGCAAATCCATTTACGATTATGATTTATCCAAATATCGCCAGAATATTGCCATTGTACCGCAGGAAGTGCTGCTCTTTGGTGGCACCATTCGCGAAAATATTTTATATGGTAAACCCGATGCAACAGAAGCGGAAGTCATAGAAGCCGCTAAACAAGCCAATGCCTGGGATTTTATTCGCTCGTTCCCGGATGCACTGGATACGATTGTGGGCGAACGGGGTGTCAAATTATCTGGGGGGCAGCGGCAAAGGATTGCTATTGCCCGCGCCATTTTGAAAGACCCGGCGATTTTATTACTCGATGAAGCGACTTCTTCGCTCGACGCTGAATCAGAAAAATTGGTACAGGAAGCGTTGAACCGCCTGATGGAAAATCGTACTTCGATCATTATTGCGCATCGCCTGGCGACTATTCGGGATGTGGATTGTATCTATGTGCTGGAAAATGGACAAATCGTCGAACAAGGTACCCACGAAGCACTTTCAATGTTAGAAGACGGTATTTACAATGCACTGGCAAAGTTGCAATTTGAGTCGGTATAAAGTTGATTAGCAATATTAAATGCAGCATCGATGAACAGCCCTCCGTTTAAATTGGTGTTGGTTGCGCTGGGTTTTCTGGCATTGCCTATCTTGTATAGTGTTGAAATACAATACTTTAATCGAACTTTGCACGCTGGAAAGCTGACCCTTATTGCCGCGATCATCGGAGCCATAATTGGAATAGGATTAGGCTATTGGCTACAAAAGCAGGCAACCGACGTGGTAGGAAGCATGCGGATTTATGCCCTTTGCACCATTGGATGTACGCTGGCTATGCCTTTGTTGGTGAGCCTAAGCAATCGTTTGCTACATTTTCATCCAGTGCAAAATGTTCCGGTAGAATTTGTCGAAAGCTCGCCGCGCTATTCCAGCCGTTTTGGAGCTGCTTCGAGTGAAGCCGTGCAGCCCGATAATTACATTACATTTTTTTATAAAGAACAGGAATTACTAAATATTCATACCCGCGAAGCTCTTTTTCCGGCTGCCGAGCGTGGTGATACGGTGACGTTGCCCATCCAAAAAGGCTTGTGGGGCTTTGAGATCGTAGTGCAGCCTTAAGGCTGCCTATCGTCCGCTAAACTTTAGTTTGGCGCGAGTAATCCTATTTTGATTGAACTATATTGGCTGCCGCTGTTTTCCTAACTTTCGTTTGGCGCCTCCGCTTCCCTATCGTAAGTTTGCAGCTTCAAAACGCCGATATGCAAATACTCGAACATCAGTCGCTCCAACCTTATAATACCTTTGGCATTGCCGCTACGGCTCGTTATTTTGTCGCCATTCATTCAGAGGAAGAATTACGAACTGCCTTACAACTAAATATCAAACCTGTTTTTATACTCGGCGGCGGTAGTAATATTTTATTAACGCAAGATTTTAATGGTTTAGTGATAAAAAATAGTATTTTAGGTAAAGAAATTATAAATAAAACCGAGGATCATGTAATAATAAAAATCGGGGCAGGTGAAAACTGGCATGAAACGGTACGTTGGAGCTTGGCACAAAATTTTGGCGGTTTGGAAAATCTCTCCCTGATTCCGGGTACGGTAGGGGCTTCGCCCATGCAGAATATCGGTGCTTATGGCGTGGAAATTAAAGATGTATTTCATCAGCTAGAAGCCATGGAACGAGCAACGGGCAATATTCAGGTTTTTGATACAGCCGCTTGTCAGTTCGGCTATCGCGAGAGCATTTTTAAAAAAGCCCTAAAAGATCAGTACATTATTACCCGGGTTTATTATAAGTTGACGCTTAATAATCATATCATAAATACTACTTACGGCGCTATTCAAGAGGTTTTATCCGCAAAAAATATCATAAATCCGACCATCCATGATGTAAGTGACGCCGTTATTACTATTCGCAGCAGCAAATTACCCGATCCGGCTAAAATTGGTAATTCGGGTAGTTTTTTTAAAAATCCTGAAATATTACCAGAATCATATCATATTTTAAAACAACAATTTCCTGCCATGCCTGCTTTTCCCGGTGAAAATGGCAAGATCAAAGTGCCGGCGGGCTGGCTCATCGAACAATGTGGCTGGAAAGGTACGCGCCGCGGCGATGCCGGTTGTTATGATAAACAAGCCCTGGTGCTGGTGAATTATGGCAATGCGAAAGGTGCGGAAATCTGGCAGTTAGCGCTGGATATTGCCGATTCGGTGGAGCAAAAATTTGGCATTCGGCTGACACCGGAGGTGAATGTGATATAATGAAAGAATGAATAATGAGAGAATGAATAATACTATTTTTGATTATAGGAGTAAAAAAATAGCCTACGGTATTATATCGCAGGCTATTTTTATTTACTAAAAAATGTAATTAACGTATAAAATACGAGAAACTGAGTCCTAAACCGGTACCGATACGGAATGATTCGGCATCTACCACATTCCCTCGGAATGTCTGGGTTTTACGGTTTCTTGGATTGATGATATTGCGAGCGGTAAAGCCAAACTGATAACGATCGGCAAAACGCTTGGTCAACTTAAAATTCAACAGCGGAAAAGGCTGTTCGTAAATATCAGGTGTTGCAAAAAGTGCAATATTAAACAGTTTTTCGCCCGATACATTGTACGCCAGCGAAGCTTCCCAGCCTTTCTCAGGATTGATGTAAGACAGAATCAGGTTAACGATGTATGGCGCCTGACCCTGGAAAGGACGTGTGGTTTGATTGTAAGTCGAGTCGATATTTTTAGAATTCTGAATCTCATCTGCCGGAATGTCATAGCTCGACTGAATCACCGCCAGGTTGGTGCTGAAGTAAAAATTTTGGAAGAATCGACCCACAAAATCCAGCCCTTTGCGGAATTCCAGTTCAACACCGTACACGGTCGCCTCGTCCACATTGATAAAAGATAATTCTGGGATGGTAGCACGTGGGTTGAACGCGCGAATAATCGGGTCCTGGAAAATTTTATAAAAACCGCTGATGGCAAATAATTCGCCGGAACGAGGATATAATTCATAACGAATGTCATAATTCTGAATCAAGGTGCGCTTCAGCAGTGGATTACCCACATTGAAAAAACCGTTTTTGGTATCAAATTGCAGAAACGGCGCCAATTCGCGCATATTCGGACGTGCCAGCGTTTGCGAAGCAGCCACCCGGATATTCGCTTTTTCAGACAAGGAATAAATCAAGTTAGCTGAGTACAAGAAATCGGTAATGTCAATGGTGCTCACCGGTACGGTCGGATCCTGGCTTTGCACTTTCAGATCAGTACTTTCCATACGCACCCCGGCAACAGCTTTCAGGCTGGGTGTTAAATTATAAATTCCCATCAAGTATGCTGCCAGAATATTTTCTTCGCCGGTATAAAAGTTCTTGTTATTCACTTGATTGATATAATGGTAACCCGTTTCATAGCGCTGTACAGAGCCATTCGGTGCAAAGGTCGTATCTATGATACCAAAATTTGCTTTATTGAAGTAAGCCTGGAAGTCACCTCCGAAGGTGCTAAATGCAATATTGGAGGGCGCGCCGGTGTTGTTCAATTGAAAGCCTACTTCGCTGAAATCGCGCTCGGTTTGGCTGAATAAGCCCCCGAATTTGATACGGTTGGAACTACCTGCATTGCCTTTAGTAAGGAATGGGATCGAAATATCGAGTTTGCCCTGTACCTGGTCGTCTTGCAGGTCGCGGAACAAGTGCAAGGGGAAGCGGAATTCGGCGTTGTTAATGTCGAAGAAAGGTGCTTCGTTGTCTTGCGGCGTTACTGTGTAAGCAAAGTAGCGCAAATCCGGTTCTTTTTGGAGCGAATTGGTTGTACCTGCCAGCCATTCAATTTCCGTGTTATTCAAACCAGGGAAAACGTGCTTACCACCTAATTGATAAGTTGTAAACTGACGCTGGGTAAACTCCAAAGAATTCGTGTTGAATTCCGCCAAACTATTAGACACCTGCCCCAGGAAGCGACCCTGCTGCGAACGCCCTACAATCTCTGCGTCATTGTTGAAAATGATGTTCAGATTCAACGCGTGGTTGCTCGAAAATTTGTAGGCAGTATTGAATAAAATCCCTAATTGAGGGTTTTGTGTGCTTTTTTGTTCGGTAAGCGCCTGATAATCAAATAACTGAGCTGAATTGGTGTTGATAAACGTATTAACCACACCATCTTCATAATTAATAAAGTTGGAAGAATAGTTAAGACCAAGCGTGAAGCCCAGGTCTTTCCCAAATACCTTGAAACGATTGCCCAATGAAAAATTAAGGCTTGTATTCAGGGGCGCATTCCGCAGGGAAGGAACGAACTCATTGCTAAATGCTTTCGACGAATTATTAAAAAGCTCACGTTGTGAATTGAACTGTGGTGAGGGATTGCGTGCACTCAGGTACAAACCTGGTTCCAACTGCTCCCGGATTTTCGGATCTGCAACAATTGCAGGCTGGTCGCGGCTGCCATCGTCCAAGCCTAACCAGTCATAATCGCCTGCTTCTTGTGTCAGAAAATTATCTATCAAAGAAGCTTGCGTATTATACTCTGTGCCTAGTGTGAAAGACATCGTAAACTTATCCGGGAAAGATTTCGTATTGATGTTTACCAAACCTCCAGAGAAGTTACCGGGCTGATCCGGTGTAAAGGTCTTAGAAGTAACGATATTTTCAATCATCTGAGCTGGGATCAAGTCCAAGCTGGTACTATTTCGATAAGGATCGGTGCTGGGCAGGGTGATTCCGTTCAATTGTGACAGCGAGTAACGGTCACCCAAACCGCGCATAACCACAAACCGACCGCCTTCTACTACGGCGCCTGTCATTTGACGCATCGCGTCAGCAGCATTAGAGCTACCGGTGCGGCTGATCTGCTGCGAAGATACCCCATCTTGAATGGCAAATGCTCTTCGTTGTAAGGTAATTAGAGCTGCATCGGTATTTTTTACCACTGTAGCCGTAACGACTACTTCGGTTAGCTGCTCCGCTTGGCTTTCCAAAACGATGTCAAAGATATTGCTGGTGCCTGCATTGACTGTTGCGTTGGTAATCGTTTGTTTTGTATAACCGGTGTAACTGATCACAAAATCGTAAATGCCCGGAGCTACTTCTAAATTGTAATTTCCATCAAAATCGGTGACTGTACCCGTAACTTGAGTTCCGTTTTGTTGTGCAACGAAGGTTGCGCCGATCAGGGTTTCCCCTGTTATCTTATCTATCACCTTCCCGCTAACAACGGCTTGCTGTCCGAATGTATAAATAACTGGAATCAGCAAAATGGCAATGGAAAGAATCCTAATAATAATTTTTTTCATAATAATTGAATCAACTGTGTTTAAATTGCAAAGCAGAAGGTACTGCATCCAGCACCTCCTGCTCTCTTCATATGAATACAATAGCAAATGTTATTCTACAATCAATTTTTTTACTGCAAATTTACCACTTTCGGTGGTAAACTTGATAACGTACAAGCCTTTTTCCAATGTTTCAATGTTAACACGCGTCATGTCAATGTTGTTGGCTGGAATAGAACGCATCAGGCGACCTTCTACGCTGAAGATATCAATGCGAACCTTCTCGCTAAATTGTGATTCTACCATGAAGTAAGAACCTTCGCTGGCTGGGTTCGGGAAAATCTTAAAATAGTCAGCGATTTCGCGTTCCAGGCTTTCTTCCACATCGCTCACAACGTCCAGATTCAGGTGACCATTACGTGCCAAGGTTGACCAGCCCGCCAACCACATCTGCTCACGGTCTGCTGCGAATGCACCTTTGAAGTTACATGGCGTAAAGAAAGGATCGTTTGCAGGTTGCGCTGCCAATGGAGTGTTGTAAGCCGAACCGTTTGGACTTGGACGCGGGTCGAGCTTGCCATCGGCAATGCGGCCTATCAGGCGGGC
>JBKBWT010000374.1:0-5653 GCA_046314415.1 Saprospiraceae bacterium
TAATATACTGATATAATTTTCCTGATCTTCATCAATCCGCCGGTAATTTTTTTCATAAAGTTCAATCAATGCCCCCAGATGCTGAATGGCTTTTTCGTGGTTTTTTTCCACATTTGCATAATTAAAAAACAGCATATGATAATATAATAACACCTCAAAAGATTGCACTTGATCCTCCTGGGCAGTCAGGTTTTCTGCGGCTTTCAGCATTTCAGTCAAAGATTCTTTTGTATCGTTGCGATTGCGATGATTCAAAAAGAACACCTCATAAATATCGAGCATTTTTAAGCGATAGCTAATATTATGCAGCAAAGTCTCGGTTTCCTGCTGGCGTTCTTTCAAAATCTGATCGGCGTGATTAGAGATATACCGACGAATCAGTTTGCGATCCATAATCATTAATTCTAGGTGCGGAATATCGTAATGATACTCAATGGCGAGTTTTTTGGCTTTATTCAGCAATTTGGACGCCTGTTTTAGTAAGCCTTTTTCGGTAAGGGTGTCAATATCCAGCCACAGCTCGTGCAACTCAGCGCGCACCGACCGCCCGGCATTGTAATTGCGCAAACTTTGTAACAACAATGTATAAAGATAATTTTTACTGGACGAAAGATTCTTTGCAAATAAAGTATTGCCTAACTTGCGCTTAATCAGCGCTTCATCATAGTCAGGCAAGCTATCCATAATATCAAAAAGCAGCAAATATTGGTTGCCTTTTTCCAGTACATGGCGCTTGGCAAATATCTTAAAATGCCTTTTTTCGGCTTGCTCCAAAGATTTTATCAACTCAAATAGGGCATCAGAATAAGCCATGATTTCTAAATTTTAGGTGTTCTTTTTCTAACGTACTAAATTGATAATAAATTGTTTACACTTTAGAAAAGCGTCTTTTTGATTTCTTAAAATTCTTAAAAACGCATTTGCGAAAGCATATATTTGAGAATTATCTTTGTATCGCAACCGGAAGAAATAGCAACACAATGAAAGAATGAAGAGTGAAAAAAATTAATAACTGTTAATTTTAATATTTTCCCAAGCTTCGATTAAAATTTTAAAAACATGATGAAAAACACTAAAATCTTTTTCGGTTTGCTCGTCGTCTTTTTCCTGGCGGCAAATAGTTGTACTAAATGTCCGCAGTGCCCACAATGCCCCGAGCAAAGTAGCATTGTCACGGACGATTCCGACACGCTGAGTTTTCGTATTGTCACGGACGACTCCGATACGTTGAGTGTAAAAATGGCGGCACCGGTGGTTTCCGTTGACGGAAAAGTGGAAAAAGCCTCCATCGTGATTGATAACGTTGATATGGCACGCATCATCATGGATGATGTGGATACAACGAAGTACAATATTGAAATGCGTCCGCAACAGCAGCGACCGAATAATCCAAAGCAGCAAAAATAACGTTCAAAAGTAGCAGGTTCAACGTTTGACCGCCCCCTTACTTTGAACGTTGAGCCTTCACTTCTACTAGCAACTATCTTATCTCAAAAAAATTCAACAATCCCATTTCGTTTGCGCTGATCACCCATCAGCACCAGGTAGCTTTATGCGCCTGTATAATCCCAATAACCAAACTTGGTAGCAAGGGTTGTAAAAATGGGCAGCATTATGATGTAAAAATGTAATGATTTTAGCACAAAAATGCTGACTATGTAATACTTGCAGCAAGTAAAACAGGTTGTTATTAATCGAAGCGTAATATAGGGCGTCATCCTCAAAATCCGAATTGCCGAATCCGGGGAGCGCCCAGCTTCGAATAAAGCAACCCAGCATTAACGACGAGCGGGTGATCGACTCATCAACAAATTACCAATTTGTAAAGAAAATCGGCTCCTAAAGCCATTAATCCCTATGAACATTGCGTGAAGCCAACGGGCGTCTTTCGCCTGAACGCTATTAGAGCGGGACGCCCGGCTTCGATTAAATATTTATAATAATCAACATATTATGAGCGCACATGCGCTATTAAACCCCAATTAGACCAATGAATGCCTAAAACCATAATCCCTTGACGCAGAGGGAAGTAAAGGGTGCCTTTCGCCTAATCCGAATTGCCTCCGGGAAAGGTGCCCACTTCCACTCCTAAAAGAAATTCTACGCTAAACTACTTATATAACCCCAAAGCAGGCGGCTCCGGTCGCCTGTTTTCTTTTGTGCACTAAGTAAGAATCTATAATAAGCGAGCTTTTTTTACTTTTTGTAAACGAAAAACCTGTATCAATAATAAAATGGCTAATAAAAAAGTAATGATAATCCATAAAAAACAAAAGATAAAAGCATTGACTTCATAATAAGAAGTATTGGTCATATTCGCCAGATTAAGCACGAAATCAGTGCAATACACATAAATTTCCACCATTATTTTTACAAGCAATTCACGCATGGGTCTTCTTTATTTTACGAATCTGTAATTCGATTAATAGTGATTTTACCAATAAAAAATACATCAGCGCGGGCCAAGCGATCACCAGGAATATAATATTTGCCAATTGATAATGCCCCGTTGCTTTCAAACCATTGATAATGCCGTAATAAATCGGATCTACTAAATGAAAGTAAGGTTTTAATCGCTTTACATGATTGGCTTTGCAGTACGCAGTGTTATTGTGACAAGCCCAGGAGCAATCTGTATCAAGTTGAGTATCAGAATTTTGTGTCATTACATCCCGCAGATAAAATTCTTGATAAGCTTGATACGGTGTAGCCGTTTCATTTATTAGAATCACAAAAATTACAGGAATAAAAATTGGTAGTGTATAAATTAGAAACTTCCTCATTTTATTTCAAATATTTAATTATCAGCACATTGACACATCAGCAAATTACCTACAATCCGGTGCTGTCCCCGCTCCTACTTTCCATTCACCATTCACTACATACCAATGCTTCCAGGTGCCGCCGCTGCCGGTTTTCCAGTCTTTCAGGTCAAAATAATGCTTGCCACCCGGCTCGGCTTTGATTTCATACACTTTCAGCGCGCTGGAATCACGCACCCAATGTAATGGTTTGCCCGGCATTACTACTTCCGGTGTATTATTTTTTATATTGCAATTTATTTGTATAAAATAAGCAGCGTGTGGCTTAACTGGATAATTACCAAATACATACGCTTTGCCATCATTGTCAATACATATAGCCGACTCTTCATCGCAGGCAATGCCTTTCACCGGAATATTAAATTCATTATATGCTTTGGCTAAAAATACCACGTGTCGCCCCTGACGCTTGCGCTCGGCATAATGCGTATCCGTTATTACATGTTGTAAATAAGGAATATTTAAAAACGGCTTATTTTGCACCGCCACTGTATCGGATAAGGGATTTTTTAAGGCTGTTTCAGAAGTAATGGAGCCCAATTGTGCGGAAAAATAAGGCGTTCCGAGAATTGCCATGCCCGCACTCAAGCCCCCGATGACAATCTTTTTACGTATAATATTAGCATTTATAATACTATCAACGGCAGTATTACGCCAGTATTTTATATAATTCCACTGGTCACCTCCGGCAAACCAAATGGCTTCCGCATCGGCAATTTGTTGTAAAACATAAGGATCACGTGCCGCTGTCTCTTTTTCAAAAACAATAGATTCCACCGAATTAACATTGACGCCCAAATCTTTATACATGTAATTATTATAACCATCTGAACCGGAAGCCCGCAATACCACCACATCGCCACCCGCACTGCGCCGCAAAAACCAACGCATGGCTTCGTCGTCTTCGCCGCCGCCACTCATGAGGCACACGCCGCCTTGGGGTTGGGTTTGTACATCCTTTTTATCACCTACTAAATAAGATTTAAAAGCCGGTGGAGCAGGCGGAGCCGTGATTTCAGGTTCCTGAACACAACAAATAGAGGTAAACGTGACCAGCAATATTATAATCATTCGATTCATATGATAAGATAATAATTTATTTAACTGATTCAGGAAAAAGATAATAAAGATGGGATAAAGATAATACATCGAAGTTGTACCGGATTGGAAAAAAAGCGGGTTTAACTTGGTCAATAGGAAGTAGCAACATGACCCGACAGTTGATTTCCTGGAAATTAGCTATCTTCATGCCAAACCTAATCATTGTTTTCTAACCGAAAAAATCTTGTTAAAGCATGAAAATCAAGCTTTTATTCACACTTATGACCCTCTTCACCCTGGCGTGGCAATTGCCGGCGCAAAAAATAGACCTCGACAAGCTCAAGGGCATCAAGGCGCGCAGCATTGGTCCCGCGGGCATGAGCGGGCGGATCACAGCGATTACGGCGGATCCGAGTAATACCAATATTGTTTATGCCGGCGCGGCATCGGGCGGCGTGTGGAAATCCTGGAACGGCGGCATTAGCTGGGAACCGATTTTTGACAAGCAACCCACGCAATCCATTGGTGCCATTGCCGTTTCCGAAGCAAATCCACAGGAAGTGTGGGTCGGCACGGGCGAAGGCAATCCGCGCAACTCGCAGAACACCGGTTTGGGCATTTTCAAAAGTCTGGACGGTGGTAAGACCTGGCAGCACATGGGTTTAAAAGAAACCAAAACCATTCACCGGGTTATTATACATCGGGATAATCCGAATGTAATAATCGCGGGAGCACAGGGTTCACCGTTTGGTCCGAATGAGGAACGCGGTGTATATAAAACAACCGATGGCGGTAAAACCTGGAAAAAAATATTATATGTCAATAATCAGACGGGCTGTGCGGATTTGATAGTGGACCCGACGAATCCCAATAAACTCATTGCCGCCATGTGGGAATATGGTCGTAAACCCTGGACGTTTAAATCCGGTGGTCCCGGTTCCGGTTTGTACGTGAGCTACGATGGCGGTGAAACCTGGGCGAAGCGTACCAGCGCCGATGGTTTGCCCGAAGGCGAATTAGGACGAATTGGCTTGGCAATTGCCCCTTCCAAACCGAATATCGTATATGCATTGGTGGAAGCCAAGGATAATAATTTGTATAAAAGCACCGATGGTGGCGAAAAATGGACGAAAGTAAATACGAATGACCGCAATGTAAGTAACCGCCCATTTTATTATCATGAAATTTATGTGGATCCGCAAAATGAAAACCGCATTTTCAACCTGTATTCTGAAGTGTCCATCAGTCAGGACGGCGGTAAAACCTTTGATATTTTTGAACGCGTAACGCATTCCGACCATCATGCTTTCTGGATTGATCCGAAAGATCCGAATTATATGATGTTGGGTTCGGATGGTGGTTTGTACATTTCCAGAGACGGCGGTGCGAAATGGATGTTTGCCGAAAATATCCCTGTGGGGCAATTTTATCATGTCAATTATGACATGGAATATCCTTATAATATTGGCGGTGGCATGCAGGACAATGGCTCCTGGGTTGGTCCGCATACGGCTTGGAAACAGGGAGGTATTTTAAATTACGACTGGCAGGAAGTGTATTTCGGCGATGGCTTTGACTTAGGCTTCCGTCCGGACGATAGTCGTTACGTGTATGCGATGTCACAAGGGGGGCGAGTCGGCTACGTAGATACCAAAACCGGCAAAACGCAATTGATAATGCCGGTGCATCCGGATCCAAGTGTAGAATTGCGCTTCAACTGGAATGCGGCATTTGCGCAGAATCCTTTCCATCCAAATGGCATTTACTACGGCAGCCAGTTTGTTCACAAG
>JBKBWT010000374.1:5663-6172 GCA_046314415.1 Saprospiraceae bacterium
AGAGCATGGATTATGGTAAAACCTGGGAAATTATTTCACCGGATTTGACGACCAACGATCCTGAAAAACAAAAAGCAGCCCGTGAAACTGGTGGCTTGACACCCGACGTAACCAATGCCGAAAACCACACGACGATTCTCGCCATTTTACCGAGCCCGGTGGATGAAAAAGTGCTGTGGGTGAGCACCGACGATGGCAATCTGCAACTTACGCGTGACGGTGGTAAAACCTGGACAAATCTGGCGAGCAAATTACCGGGTGTAAAAGCCGGTAGCTGGATTCCTTACATTGAAGTGTCGAATAAAAATGCAGGCGAAGCTTTTGTGGTCGTGAATGATTACCGCCGCAACGACTGGCGTCCAATGGTGTTCCACACCAATAATTACGGGCAAACTTTCACCAAAATTGTAGATGAAAATAAAGTAAGTGGCTACGCCATGTGCATTGTGCTAGACCCGGTGGAACCGAAATTGCTGTGGCTAGGTACGGATGAAGGCTTGTGGTTCAGC
>JBKBWT010000375.1:0-6156 GCA_046314415.1 Saprospiraceae bacterium
GATTATTTACAACCAAATCAGAATGAAGCACCAATATGATATGGATATGATATTGGGTATTTGTGCCGGTCTTTGGAATTTTTTAATATGCTGATAATCAATTTGACGCAAGTCTAATAAAATTGACTTTAATTTATAATAAGCATAGACTTGCTCAATCTTTAATCGCTAGTAAATTTATTACCTAATAGTTTTTGATCTTAATACTGCTCAACTGCCAGTGCTGCCACCATTTCCCGACAAGCTTCCGCACATTCCCGGGAACTTTCGGCGCAGCGTAGGCAATGATCATGCGGGTGCGATTGACACTGCTCGGCGCACCAGTCACATATTTCGGCGCACAAGGCACAATAATGTCGCATATAACGGCTGTTTCTTGCCATGGCGGTAGCACAACTATGGCAAATATCGGCGCATTCCCGGCAGCAACGCGGGCAATCATTATGACTCATCATGCCGGACATCTCATTGAGGCACACTTCACAATCGAGCATACATTGCAGGCAAGCTTGGATGCATTGTTCGGTATTCATTTTATTTATTATTTATATTAATGAAAATGTATTTTTATTATAAAAAGAGTGATGCAAAGTATTGTTCAGCCCGGCGGCTTATAATGAACATCAAATTTGGTGCGCCGTTTTAAAGAAAATCAGTGGTGTTAAATTGCTTATCCGAGATTTAAATATTATGCTAATAAATAATATTATAACCTTTAAAACAAATCAAATGATTACAACAAAGGCTGGAAACTGGTGGCTGCCCGCATTAAAAGGTGTACTGGCTTTTATATTAGGCATACTGATTATATTACAACCATTGGAAGCACTGGTCGGTATTGCATTATTCATTGGCTTATTGGCGATTATGGGTGGTGTAGCGTTGAGTGTATTTGCACTGGCGAATCGTCGGAGCCGGGAGGACTGGGGTTGGCTGCTGGCAGAAGCTATTTTTGATATACTTATTGGCATTGCCATTGTAGTGTATCCGGCATTTTCCGCAGTGTTGCTTGCCAGTTTGCTGGGCGTATGGTTTATTGTGAGCAGTATTTTTCAGCTCATTTATTACACCCGTTATCGGCGGCGCTCCGAACAGCGCCGGGCTGCCTTGTGGAATGGTATCATCACATTATTATTAGGCATTGTAATTGTGATTAATCCACTAAGCGGAGCAGTAGGATTGACCCTTGTGATTGGTATTGCTGCCTTTATTTATGGGGCTTTATTTATATATATTGCTTTTCGTTATCGTGAAATCAGCAGTGATTTACCACCTTTATATAATGAGCACTCCATTCAACCCTGAGTTTTTTATTTACTTACCCTATAAAATGCAAGCAGGCAGTACACGTCGTACTGCCTGCTTTAAAGTTGATTTTAATTTTCGCTTGTTTTGCATCTTGGTAGTGGGTTAGACTCTTCTCAGACCGCCCGAAATCAAAGAGATCACGAACAGTACAACAAAAACCCAGAAGAGTACTTTCGCTATACCAGCGGCACCGGCAGCCACGCCACCGAAACCAAAAATACCGGCAATAATAGCGATCACAAAGAAAATAATTGCATAGCGTAACATAGTATTGGTATTTTGGTTAAGTAATAAAGTGCTAACCTTCATAAAAAAAGGTAAATAACACTCATTTATTTCATCTGTTCTTTACATGTATTTATTATAAAAAGAAATAAACGGGGGGATGTTCATAAATAATTACTAAATATTCCGTATTTAATCTACTTTATTAATGGTGTTGCTGGTATAAGGCGGACGAATCGAACGCACCACGCTGATACCGGCAGCAAATAATACACCACCGATAATGATGAGCGCCCAAGGGCTGATACCCACTACCTCGCCCCCTTCAAACGCTGCTAAAACGCCGGGAATCAGGCAGATAATGCCAAGTATAACCAGCATGATACCTATTACATTTTTAGCATCCATGTTTTTTGGTTTTTAGATTAGATAAATAAAGTCCATAAGTATTACAGTGGACGATATAATTCCTTTATTATGATAGAAAGATTATAAATCGTAAAGGTTCGGCAGTCGCTTAAAAAAGCAAAGCCTAAAAAGCAGGGTTTAAAATTGCTTTAAAGGCTTTGAATTGTTGAAATGAATCACCCGGTAAAAGGAAGAAAAACACTTTAGCGCAAAATCATAATATGTCTTATGGGTATTAAGTACTTTGTAAATATTTAATAACTGTAAGGTTTACTAAATAAAAATTTGATTGAGTGGGGTTAAGCAGGAGGAAAAAAGCCTTATCATTACTCACTTATTCCTCCT
This sequence comes from Saprospiraceae bacterium, assembly GCA_046314415.1. Lineage (GTDB taxonomy): Bacteria > Bacteroidota > Bacteroidia > Chitinophagales > Saprospiraceae > JADJNW01. The sequence goes on from JBKBWT010000375.1 coordinate 2,287, forward strand.
GCCTACCGCTTTACATTTGAGAATAGCTGAATGTACTAAATAAATCCAGCTTTTACTTTTACATCAACAACAAGAAATTTTGTGTTCACCAAGCGCTACCCGGTTTATTAGGCACGCACATTCAATATTTCATAGTGTTGACCAATCATGTCTTTCAATTGCTTGCGCGCATAGAAAATTCGGCTTTTTACCGTGCCGATCGGCAGTTCCATATGAGCAGCAATTTCATCATAATGATAACCTTGGAAAAACATCAGGAATGGTACTTTGTAGTCGTCCGACAGACGATCCAGAATACCCGTCAATTCTTTTTGCATAATTTGTGAATGCGCTTGATTACGAACAGTTTTGTTTTCTACCGCATAAAGAAAATCCTCAATGGGTTTTTCGACTTTATTGCGGGTTTTCATCTTGCGATAATTATTAATAAAAGAATTACGCATGATGGTAGAAACCCAGGATTTAAAGTGGGTACCTGGCTCGAAACGGTGTAGATTGGCATAAGCCAACATCGCTGTCTCCTGCATTAGGTCTTTAGCGTCCTCTTTGTTTCGAGTTAACTTCATCGCAAAAGCGAACAACAGATCATACAACTTGTTAAACGAAGCATTGAATTCTAAGGCACTCATGGTTACATTGGTTTTGGGTTAAGGAATAGTTTGACTCACTAAATAACTCAGTACAAATTTTACATAAAATTGGCATTTTGATTAAAGAACTAGACCTAATGTTTAGTTTTGCTCATAGTATGTTGAAAATAATTGCAAAAAAACTAGAAAATTGGTGACTAAGACTTAAATTCAAAAATTGAACACTGAATTTGATGTTTGATTTTTTGGAATTTCAAATAAAATATGTGTTGTTTTCAATTTGGCTTTAAGGGGCTGTTGTCATTTTGTATGATTGTTACGGTTTTGAGGTTTTGCTTTGGTTAGGGTCACTCGTATTCCACTTTTGGAATGTACTTTCTTTTACGGCTTTGCCTTGTTCACTTTTGAAAAGACAGTTTGTCCGACATTTTCTTACTTTCAAATTGCGTGCCAAAAAATTAATTAATTGATTATCAATTAGTTATTTTGATAACAAATTCTTAACAACTTCTGAAATTTAAGAATTTGCTGAAATTTCAGCATGATATACTTGTTATCTTAACAAATTTTATTTATCTTTACAAAGTAATTTCAATTGTATGGTTAGACGGTTTTGCCGTGTATTTTGCATGAGAAACTTTATTTAGGAGCCCTTCATCAAACAAATACCTTATTAATATTAAAAAATGACTAAAGTGACTGCTCCTGTGTCTGATCTGCTGGAGATTTACACAGAAACAACGGAAAAGATGCAACACGGAGTGATGTGGATCAACGAGGAGGGTCATATCATTCATGTTAATACCCGGCTTATTCGGGAGTTGGGGTATGAACGGCAGGATTTTGCGACTAAAACCATCTTTCAGATAAGTCCTTACATCAATTTTATTACCTGGCGCAACCACTGGAATAAGCTCAACAGCGAAGGTAAAATTACCCTGGAGACGCAACATCTCGCCGCCGATAACACGATCCGGCCCATGAAGATGCACTGTGTGATGATTGAAGTGCAAGCGCAAAAAGTATGTATGGGCATTGTGGAAAGTGAACTGGTGCTTACGCCATATATAGATTTGCTCCAGATGCTGTCCGAAATGCTGAATGCCGGCGGCTGGCAGTGGACCATCGTGGACAATAATTATTTCTTTACGCGCGAGATGTATCGCTTGCTGGAGTTGCCTGAAAATCTGGAGATTACGAATGAGAATGTCAAAACTCTGCTCAAGCAATGGCTACCTGAGCGAGATTATAATTTGGTAAAAGAAAAATGGACGCACGCACTTGCTACGGGTGAACCCTTTGAGTTGGAAGTTGCGATCAATTTGCCGGTTTCGCAGGTGACCCGCCAATTTTGGCTCAAAGGCATTCCTTACTTCCGGGAAGAAAAAGCAACTAAAATTTATGGAACCCTTCAGGATATTTCCGCTATTGCGCATCGCACGGAAGATATGTATCTGATGCAGTATGCGACTGACAATGCTCAGGAAATCATTTATTGGATTAAGCCCGATGGTACCATTCGCTATGTAAATGATGCGATGTGCCAATTGCTCGGTTATACGCGGGAAGCGTTATTGCAACTCAAATTTATGGATTTGTGGGCAGAATTAAACGATGAACCCTGGGAAGACCGCTGGCAGGAATTGCAGAAAAATGGCGTGCTTCATATGGAAGTGCTGCTGAAATCTAAGAAGGGGGCAGATATTCCGGTAAGTGTCAGCATTAAGCATCAGAATTTTTTGGGCATTGAACTGGGATGCGCTTTTGCCAGGGATTTGCGTAGCAAAAAACGTCGCGATCAGTTTATCCGCATGGCCTCGCACACCGTGAGCAAGGCAAAGGAAATGATTTACTGGCTCGATGGAGCCGGCAATTTTGTGTATGTCAATGCTGCTTTTTACAACAAACTGGGATGTAAACAAGATGAAATTATTGGCAAAAACATAGCCAAGGTTTATCCGAATTATGCCGCCGATGAATCGTGGAAGCGACTCAAGTTAGGGCAAAGCAACGAAATTGAAACTATTATAATTGATAAAAATAATGCACGTATTCCGGTAGAAATTTCCGAAACACTGATTGTACACGAGGGGAATGAATACTGCTGCGGGATTGTACGCGATGTTACCGAACGCAAGAAAAAAGAAGCAGAATTGCAGCGGGCTTTTGAAGAAATAAAAAGATTGAAAGAGCAGTTAGAACTCGATAATCGGGCGCTGCAAGATGAAATTGCCGTGGATTCTGATTTTAATAACATTATAAGTGCCAGCCCGGCTTATAAAAAAGTCTTGAAGCAAATAGAACAAGTGGCTGATACCGAGGCAACGGTGTTGATTTTAGGAGAAACCGGCACCGGTAAAGAGCTGCTGGCGCGTGCCTTGCACCAATTGAGTCGCCGGTCGGATCGTCCGATGATCAAGATCAATTGTGGTGCGCTCCCGGAGAATTTGATTGAAAGTGAACTGTTTGGTCACGAAAAAGGCGCTTTCACAGGCGCATATCAGCAAAAGAAAGGTCGTTTTGAACTGGCAGATAAAGGCACGATTTTTCTGGATGAAATTGGTGAACTGCCGCTGGATTTGCAAGCCAAGTTGTTGCGCGTGCTCCAGGAAGGCGAGTTTGAAAGGGTAGGAGGTACCCAAACCCTGAAGGTGAATGTACGGGTGATTGCTGCCACCAACCGCAATCTGGAACAACTGGTGCAAACGGGCAAATTCCGGCAGGATTTATTCTATCGCCTCAATGTTTTCCCGATTTACAATATTCCATTACGGGAGCGCCGTGAGGATATTCCTTTGCTGATTGACCATTTTGTTCGTAAATTTTCGCAGAAAACCGATAAACGCATCACCGAGATTTCGCAAAATGCCTTAGATCGGCTATTGCAATATGAATTTCCGGGTAATGTGCGGGAGTTGGAAAATATCATCGAACGCGCCGTCATCCTTTCAACCGGACGGACGCTTAAAATTGATACTTCCTTCATTGAAGCCGAAAATGCCAAAAATTTCGCTAACACCGTTTTTAAGACTTTGGAGGAGATGCAGCGGGACTATATTTTAGAAGCGTTGCGCCGCACCAACGGACAAGTGAGCGGTAGTACCGGTGCCGCCAAATTATTGGGCGTAAATGACAAGACTTTGCATTCAAAAATGAAAAAACTACAAATTGACCGGCGGGATTCATTGAATTAGAGCATGTTTAAAAATTAAGTTTTATGATTAATCCAATCGGTTGAGGATAATTTGGCAATTTGCCCAAAGAATCCAGGCTTCGGAAC
>JBKBWT010000376.1:0-6122 GCA_046314415.1 Saprospiraceae bacterium
CTCCTCGCCGCACTCCAGACAATGATTTTTTTGCATTCGATTTTCCATTCGTTTTGGTGGCTCGTCGTTTTACAAAAATAAACATTTTGTTTTAAATATCCTATAAATCCATATCTTTTAGACGTTGCGGCACTTTCAAAGGTAACTTTTTGAAAAATTATTTTTTCCAAGTGTTTGATTTTTCCAAATTCATCGTATATTTGCGATATAAATTTTAATCGAATAATGGCGATAAACAAAAAAGAAGAATTTGCACCGGAATTGATCCAATTGGCGGAACTGGCAAAAGCCCTCTCCCACCCGGCGCGTATTGCGATTTTGCAGACCCTGGCACAAAAGCAAATGTGTATTTGCGGGGAAATTGTAGAAGTGCTGCCGCTGGCACAGGCAACAGTGTCGCAACATTTGAAGGAATTGAAAGCGGCAGGACTCATCAAGGGCGAGATCGAAGGCAAAAAATCGTGCTATTGCATTGATTGGGGCGCATTTGAACGAATGACCGGCGACATGCAGGATTTATTCAGGTCTTTATTAGATTATAAAGTCTGCACAACCTGCTGATATTTATACGCTTAAAATCATAAGTAAAGTTAAATATTATATCACTTGGCTTTTAAAATTAAATTTTATGAAAAACGAACAAGAACTAAAAGAACTGGTACGCCAGAAATACTCTGAACTGGCATTACAAGAACTTAGCACTGGTGTTGCCGATAATTGTTGCGGCACTACTTCCTGTTGCGGCGATGTATATAATATTATGGCGGATGATTATACACAACTCGATGGTTATAACCCCGATGCGGATCTAAATCTCGGTTGTGGCTTGCCTACGCAGTTTGCCAAAATCAAACCCGGTGATACCGTAATTGACCTTGGCTCCGGCGCAGGGAATGACGCGTTTATTGCCCGACACGAAACCGGTGCAACGGGTCGTGTAATTGGCGTGGATTTTAGCGAGGCGATGATTGCCAAAGCGCGGAAAAATGTAGAAAAACTGGGCTTTAATAATGTAGAATTTCGGTACGGCGACATCGAGCAAATGCCGGTTTCGGACAATGTAGCCGATGTGATTGTCAGCAATTGCGTGCTGAATCTAGTGCCGAATAAAGCCAATGTTTTCAAGGAAATTCACCGCGTGCTCAAGCCGGGCGGGCACTTCAGCATTTCGGATATTGTGCTGGTCGGCGACTTGCCAAAAGACTTGCAGGAAGCAGCGGAAATGTACGCAGGTTGCGTATCCGGTGCCATTCAGAAAGAAGAATACCTGGGATTGATTCGTCAAACCGGTTTTGAAAGCATTGAATTGCAAAAAGAAAAAGCAATTATAATACCCGACGAGATTTTATTACAATACATCAGTAAAGAAGAGTTGGAGGCTTATAAAGTAAGTAATACCGGCATTTACAGCATCACGGTATTTGCCAGAAAATCAAGTAGTTGCGCACCGGGCAGCGGCTGTTGTTAATACGAATTATAACAGGATGTATTTTTAATAAATACATTTTAATAAATACATCCTGCTATTTATTTACCATTCAGATTAACCAAATATAATAGGTTGGCATAGCGCCATGGTACGCAGATGTCAACGTAATACAATGAAATAATAATTTTTTGTATTGAGTAAGTCATGATGAAATACTTCGTGTGGCGGCTGCCCGGCAAATCACTGTTCGACGGAGGAGTTTGATTTGCCTAGCGTTTTTGCTTACTTTTTGGGCGATGCAAAAAGTAAGAAAGCCTTGATTTAGAGCGCTTTATTTAAGAACAGCTCCAGGAATCGAGGGCGACGCATTAAAACTTCTATTAGTCGTCTGGTACGGACACCGACCTGTTCACGATATAATATAACAAGTTATTACAATCCAATATCATGTCAAACAATTGCAATCCCACCCAACGTAAACGCTTATCCTTTCTCGACCGCTACCTTACGCTGTGGATTTTTGCAGCCATGGCGCTGGGGGTGAGTTTGGGTTATTTTTTACCACAATCGGCTACCTTCATCAATGCTTTTTCGAGCGGAACGACCAACATTCCCCTGGCAATCGGCTTGATTTTGATGATGTATCCGCCGCTGGCGAAGGTGCGGTATGAAGAATTGGGTGAAGTTTTTAAAAATACAAAAATTCTGGGTATTTCCTTATTAATGAATTGGATCATTGGTCCGATTTTAATGTTTTTGCTGGCAATTACATTTTTACATAAGTACCCGGAATATATGATCGGGCTGATTCTCATTGGCTTAGCGCGCTGTATTGCGATGGTGATTGTGTGGAATGAATTAGCGGAAGGCAACCGCGAATACGCTGCGGGGCTGGTGGCGCTCAATAGCATTTTTCAGGTTTTATTGTATAGTGTGTACGCCTGGATTTTTATTACCGTGCTGCCGCCACTCTTTGGACTCAGCGGGCTGGAAGTGAATATTACCATTGGTCAGATTGCCGAAAGTGTCGCCATTTACCTGGGCATTCCGTTTTTGGCGGGTGTGGTGAGTCGCTATGCGCTCATTCGCTGGAAAGGAAAAGCCTGGTTTGAGCAAAGTTATATACCATTTATCTCCCCTATTACATTGATTGCACTTTTATTTACCATTGTTATCATGTTTAGCCTCAAAGGCGAATTGATTATTCAGATTCCGCTGGATGTACTGCGCATTGCGGTACCCCTGGTTATTTACTTCGCTATCATGTTTTTGGTAAGCTTCTTTGCCGGTAAGGCCTTGGGTGCGGATTATTCCAAAAATACCTCGATTGCATTCACGGCGGCGGGTAATAATTTTGAACTGGCAATTGCCGTAGCCATCGGTGTATTTGGCATCAATTCCGGTCAGGCTTTTGCGGGGGTGATTGGTCCACTGGTAGAAGTGCCCGCGTTGATTGCATTGGTCAATGTAGCTTTCTGGCTGCGCGACCGCTTTTATAAAGTGACGGATAATAAAGCCGCTACTTTAAATGGGTAGTTCCATTATTACATGACAGGTTTAAAAAAGTTAAAAACAACCAATGTAAATAAAACATTAAGCAATTAAAAATCAGCCACTTAACCAATCATCAATAGTCATTTATCAATTTAAAACAATATTATATCCTATTCCCTAAATGATATACATCATGAAAAAAATTTTATTCGTCTGCATTGAAAACGCCAATCGCAGTCAGATGGCACAGGCTTTTGCCACGATACATGGTAAAGGAGAGATACAAGCCTTCAGCGCCGGGTCGCGCCCGTCGGGGGTGGTAAATCCCAAAGCCATTGCCGCCATGCAGGAACTCGGTTATGATCTCAGCAAACATGATAGTAAATCTTTGCAGGAAGTTGAAGAATATGCGCCGTTTGATGCCGTAGTGACAATGGGTTGTGGCGATGCCTGCCCCTGGATGCCCGCGAAACAATTCATTGACTGGCAGATTCCCGATCCGAAACATTTAGAACCGACTGAATTTAATAAAGTACGGGATTTGATTGAAAATCAGGTAAAAGCGTTATTAACAACATTATAATGGGCAATTAAGCACATTGTGCAATAAGTTTTTGATGATCCGCCCACAACCCTCCTTCCCTAAAGGGGCGATCCGCCCGCGCGTGGACATCACCCTTTAGGGATGTGAGCGAAGGCAATTTTTATTAAACGTGAGTTATGAATAAAACGATTTTAAGCTGTTGATAATCAATGGAAAGTGGCTTATTGCTTGCGTTTTTCGATTTTATTTATTTACGTTCTTTTCCCAAAGGGATCCCTTCGGGGTTGCATTGCCCAAAAAGAACTAAAAACGCTAGGCATATCCAATTGCTCCGCTGGATCTGCCGGGCAGCCGCCACTACGTATATCCCTATAAGTGGTTAGTAAACAACAAAATACGTTTTACCTCACCCTTGATACGATAGTTGTTTATATTGAATGTATCCATAGCTCACGTTATTAAATAATTTTGTACACCATGTATTAAGCTTTTGAGATGGATTATTGTCGATTAATCACTAAGCAAGCATTTGTCTATCAATCATTTAGAAGAAATTTATTTTAATCAATCTTGTAATATTAACATCATTATAAATTATTTCATTATTCATTATAAATTATTCATTCCTTTATCCTCCTGCTGCTTCAATTGATCAATGGCTTCCTGAATACGCGCTTGCAGAAAGACTTCCTGGTTGTATAATTCCAGGAAATAAAAACGTAAAACCGGGACATGGCGTCGGGTAAATGCCGGATCAAAGCTATTGGGATCCAGATAAATTTTGGCAATTTCCCGCCACATGATTTCGACGCCTTTTTCTTGCAGCTCATATACGTTGGCAAGCACATAAATAGTGGCTTCGTCAAAAAGACTGACCGTGCCCGATAGTTGAGCGGTACGCCAGGCTGTTGTTTGCAATTCCGGCGGATTGATGCCATAGCGCAGCGGTTTAGCTATCACCTCCAGGGTGGTCTGACCAGCCATTGGAGAAGATGCGACCGGTACTTTGGAAATACTATCCAGCAATGCACTGACCTCCTGATGATAAGGCGCTACCCTTTTCAACTGAGTTGAATTGTGTTCTAACTCCTTGATAATCATGCCCAATGCTTTACTGCGTTGGGTTGCTCCTTTACCGTACTCCCGCCACTGATTGAGGAGCAGCGCCAGTAAAATGCTGAAAACAATCAGTGCAGACTCAAAAAGGAAGCGTTGCCAGTTTTCGCGCGAAAACCAGCTTTTTGCAGCGTTGGAGACAGTTACTTCCGGTACATCGATTGCTGGTACCACCTCGTTTTCCAGGGTTGGTGAATCAGGATTGGCACTCATTACAAAAAAGTTTTAAGCTACTTTCGGAAAATCCGATAAGGCTAAAACGTTTTTGGCTTGTAATACGTGGCGTTCCTCATGATTGGCAAGGATGTAAACGGTGTCGCGCAGGGAATAGGTCACAAAACGTGCCGCCGGGGAGGTAATGATGATTTGCCCCATATCGAGTGCATCCAGTTTTTCAAAATATTGAATTACTTCGGTATTGTGCGCAGCAAAATCCTGCAAGATGGTGGCAGGTACCTCACTTTGGGTGGGTTGAAAAGGCGGGAAGGTTTTTGATTTTTTGGCGTTGCGGGCATCGAGGGCTTGAATGAGCATTTTGCCCCACCATTCGGGCAGTAAGGGAATTTTTTCCCAGAAAGTCGGGGTTTTGGTACCGGCTAATATGCTATCAAATACCGGAAAATACGTGCGATTGGCAGTGATGAGGTGATCGAGGCATTGCCCCACGCTCCAGACCTGGGGGCTGGGTTTCCAATTCAATTGTGCCGGAGATAACTCAGCAAAAGTTTGGGTAGCATCTTCCGTAACGCGTTCAATACGAGCAATGACCGAAGGTAAATAAGCGTGCTTCATACATTGGCAATTTCTTGCCAAAGATAATAAAAATGATTGCTGACAGCACTCGAAGTACTGCCAGCAATCATTTTTTCACTGAATCTTGCGCACATCGCCGCCGAGAATGGTCTTGCGATTGCGCTCATCCGGGTCGCCCTTGTACTCAATGCTGCCGCCCAGACTCGCGTTCGCATCGAGGCTTTCCAGGGCTACCACGCGCACTTCTCCGCCGGTACCAGCCCGTGCATAGGTGTTTTTAGCCATTAAATCCAGGGCGCGCAACTGCCCACCCGTAGATGCCGACACTTTCAGATTGTCCACTTCGCCACGCAATTGCAAAATAGCGCCCTCGGTAGCGCTGGCTTCCAACTTATTCGCTTTGATATCCAACAGCACATCTGCGCCGCTGCTGGTACGAATTTCCAGGGCATCCCCTTCCAGTGCAGCCGTGGCTTCCAGTTCTGCACCCGCGTGAGCCCGCACCGCGCGCAGGTTTTTATAATAAACCTTCACTTTCACCTTATCATGTTTGTAAAAAATGGAGTTCAACAGGCTCAGTTTCAGCACCTGCCCGCGTACCCCGATGTTCAATTCATCTTCAGGAATACCAAAAGTCTCTACAATGGCTTTTTCAACGTCGCTTTTTTCCAAAATCACCTCAATATTACCGGTAATCGAAATTTCGTCAAATGCATCCAATTTGTATTCGGACTGGGCAAGAAGGGCACCCGAAGTGCAAGTGATTAGCAACAACAGCGTCAGGCA
>JBKBWT010000377.1:0-6102 GCA_046314415.1 Saprospiraceae bacterium
TTTGAAAATCCGCACCAGCTATGGATTGAGCGGCAATCAGGAAATTGGTACGTATCAGTCATTGGCAGCATTGGCTACCCAAAATGCAAATTTTGGCAATACCGTTTCGATTGGCATCGGACCATCACGAGTAGCAAACCCTGATTTGAAATGGGAAACAACTTCCCAAGTAAATATTGGCGTAGATTTAGGATTATTCAATAATCGCTTGTCGATCACGGCTGATTATTATCAGAAAAAAACCACCGATTTATTATTATCTGTGCCTTTACCATTTACTTCAGGTTATGCATCTGCGCTACAAAACCTCGGAAGTATTCAGAATCAAGGATTTGAACTGGGTATCAATTCTAATAATTTAACCGGCGATTTTACCTGGACGACGAATTTTAATATTGCCACCAACCAATCAGAAGTGCTTAATCTTGGCACTCAGAAAGAATTTCTCGCAGGTGAATCAAGCGGACACCTTCAATTGCCTAATTCTGGCATCGTGCGCGTGGGTGAACCCATTGGCATTTTTTACGGCTACGTGACCAATGGCATTTTTCAAAATCAGGCTGAAGTTGACGCTTCTGCCCAAAAATCTGCCAAACCCGGCGACCGCCGTTACATTGACCAAAATGGGGATGGTGTTATCAATGCTTCCGATCGCGTCATTCTGGGACAAGCACAACCCAAAATTTTTGGCGGTATAACCAATACTTTTTCATATAAAGGTTTTGAATTAAGTGTGTTTATTCAAGGAGTTTCGGGCAATAGCATCCTGAATATCAATCGTTTCGAGCTGGAATCGCTGACCGGCGTGAGCAATCAGTCGCGGGAAACCCTCGATCGTTGGACGCCCACCAATCCAAGCAACACCATTCCTCGGGCAAACGCGGTAAATAGTCCTTATGTCATTTCCTCCCGTCAGGTTGAAGACGGATCGTACCTGCGCATCAAAAACATCAATTTTGCTTATACACTACCCGCTTCGGTATTGGGCAGAATCGGCGTCAGCAGTGTAAAATTATACGTTTCCGCCCAAAATTACTTCACGTTTACCAACTATAGCGGCTATGATCCTGAGGTAAACCGCTTCGGACAATCCACATTGAGCCAGGGAATCGACTACGGTAGCTATCCGAATAACCGGATTTTATTATTTGGACTGAATGTAGGATTATAATTAAAGCCTATTTTATTCATTATTAACACTTGACATCATGAAATCATTATATTTATTACTCTGTTTTTTATTTATCCTTGTAATAAGCGCGTGTTCACTGGAAGAAGATCCGCCCTCCAACCTGGCACCAACTAATTTTTACACCTCTGGCAGTGATGCCATTGCGGCAGTAAGTGCGGTATATGATATTTTTAATCAAATCGGCGATCAGAGTCGCAATTTGATTATCATGGGGGATATTCCTTCCGATGACGCCAATCCATTGCCGATCAATGCAGACCGGGTTCAGATTAGTAATTTTCAGACGGCACCGACCAACGGCGTGGTGTTACAATCCTGGCAAGTATTATATCAAGGTGTAAATCGCGCCAATACCGCGATCGAACGCATTCCGAATATTGCAATGGATGCTAAATTGCAGGCACGCTTAATCGGCGAAGCTAAATTTATGCGCGCCGTTTATTATTTTTATTTAGTGCGCTGGTATGGTGGCGTGCCTTTGATGCTGACCGAAACGGTCTCCCTCGATGCCGGAAAAGACGTAGCCCGCGCCAGCGCAGAGGAAGTTTATGCTCAGATTATCAAGGACTTAACCGAAGCGGAAGCCGTATTGCCCGAAATTTATACCGGTGCTGATCTTGGCAGAGCCACAGCGGGTGCAGTCAAAGCGATGCTGGCAAAAGTTTATCTCACCATTAAAGATTTTACTAAAGCACGGGATAAAGCGCAGGAAGTTATTACGAATGCTGCTAAATACAAGTACGGTTTATTTAGTACTTATGCAGAAGTTTTTGCCGTTAGTAATAAAAATGGCAAAGAAGGGGTGTTTGAAATGCAGTTCGTCGGCGGAGGTGTGGGTCAGGGTAATGGCATGATCACTTATTTTGCAATTGAAAATTCACCCGTGACGGGTCGCGGCTTTGGCTCTTTCTTCCCCACTGCGGAATTATATAATAGTTATGCGCCCGGTGATAAAAGAAAGGAGTTGTATATTAACTCCTATGTAAATAATGCCGGGCAAACCATTACAACTTATCCGCATTTTAATAAATATGTAGATCCTGCGGCGCGGGCTTTCCCCGAAGGCAATAATAATTTCCCGATCATTCGCTATGCCGATGTATTACTGATGTTTGCCGAAGCCTCCAATGAAGTTACAGGTCCGTCGGCACAAGCCATCGAGTACGTCAATCAAATTCGCCGCCGGGCTTTTGGTTTTCCTTTGGATGCGCCTTCAAGTGCTGATCTTTCGACCGGTCTGTCGCAAGAAGAATTTCGGAATAAAATTTATGAGGAGCGACGTTGGGAATTCACGGCGGAAGGACAACGCTGGTTTGACCTGGTGCGTACCGGCAGACTCGTTAACGTGCTGAAAACCAAGGGGAAAACCAATGTAGCAGAAAAGCATAATTTGTTTCCAATTCCCCAGCGGGAAATAGATTTGAATCCAAAATTACAGCAAAATCCAGGTTATTAATACTTTATTACAAATCTATTATATTATAATTATCAGGGAGAAACCAGCAAAATTTGGTTTTTCCCTGATTAGCTATATTTTTAGCTATAAAATTACGACCTAGTTAATAAAATGATTAAAGATAAAAACACCAAAGGCTTGAAAATCAAATAGTTCAGCAAGAATCAACACGCCATTATCCATTAAAAATGGTATAATTTCAGCATATTATACCAAGTATTGAGGTTGTAAAGCATGTAAAATCCAAAGTATTAAAGAAAATACAGGGAAATGTCCGAACGTATCAGGGAGTACTTCTATTTATACGTCCTACGTTCAGCTAAGTTTTCGTAAAAATACAAGCGATTTTATGTGCATTACAACCTTATTATAATGAAAAAAATTCTACTCACTTCTCTAATTTTGAGCATGTTATCTATCAATGGATTTTCTCAATCCAAAGCAGAAAGCACTGTGGCGAATGCAGTAGAAACGTTGCGCCAAGCAATGGTGGACGCCAATAAAACGGTGCTGGAAGCAATAACTGCCGTGGAGTTAAGTTATGGGCATTCAAGTGGAAAGGTGGAAAACCGGGCTGAATTCATTGAAGCTTTGACCAGTGGTAAGTCTGATTTTGTTTCCATCCAACTCCATGACCAAACCATTAAGATTGTAGATAAAAAAACGGCGATTGTACGGCATCGGCTCTCCGGTGAAACCAATGATAATGGCAAGCAGGGCACCGTGAATTTAAACATTTTGCTGATCTGGCAGCAGCAAAAGGGCGCTTGGAAATTGCTGGCGCGGCAGGCGGCGAGGGTTATGTAAAAATGAATGAATGAATGAATGAATGAATAATGACACAATTATCTTTACTTATTTTACCAAAACTAAATAAAAATCGGGCTGTACATTTACCACCGGTAAATATATCGGCGCTACCTGAAAAAGTATTACAATTTGGCACCGGCGTGCTGCTGCGAGGCTTGCCCGATTATATGATTGACCAGGCGAATCAGCAAGGGTTGTTCAATGGGCGCATTATAGTGGTAAAATCTACCGATGGCGGTGATCTAGATGCATTTACACAGCAAGATAATCTATATACGATATGCGTTCGCGGGGTAGTAAAAGGTGAAATAGTTGAAGAAAACGTAATTTGTTCGGCGATTAGTCGGGTTTTATCGGCTAAAAGTCAATGGCAAGATATTTTAGCTCGCGCACAAAACCCTGATTTACAAATTGTTATCTCCAATACAACCGAAGTCGGGATTGAATTTGTGGAAGAAAGTATTCATCAGGAACCGCCGGTTTCTTTTCCTGCCAAATTACTAGCGTTCTTATATGCTCGTTATCAGGCATTTAACGGAGATGCCAGCAAAGGTATGGTCATTGTGCCAACGGAATTGATTCCCAATAATGGCGACCAGCTCAAAGCAATTTTATTACAATTAGCATATCATAATCAGCTTACACCGGATTTTATTTACTGGTTGGAACATTCCAATCATCTTTGTAACTCCTTGGTTGACAGGATTGTACCCGGCAAGCCAACTGCTGAAATGCAGGAAATATTACAACAAAAACTGGGTTATGATGATGCTTTATTAACCATTTGTGAACCTTATAACCTGTGGGCAATTCAGGGCGATGAGCGGATCAAATCTATATTATGTTTTCATCAGGTGAATCCGGGTATTTACATTGAACCGGACATTGAGCGTTTCCGCGAATTGAAGTTGCGCATGCTCAATGGCACGCATACCCTGAGTTGCGGTTTGGCATTTCTGGCGGGCTTCAACACGGTTAAAGAAGCGATGCAGGACGATGTAATGTCTAATTTTATACAACATATCATGTTAGCCGAAATTGCCAGGGGTATCCCCTACCCTATGCCAATGGAGGACATTCAGCATTTTGGCAATCAGGTATTAGATCGCTTCCGCAATCCTTTTTTAGAGCATAAATGGCTGAGTATCACGTTACAATATACATCCAAAATGAAGATGCGCAACGTGCCGACTTTGGTACATTTTATTCAAAACCAAGGTACTGTACCTCCTTATATGGCATTGGGATTTGCGGCTTATTTACTTTTTATGAAAGCGGTTAAAATAGAAGATAAAGTATATCATGGTTTGGTAAATGGTAATTTTTACCCGATTCAAGACCCGCAAGCGGCATTTTTTTATAATTTGTGGCAAGAATGTACCCCAACGCAATTGGTAAAACAAGTACTTGAAAATCAAGCCCTTTGGGAAACGGATTTAACAATATTGCCAGGGTTTGCCGAACAGGTAACGGATTATTTAGTACAAATGCTCAAAACAAGTGCGCGGGTAGTATTACAAGAACACTTGAACACAAAAACACCTGAATACAAGAACACATGAACACAATATTAAAAATACATCCTACTGATAATGTGATTGTTGCACTGACAAATCTGCGCAAGGGTGAAACGGTGCAACTCGACGGTGAAGCATTTTACCTGCTCGAGGATATTCCTGCTAAGCATAAATTTGCCACGCAGGATTTAAATGTAGGTGACCCGATCATGATGTACGGCGTGCTGGTCGGCACAGCACAACATTTTATCCTGAAAGGAGGCTTGATTTCTACTACTAATATAAAACATGCTGCAAATCAATACAATGTAAAGCGTGAACGCCTGATCAACTGGCAAGCACCCGATGTAACCAAATGGCAAAACCGTACTTTTATGGGTTATCACCGCACGGATGGCAGCGTGGGTACGGCAAATTATTGGGTGGTGATTCCGCTGGTTTTTTGTGAAAATCGCAACCTGGAAGTACTGCGCGAGGCATTGGTTGAAGATTTAGGTTACACGCATAAGAAAAAATATCAACGACAAGCCCAAAATTTAATCGCATTATACCAAGCCGGTAAAACGGTTGAAGAAATTTTACAAGCTGATTTGGAAGTAGCAACGTTGGAAACGCCCAAAGCACGGCTGTTTCCGAATGTGGACGGCGTAAAATTCCTTACACACGATGGCGGTTGCGGCGGTACACGCGACGATTCGCGGGCATTGTGTGGCTTGCTGGCTGGCTATATCACGCACCCGAATGTGGCGGGCGCGACGGTTTTGAGCCTGGGTTGTCAGATTGCGCAGATTGCTTTGCTGCAAGAAGAAATTCAAAAACGCGATCCCAATTTTAATAAACCGATTTATTATTTAGAACAGCAAAAAATCGGCACTGAAGAAGCCTTGATACAACAGGCATTGAAACAAACCTTTGCCGGATTAATATTAGCAAATCAACATACACGTAAGCCCGCTCCTTTGAGCAAGTTATGCATTGGTTTGGAATGCGGCGGCTCTGATGGATTTTCCGGGATTTCGGCGAATCCTGCAATCGGCTACACCTCGGATTTATTGGTGGCACTCGGCGGCACCGTGATTTTATCCGAATTTCCTGAACTCTGCGGTGTGGAACAAGAATTAAGCGAC
>JBKBWT010000378.1:0-6083 GCA_046314415.1 Saprospiraceae bacterium
AACGAGAGGTTTATTACTTTAGTGCATGCTAATTTTTCTACGCAAATACTTTAAAAATAAATCAATTATACATGCGGCTTTTTCTTATCGGATTTATGGGCAGCGGCAAAAGTCATGTCGGGCAGCAATTGGCAAAACGGCTTACTTTGCCATTTATCGACCTGGATGAATGGATTGAACAGCAACAACAACGCCCGATTCGGGAGATTTTTGCGGAACATGGCGAAGCGGCTTTTCGCCAACTCGAGCAACAGGCACTACACGAGACCGTCCATCTGGAAAATGCCATTATCTCAACCGGCGGCGGAACACCTTGTTTTTTTGATAATATGAGTTGGATGAATCAGCATGGTGTAACAATTTATTTGGAAGTGCCGGTTCCTATTTTGGTTCAACGCCTGCTACCACAACGTGCTAAACGACCGCTAATCAAGGACTTAGAAGCTTCCGAACTCGCCGATTTTATTCATCAGAAACTCGCTGAACGAGTGCCTTTTTACGAACAGGCTCAAGTGATTTATCATGTTTCCTCCGCAAGAGAAAATGTAGCCGACGCATTATATCAACAATTTTCTAATATTATTGGACATTGAAAAGACCTATGGTATTTAGCCATTTAAACATAGCAGGAATTGATTATGGAAGTAAACTTGCCGGCACTACGGTAATTGCTTTTGTAAACGAACGCAATGAACTTGATTTTGCAGGCAGCCGCAAACAAGCAGATGCCGATCAGTTTATTTTGGAATGGGTCGGCATACATCAACCCCAGGCGGTTTTTCTGGATGCGCCTTTGTCTTTACCAGGTATTTATAAAAATTCGCAAGAATATAATGATTATTTTTACCGGGCGGCTGACCGAGCATTACAAGCCATGTCTCCAATGTTTCTGGGTGGTTTGACTGCCCGTGCCATGAAGTTACAAGCAGCATTGCAACAGATGAATGTAATAACCATCGAAGTTTACCCAAGTTATTTAGCTAAAATTTTACAATTGAATAAAACATCATATAAAAAAGAAAAGGCATATTTAACGTCGCTTTTCACCCAATTGTATTCACATTTTTCAACATACATTTCTTTATCTCCTCCTGCAACCACCGATTTTCAGCATTTAAGCTGGCACCATTTCGATGCCTTGCTGGCGCTATTCAGCGGTATGCGCTATCTGAATCAGCAACATTTAATTTTCGGTGATACAAACGAAGGTTTAATTATCATTTAAATATAAGACTTTATTATCTTTGGCAAATTTAGTGGCATTCATAACAAAATGGACTTAATATGTAATTGATTCGAGCAATATTCATTGTTTCATTACATCTTTACACATCATGGCGTATAAAATTACAATTCCCTTTCTGGCATTTCGGGTTTACTTTCAAACGGGCGAACAAATCATACTGCCGCTGGCGGACAAGTCGGTTGTGCGCATCGGTCAGCCGTTCGAGATATTAGCTGGTAAATACGCTGAAATTTTGCAAGATAAGTTGCTGAATAAAGGGAAAATACAAAAATTAATAAATGAATATATAAACTATGATTTCCAGCCAGCCAAGTTGCGTATCGCATTTGGCAAAGCCACCGACGAATTTACGCACCCTCCGTTTGAAATAGAATTCGATTATTTTTTCTGTGAAACCCCGGCTGGCACCCGCGGCATTGTACCGGTATTGGGTGTTGAAGCCTTTGCTGCTCCGGATAGTAATATAACGGGACACCTTGAGGAAGCCATTCGGATTGAGTTTTCGCGCAAAAAACGTCTGAATAACTTACAGGAGGTAGTGGCTACCATTTGGTTTGAGCGGGTCAATTTACTGAAAGAAAATCTGGAATTAAATGCGCTAACGCCGCCTGAAGTCGAACAAATTCAAAAAGAAGGCAATCAGTTTATCCTGAACAAAGCCGCACAACTACTTGATATTCAGAAGCAAGTGCTCTATGGAATGGAAAACGAACTGGATCAGCTGCTCCGGGCTTTAAAGAATCGTTTCAATCGCAGTATCCTTTTAGTAGGACCTTCGGGGGTCGGTAAAACGACGCTGGTGTGGGAGTTGGCACGACAGCAAAAAAAACTGCGCCTCAAAGGGCAAATCTGGGAAACGACTGCTTCTACGCTGATTAAAGAACTAACGGGTAACACCGGCGCCTGGGAAGACAATGCGGCATTATTTGTAAAAGAATTAACCGGTGGAGAGGAGATTTTATTTGTGCGCAATTTAATGGAATTATTTGAAGTGGGGCAATACAGTGGCAATGACGTCAGTGTAGCTGATTTTCTGCGCAATTCGATTAGCCGGGGGGAAGTCATGCTTATTTCGGAATGCACGGATGAAGAATTAGCACGCATTGAAATAAAAAGCACTAACTTTCTATCTCATTTTCAAATAATTAGGATACCAGAACCCAAAAACCAGCTCGAAAACATCATATTACAAAAAGTAAAAGATATTGCCGCAGGCAGGAATGTAGCCATCAGCGAAGACGCCATACAGGAGGTCATCCGGCTGCACCGGCGATTTGTACCGTATGCAGGCATGCCGGGTCGCCCGATTCGCTTTTTAGAAAGTATGTTGTTAAACAAAAGCCCGAAACAAAAAAAAGGAGACCGTGTAAAAATTGATCGCTCTGAGGTTATTAAGCATTTTTGCGAAGAAACGGGTATGCCGATTTTTATGGTGGACCCTGCGGTACCAATGGATGTAAAAAAAGTCCGAACACAGTTTCACAATAACATTTTCGGACAAGAACAAGCCGTAGAGAGCGTTGTAGATGTACTTGCCTCGGTCAAAGCAGCCCTTGCCAGATCGGGAAAACCCATTGCATCTTTCCTTTTTGCCGGACCAACGGGTGTGGGTAAGACTGAATTAGCGAAAGTCTTGGCGCAATTTATGTTTGGCAATCGCCAGAGAATGGTGCGTTTTGATATGAGTGAATTCTCTGATCCGTACGCTGTATTGCGTTTGATCGGCACGGATTATCATTCGGATGGGCTCCTGACTTCCGCCGTACGGCGTGAACCCTTCTGTGTATTGCTGTTTGATGAAATTGAAAAAGCGCATTCAACTTTTTATGATTTATTATTGCAAATGCTGAGTGAAGGCAGATTGACCGACAACCGGGGCAAGGTGGTTAATTTTTGTAGTACCATTATTATTATGACCTCCAATATTGGCGCGGATTCGCTGCAAGGCAGTCGCATCGGCTGGAATAGTAAAATCAATACCCAGGATATTACCAATCATTTTATCAATGCAGTACAACGCCATTTTCGACCGGAATTGTACAATCGCATTGACGAAGTCATTCCTTTCGCTCCGTTGGATGCCCTGACCATTCGTTTTGTAGTGGAGCGGGAAATTCAGCTTTTCCGGCAGCGCGAAGGCATCCGTTTCCGTCGCATGGATTTAAATATTGCGGACGAAGTACTCGATTTTATTGGCGAAAAGGGCTATCATTCCAAATATGGGGCAAGGCATTTACAACGGGTCATTCGTGAAGAATTAGTGGTGCCGCTTGCCAGAGTCATGAATAGTTATGATACCGACGATCAATTATTGATACAGGTAAAAAAAGGCGCTAAAGGTCTGGAAATCAATGTGCAAGATGACCCATTGGGCTTAGAATTGCTGATAGAAGAATTGGAAAAAATGAATCTTGCCAACCAAGCCAGCACGCTGCGTCGAAATTTAAGCAATTTACAGGAAGCAAATTTTTATGAAAATCTGCGGATAGATTTGGCAGCATTCGAGGCAGATAAAAAGCACGAAAACTTTTGGCAGAATACCACCAAAGTAAACCAATACACTGATTTACTGCGAATTAAAAGCAAAGTAGAAGAACTGCAATCCAGCATTGAGGCGATGGAGTTGGCATTAGGGCTGAGTAGCCTGGGACAACAACCTTACAGCGCTCAGTTGGCTGATCAGTTGGAAGACTGGAAAAAGCAGTTTTATAACCTTGAAGTACAACTTTATAGCGCTAGTTGCCCGGAAGAAAACACTTGTTTTTTTGGCATTTATGGCACTGCCTTACAAGGCATCAGTGAATTTTATACAGCAATGTTTAAAAATAAACAATATAGATATACTGCTCAGAGTGTGTGGTTTAGAGAGGAATTTTACAATGAAGAAGTGACTACCGGATTTTATGATGAACAAAATAATTATATCGTACAGAGTCGGGAAAAGCGACAGGAGTACGTCAAATTGTATGTAGAGGAAGGCGATAGCGAATGGTTCATGCATCCGGAACAAAAAGGCGACAAACTGTATGGCATAGAATTTACGGTTTTTGGTGATGCTGCGTATGCTTTTTTGCAGGGAGAAGAAGGCACACATCGCTGGAAATTATCAGAAGACAATGACCACACTTATGTCATCGTTATAGAATCGGGCTTTTTCTTAACGCCTAAAAATATTCATCGCCGCGATTTTTATTCCGCTCCACCACGCCGCAGCTACGAGCCTCCGCAGCTACGTGATACCGAATTTCATCTACAACGTGAAGTCAACCGCAATGGGCTGCTGCAAGTCATCCTCGATGAACTCGAAGCTAATTTCGCGATACATCTCGATGATAATATTTACTGGTAATATAATATTAAATTAAATTGCCTGATGATTGAAAGGTTGGATGACCATTTCTGACACTACGCCCGAACTCGGCTGCTGACATAGAAACCATACGGCACGGGCTGCTTCCTTGGCAGTCACAAATTTGGTGCGATCCACCCGCAGGTCAATTTCATCCCAGAAAGGCGTATCGGTACCGCCCAAATAAAGATTGGTGATACGTACATTGGTACGCTTTAGCTCTTCGCGAATGGATTTGACCATCCCATCAATGCCATACTTCGAAGCCGCATACGCAGCAGCGCCCGCCATCGGCGTTTTACCCAATACCCCGGGAATGTTGATAATCAAGCCCTTTTTGGCTTCCTTCATGGGAGGTAGAAAAGCTTTGAGCAAATGGAAAGTGCCGCGCAAGTTGACATCAATTACCTGATTGAAAGCCTCATAACTCAACGTTTCCAAAGGATGAATGATGCCAATTCCCGCCGCGTTGATCAAAATATCCAGTTGACCGATGCGGGTGTGAATGGCTTGCGCCACATATTCTACTTCATTTGTATTTGTAATATCCAGACTGAAAGCATTTTCTGCCGGGATTTGTAAAGTCTCCGTAAGTGCATTCAATTTATTTTGATCCCGACCAGCGATAAAGACGCCAGCCCCGCTGCTTTTAATCAAGCGGGCTGCTTCTGAGCCAATTCCACCGGTAGCCCCCACAATCAAGACATTTTTATTGGCGAGTATTTCCATTGCTAATTAAAGATCATTACAAATGAAAGAATGAATAATTAAGAATAAAGTAAATAAAATCCGATTTTTATTACATTCTTTTATTCATTCCTTCATTCGTATTCATTATTTATTATTAATCGTTTGTAAGAATTCAGCACGGGTATTTTCATTGAGAAACTTACCACTGTACTCGGCAGTCACCGTATCGCTGTGCTCGTGTTCCACGCCACGCATTTGCACGCACATGTGCTTCGCTTCAAGATAAACCGCCACGTCTTCCGTTTGCAGTACACGCTTCAATTCACTGGCAATTTGCACCGTAAGGCGTTCTTGCACCTGCGGGCGCCGCGAGAAATAATCCACAATGCGATTCAATTTGGACAAACCAATCACCTTCCCCGAAGAAATATATGCAATATGCGCCTTGCCATAGATGGGCAGAAAATGGTGCTCACAAAAAGATTTGACCGTAATATTACGTTCTACCAGCATCTTATTATACTGGTATTTATTCTCAAAAAGCGAAATTTTCGGCTTATTTTTTGGATTCAAACCCTGGAAAATCTCTTTGACAAACATTTTTGCCACTCGACGCGGGGTACCTTTTAAGGAATCATCTTCGAGGTCAAGTCCAATGATGTCCATAATTTCGCGAAAATGCGTTTCAATCAAGTCCATTTTCGCATCTTCGGACATGGTAAAAGCATCAGATTTTAAAGGTGTCTCAATATCGGGCGTTTTGATCGGTTTGATTTTGGCGTCCAACGATTCCGCAGC
>JBKBWT010000379.1:0-6063 GCA_046314415.1 Saprospiraceae bacterium
CTTTTGTAAAATCGCTTCATATTAAGGTTCGGTTTAAGGTGTATTTGAAAAGGGCTGACGTGTTGCCACGCCAGCAGGTTTGATGATGTATGAAACTGAGTATTCTTAATTCGCTTTTACAAAAAAAAGCAAAACTATTGAAAATCAGTAGCGGTAAACTTTTCAATCAGCGGTGGGAATTGTAACAAATAGCCGGATGAGCCAATGATTTTTTTCAATTGTGAATAGATTACCCCCCTATTTTGATGAGGCTGTCGCCCCTTGGTCTGGGTTGGATACACTAAATTTGAGTTATTAACAAGGAAAAAGAAAAAAACATTAATTTCAGACTTTATTTATATACGCAATTTAAAAACGTATAAAATATTGATTTCCCATGTAATAACCCCACCTAATCAAGTGTTGTTCCATTTAAATACAATAGCTATGTTCGACCAACAGCACTTTCATCGTATTCCAGCCATCTTGTGTTTGTTATGGGGTATCATGTTTACGAGTCTGCGTGCTCAAGAAACCCTTAACATTCAAACGGGCATATCCGATCCGAAAGCAACGAAGCAAGCGCGCATGCTTTTTGATAATTTACGGGCAATCAGCGGTAAATCGATCTTGTTCGGGCATCAGGATGCTTTGGCATACGGTGTGACCTGGACCGGCGAAGCCAATCGCTGCGATGTAAAAGACGTTTGCGGCGCGTACCCGGCGGTTTTTGGCTGGGATTTGGGTAAATTATCAAAAGATGGTTTATATAATATTGATTCTGTCAATTTTACAAACATGAAACGTTGGATTCGCCAGGCTTATACCATGGGCAGCATCAATACGATTAGCTGGCATATTGATAATTTAGTATCAGGGGGAAATTCCTGGGATACAACCACGGCAATTCGACAATTATTACCGGGCGGCACGCATCATGATAAACTGCTGGAACAGTTGGACTTATTCGCTGATTTTGTGCTGGATTTAAAAAGCGAAGGCGTCTTTAAACATTATATTCCGATTATATTTCGACCCTGGCATGAAAATACCGGCTCCTGGTTTTGGTGGGGCAAGGCGAGTTGTACCCCCGAAGAATATAAAGCATTCTGGCGTTTTACGGTGGATTATTTACGAAATGTAAAGAATGTGCACCATTTATTATATGCTTATTCACCGGATCCATTTCAAACCAAGGAAGAATATTTAGAAACTTACCCCGGAGATGCCTATGTGGATGTAATGGGATTGGATCATTATTTTTGGGTAAATTCGATCGCACGGGCGCAAGAATTGACTAAAAAGCTGGAAATTATTGTGCAATTGGCAGAAGAACGCGGTAAAATTGCCGCTTTAACCGAAACGGGTTTGGAAGCTATTCCCGACCGTTTGTGGTGGACGGAGGCTTTATTACATCATGTAAATGCAACCCCACAATCGGGGAAAATTGCTTATATGTTAGTTTGGCGTAATGCATATACACTTAAAAATCATTACTATGCACCTTATCCTGGACAAATCAGCGCTCCAAATTTCGTTTATTTTAGTCGTAATGCGCGTATCATGTTAAATGATCGACTACCAAAAATGTATAAAAAACAAAGAAAGAATGAAGAACCAAGTGAATCCGTGACACAGCAATAAATACGTAAACTTAATACCTAGTACCCAGTACTAAATACTAATTACCAATTACCAATTACCAATTACCAATTACCAATTACCAATTACTAAATACTAAGTACTAAGTACCAAATACAAGTACTAAATACCTAAAACATGAACTTAAACTGGCTCGACATCGCGGTTATCTTTACCTACATTGCTGCGAGCATCGGCATTGGCTTCTGGATATCTAAAAAGGCATCACAGAGCATGGATCATTATTTTCTGGGCGGAAATCAGACTCCCTGGTATATGCTTGGAATTTCTAATGCGTCCGGGATGTTCGACATCAGCGGCACCATGTGGATGGTGTATTTATTGTTTGTTTACGGCTTAAAAAGTGTCTGGATTCCCTGGCTTTGGCCCGTTTTCAACCAAGTTTTTTTAATGATATTTTTATCTGTTTGGCTGCGAAGATCAGGTGTAATGACCGGCGCGGAGTGGATTAAATTTCGATTTGGTGACACCCGTGGCGCAATGTTATCCCATTTTATCGTGGTTATTTTTGCTTTACTAAATGTATTGGGGTTTTTAGCGTATGGCTTTATAGGAATTGGCAAGTTTGCAGCGGTTTTTTTACCCTGGCAATTATCGGCAGATGCACATACGAATGAAATTTTATACGGTATTATCATAACTGCGCTCACTACATTATATGTGGTAAAGGGCGGTATGATGAGCGTGGTCTTTACCGAAGTCATGCAATTTTTTATTATGACGGTTGCCTGCGTGGCGGTTGGTGCGATTGCAATGTATCAGGTTTCCCCGGAAATGCTGGAAAAAGTCGTTCCCAATGATTGGGATAATATTTTCTTTAGTTGGAAATTATATTTGGATTGGTCAAATATATTACCTGCTGCTAATGAAAAGATTGCAGCGGACGGATGGTCATTATTTGGTATATTTTGGATGATGTTATTATTTAAAGGCACTTTACAAAGTATGGCAGGTCCGGCACCGAATTATGATATGCAGCGGGTTTTATCAGCGAAGACGCCCAGCGAAGCAGCCAAAATGAGCGGGGTAGTCAATGTCGTATTATTATTTCCAAGATACTTATTAATTACCGGTTTAACCGTTCTAGCGCTCGTCTTTTTTACGGATGAACTAAATGAAATGGGCGAAAACGTTGATTTTGAGCTGATTCTGCCGTTTGCAATGAAAAATTTTATGCCAGCGGGATTATTAGGATTATTAATTGCCGGTTTATTGGCAGCCTTTATGTCCACTTTTGCCGCCACGGTAAATGCCGCACCGGCTTATTTAGTTAATGATATTTACAAACGTTTTATTAATCCCGATGCGGAACAAAAAGTATATGTGCGTTGGAGTTACATTATTTCCATTTTATTTGTAATAATCGGCACTTTAATTGGCTTGTACGTTACATCACTCAATGAAATTATTCAGTGGATTGTAGCTGCATTATACGGTGGTTACACGGCATCCAATTTCTTGAAGTGGTACTGGTGGCGTTTCAACGGCTACGGGTATTTCTGGGGTATGGTGGGGGGTATCATGGCGGCGATGATCGTGCCGGTTTTATTGCCACATTTAACCGTTATTTATACATTTCCGATTATTTTTATAATTTCTTTACTTGGCAGTATCATAGGAAGTTTAATGACGAAGCCCGACGATGAAGCGGTATTAATTAATTTTTATAAAAAAGTGCGTCCCTGGGGTTTCTGGAAACCGATTCATGATAAGTTAGCTATGCAAGAACCTGGAATTCAGTCGAATAAAGATTTTGGGCGTGATATGCTGAATGTAATAATTGGTATTATATGGCAAACGGCGATTACCGCATCACCCATTTTTTTAGTGATCAAACAATATGATAAATTTTTTATTACATTGGCAATTATTGCTATTTGTACCTGGATATTAAAAATAAACTGGTATGATAAATTAAAAGATCATCCTGATGAAACCCAGCAACCAAGAGGCTTTGTACCACAATTAGATGAACAAAATTAAATACAAAAATCACTGAGCACACTTAGAACGATGCTATAAGTAGAGGTAAATACGTTGAAATTTTAGGGTTCTAGTTGAGCTTAGTGGTAAAAATGAATACCATGAATTTGATAAACACTGCTCCTGCAATTGATTTTAAGCAACGTTTAACCGCATTGCAACAGCAATATGATACATTAATTAATCGTCCAAATGCCTCGGAAACATTGGGCAATGGCATTTACACGCGCTGGAAATACCCGATTATTACACCTGCGCATACGCCTTTATTCTGGCGTTATGATATGAATGAAAAAACGAATCCGTTTTTAATGGAGCGTTTGGGTGTAAATGCAACGTTTAATTCCGGTGCGATTTATTGGGAAGGCAAGTATTTACTGGTGGTTCGCGTGGAAGGCTGGGATCGGAAATCGTTTTTTGCCATTGCGGAAAGTCCGAACGGAGTCGATCATTTTACATTTTGGGATTATCCGATTATCATGCCTGAAACCGAAAATCCGGACACGAATGTATATGATATGCGCCTCACCGCGCACGAAGATGGCTGGATTTACGGGCTTTTCTGCACCGAACGTAAAGACTTGACCCGCCCGCATGATACCTCTGCCGCCGAAGCGCAGTGCGGCATTGCAAGAACCAAAGATTTAAAAAATTGGGAACGTTTACCAGATTTAATATCATACTCCGGGCAACAACGTAACGTCGTATTACATCCTGAATTTATAAATGGTAAATATGCATTATACACCCGTCCGCAGGATGGATTTATTGAAGTAGGCAGCGGCGGCGGCATCGGCTGGGGCTATACGGATAGCATGGAACGCGCCGAAGTTAAAACGGAAATTATATTGGACGGAAAATTATATCATACCATTAAAGAAGTTAAAAATGGGCAGGGCCCAACGCCAATTAAAACGCCCGAAGGCTGGCTCCATCTGGCACATGGCGTGCGCAACACGGCGGCGGGATTGCGGTATGTATTATATTTATTTATGACGGATGTAAATAACCCCTGGGAAATTACATACGCCCCCGGTGGTTATTTTATAGCGCCGGAAGGGGAGGAGCGCGTGGGCGATGTATCGAATGTGGTATTTAGTAATGGCTGGATTGCAAATGAAAAAAATGACGTATTTATTTACTACGGATCTTCCGATACGCGCATGCATGTCGCAACTTCTACTATTGCGCAACTGGTTGATTATGTGAAGAATACACCGGAGGACGGTTTGCGGTCAGCTGCTTCGGTCAAACAACGCTGTGACTTGATAGACAAAAATCTTACATTTTTCAGTAAATGACATAATATTATGGAAAACACTATTGTATCTGATATAAGCAACACGCACCAATTACACTTATTGAGAAAAGAAGCGATCGTTGAGTTGGATAATATTTTGAATTGGTGGAAGAAACATATGGTAGATACTCGTAATGGAGGTTTTTATGGCAGGATAGATGGGCGGGGCAAATTACATCCTTTAGCGGATAAATCGGTGATTCTGAATACCCGGATTTTATGGACTTTCTCCGCAGCAGCGAAATTATATCCTGAAAATCTGGAATGGCGGCAATTGGCGGATCGGGCGTTTGAATACATTTTACATTATTTTTGGGATCGCAAAGAAGGCGGCGTTTTCTGGATGTTGGATTGCTACGGCGTACCCTCACAGGATAAAAAACAGATTTATGCTCAGGCTTTTACAATTTATGCTTTATCGGCATATTATGAACTGACGCAAAACCGCGAAGCGCTGGAAAAAGCCAAAGAAACGTTTTGGCTGATGGAGCAATACAGCCATGATGAATTACACGGTGGTTATTTTGAAGCTTTTTCGCGTAATTGGAACGAAATCAGTGATTTACGCTTGAGTGAAAAAGATGCTAATGAAGCCAAAACCATGAATACGCATTTGCATATTCTGGAAGCTTACACGGCATTGTATCGTATCATGCCAACAGCGGAAGTACGGCTGGCATTGCGTTCATTAATATTACTATTTTTAGAAAAATTTATTGATCCAGAAACCAACCACTTACGGCTGTTTTTTGATGAAAAATGGCAGTTAAAATCCGATGAAATTTCCTTCGGGCATGATATTGAATGCAGTTGGTTATTATGCGAAGCGGCTGAAATATTACAAGGCGATAATTTGCTATATGATGTACGTAAAAAAGCAGTTGCCATAGCCGGGCGTACCCTGGCAGAAGGCATTGACCGCGATGGGGGCGTGTACAACACTGCGGATGCGTTTGGATTAACCAACCGGGATAAAGATTGGTGGCCTCAGGCGGAGGCAGTGGTCGGCTTTTTAAACGCCTGGCAAATTACCAGAAAAGACTGTTTTTTACAAACGGCACTAAATAGTTGGCATTTTATTCAGGAATATTTACTGGATATTAAAAATGGTGAATGGTTTTGGGCTTGGAATGCCGACG
>JBKBWT010000380.1:0-6062 GCA_046314415.1 Saprospiraceae bacterium
CAATGCCGACGTTCAATGCGAGGTCGTATTTTTTCAGGGCTAAGACTTTACCCATTGCGAAAGCCGTGAGGGGCATGCCTACCCCGGTGATGAGAATGGCAATTTTTTGCTCCCCGCGGTGGAAATGAGCAGGCTCGTGTTCGATGTATTTGGTCTGCAAGTGCTGCAACAAGGGCGCGATTTCAAAAGCGGTGGCGGAGACGATTAGTAAATTCATAAAAGCAATGGGCTATTTCTTTTTAAAAACATATAAAAAACCAACGGTAGGCGTGAAGCCAAGCAGTTGATGGTACGAACTGGCAACATCCAGCGCCAAGCCATTGTTCAGGCGGTAGCCCGCGCCAAAAGCCAGGGTAGTGGGGTTGGTGGCAATGCCCGTGCGCAGTTGCACCTGCTCGACCACTTGGTATTCAATGCCAAACTTCGTGCGTGCCGGAAAGGCAATGTCTTTCTCTACTTCCAGATTGCAGGTCAGTTTTTCGGAGGGCAGGTACGCCAAGCCAATTTTGAAAATGGTTGGCAGGTTTTCTCCGTTGGCTAATTCAATTTGCACTGGGCTATACACGTGTGCGCCCAATTGCAATTGGGGGAGTAATTGCGTGAGCATGCCCAGCTCAAAAGTGACGTTCATTTTGTTGCCGTATTCAGGAATGCTGGTGTTGAGTAAAAGGAACTGTGCGCCAATGGACAAGCCGTCGAGCAGCCTGCGGGCATAGGCGACGCCGAATTTTTGTTCGTTGAAGCCTTCAAAGCCAAAGTGATGCACGGTGACGCCGAAGGTGCCGGAAGGAGTGGGCAGCGCCGCGGCGGCGGACACGGTTTGTAACTCCTTGACCAGAAAGCGCTGTTCGGCGAAAGCCGTAGTGGTGAATTGTGACAGATGCGCCAAACCTGCCTGATTGCTAAAAATACTGTGAATATCTGTGAGGGTGACGGAGGCATTTGCCATGCCTGCGCCGCGCGCGCCTGCGGAAAGGGCAGCGCTGTTTTGTGCGAAGCTGTATAAGGTGTTGAAGATGAACAACAGGTGTAAAATTTGTTTCATAAACGGGGATTAAGCATTAGGAATAAGTTTGCAAAATACAATAATATTGTTTCACATGTTGAGTCCATTGTCTTCGGTTATTTTTTTATAAAATTCACCGGCGGCGGTCATCGTGCGGGCTTTGGTTTCGAGGTCAACATGTACCAAACCGAAGCGATAGGTAGGTCCGAGGTTCCATTCAAAATTGTCCCAGGTGCTCCAGTGAATGTAGCCGCGAATGTCCACGCCGCTTTGCATGGTGTCGTGGATGACTTGCAGGTAATCTTTGATGCTTTGAATGCGGCGCTGTGGGTCTTCGGTGCAAATGCCGTTTTCGATGACAATCACCGGCAAGCGGCGGATTTTGTAAAGTCTTTTTAAAATGATACCCAATCCCTGGGGGTAGTAGCCCCACATTTTATCATGCGGAATGCCCATTTTGGCAAGTTTACCAGGTTGATCCACTTCCGTGACCGGAAAAGGCGCGAACGGCATGTACGTGTAATAACTGATGCCCCAGTAGTCAAGCTTTTTAAAATGCCGAATGGTGAGGCGATGGTACCACGCGTCAAAAATCGCCGCAGGCAAGCTACCCAGCGGATGCAAAGCTTTGAAGTAGGCAGTGTTGATGGAAATACTCACCGGTGCTTCGGGGTAGGCTTTTTTAATACGGTCATATACCTGGCTATGGGCTTCGCCGAGGTGGCGCAGCACGCGGGCAGCCAGGCGCGGATTGCGGCGCTGCGGCGGAAAAGTACCCAGCACAAAAGCACAGTTGGCGTAGGCATTGGGCTCGTTGAAGGTATTCCAATTCCAGACGTAGGGTCCGAAGTGCTCCACGCATTGCTCGGCAAAATTGACAAAAGCCGCCACGTTTTCCCGTTTGAGCCAGCCGCCATTTTTTTCAAACCAGTTTGGATTGGCAAAATGATGCAGCACGAGCAGCAGCTTCATGCCACGGGCGTTCAACTTACGGAAAAAGTCCTGGTACTCCGCCGTTGTTTCTGTGTCGAAGGGCGCAAAAGGGGCGCGTTGGAGTTTTGACCAATCAATGCCACCCCGATACACCGTACCAAACTGACAAATGTAGTTTAGGTCTTCGTCACGCCGCAGTTCGTGGTCGGTCGTTCGATCCAATATAAAGCCATCCTTGGATGGAAAGCATTTCCACTGATGGTCAAAAGCAGTTTCGGTCTGTGCGGCGGAGGTGGAAGTCCCCCAGAAAAAGTCTTTTGGAAAAGTAAGCTGCATAAGTAGCGGTTGAATGCTTATTGAGCAATGAATTGCGTTCAAAATTAAGCATTCAACCGGCAAAAAGGCGAATTAATCTACCCAATCGGCAATAAAAATATTGGTATCGCGTCCGCCGCCGTTGTTGCGGTTGGAAGCGAATACTACTTTCTTCCCATCGAAAGAAAACATCGGGAAAGAGTCAAAAACTTTATCGTAGGTAATTTGCTCTAAACCAGTGCCATCGGTATTGATCATAAACAGGTTGAAAAATCGTCCGCTGGCAGAATGGTGATTGGACGCAAAAATGATTTTCTTACCGGAAGGGTGGAAGAAGGGCGCCCAGTTGGCACCGCCCAGGTTGGTAATTTGTTTCAAATCGGAACCATCGGCATTGCAGGTATAAATCTCTAAATCAGTGGGTTGTACGAGATTCTCTGCGAGTAAATCTTTATAAGTTTTGGCGGCTTCTTCCGTCTTTGGACGGGAAGCGCGGAAAACGATTTTTTTACTGTCGGGCGAGAAGAAAGCGCCGCCGTCGTAGCCTAAGCCGTTGGTGATTTGCTTGACATTCGAACCGTCAATGTTCATGGTATATAACTCCAGATCACCGGAACGGGTGGAGGTAAACACAATTTTTTTACCATCCGGCGAAACGGTCGCTTCGGCATCATAGCCGGGGGTATTCGTCAATTGTTTAACAATTTTACCGTTTAAATCCGCCACAAAAATGTCGAAGGTACTATACACTGCCCACACATATTTGCCATTGACTACGCGCGGCGTTTCCGGGCAGTTTTCGCTGGCGAGATGGGT
Organism: Saprospiraceae bacterium; assembly: GCA_046314415.1. Lineage (GTDB taxonomy): Bacteria > Bacteroidota > Bacteroidia > Chitinophagales > Saprospiraceae > JADJNW01. Next base: position 3,071 of record JBKBWT010000380.1, read on the forward strand.
AGAGGCATACACGATTTGCTTATTGCCGGGCATGAAGTAAGAGCAGGTGGTTCGACCATTGCCGGTACTAGCCATTGGCGGGCGGTTGCCGCTAAATTTGCCATCAATCGGCAGGTAAAAAATTTGGTCGCATAAGGTACCCCATTTGCGATTGGTTGACTGAAACGTCAGGTGCTTATTGTCAAAACTAAAATAAGCTTCGGCGTTGTCTCCACCGAAGGTCAATTGTTGTACGTTTCGCAGATGCTTTTCTTCCGGGTATTTCAAAGTGTCGGTTGCCGGATTGTAGGCATTGTCAGTGGTATTGCCGGTTTTTTTAGCAGTATTACAAGCAAAAAAGAGTACGAGCAAAATGACCAGGGATAAAAATTTCATGTTTTTTTCCGCAAAAATAAAATTCTCCTGGATTGTTAGGTACAATCGCAGTTCATACTATTGTCATAAGAAAAGCCAGACCCTAATTAATGCTACCTGGCGCTGAAGTTCACGTCGCCCACTTTGATCGCAATCACCGAGAAAGGTTCCACCTCTTTTTTCGTTGGTTTGAAGACAAAAGTGGCGGCTTCACCGGTAAATACTTCAAAAAAAGGATTCTCAATGTCATTGAGGGTATAATTCCCGTTGAGAAAAAGCCAGGCATTGCTTTTAGAAAATTTCGGATCTATTCTCAGTACCACGCGCCGCATTTGGATTACATCCGCCACCGTAACTGCGCCCGAACGATCTACATCGGCTGCCAGCAATTGATACGGCGAGGTAAATGGTTCAATGCCCAGCACATGGCGTTGTACTTTCACCACATCAAATGTGGTTACGCCGTTGGCGGGATCATCATCGCGCTCCAACTGTAGCCGATAGGTATTATCAGCAACCAAGGGCATGGTAAAAGAAAAATTGCCGGCGGAATCGGTAAGAATAGAGTCGGGACCAATGTTGCGCACCCGGATTCGCACCTGCGGAATGCCACTACTGTCCGCCGATATAATACTGCCTTTGAGATGAAAATCAACCGCCGGTTTGATGACACCCAGGCTAATGAGGGCTTGCTCAATAGAGTCGATGGTCGCAGTATAATTTTCTCCGCGTGGGTTGTACTTTACGGTGCGGTCAGGCGCAATCACTACAAAAGTAGGACTGCCGGAAAAGAAGCCATACGTACCGTTGGTGTAAGGTTGGGAAGCGGTCAGACTTCCGCCATCACTGCCTGCCCCAGGATATAGCTGACCAATCATATTTTTGTAACGTCTTACGTCGTCGTTGCTATCATTAGCGCGGATACTCAAGCTAATGAACTCTACTGGTCCAGTGCCACTGCCCCATTCATAATAAAAAGGCTCAAGCAGTGGATCCATTTCCAGGCACACCGGGCAAGTGGTAAAAAATAATTTTAATACCACGGCTTTACCCTGATCCAGATAATCTGCATACAGCCGACGTTGCACACCATCCGAAGTGGTAATGGTGAAATCGGGAGCAGGTGGTGGCGGGGTAGATTGTGCCAATATGGCATTAAGTACAATACAAACTATTAAAAAAGTAAAAATGTGTTTCATGGAGCTTGATATTTTTGGAAAATAATAACGTCGTCTCCTAAGCGCGGAAACGCAGCGCAAGCAATGCACAGGAAGGGTAAATCGTCTATTAAAAAAGTGGGCGTTTGAAGAAGGGAGCACCACTTTTCAAAGTATTAAAATTAAATTAAAATCTTGTCAAATGTAGGAATTTTTTGATAAATAAAAAACTAAAAACTTGTTGGTTTTGTAAGAAAATTTGTAGAATAATTTATTTACCTTTGCGGACATTTTTTTGAAGGGATGGAGCGGATTATTTTTCAAGATTTAAAATCGATCCGCTATGCCGATGCTTGGGCGTATCAGGAGCAACTGCTGAGCCAACTCGTAGAAAATAAGCTCCACAATCGTACGCTGGAAAAAGAGGGCAAAGCGATCGCTCCGCAACAGCATTATTTGCTTTTTTGCGAGCACCCACCGGTTTATACGCTGGGTAAAAGCGGTTCCATAGATAATCTGCTACTGAATGAGCCTGAACTGGAAAAACGAGGCTTTGAATTCTTTAAAATCAATCGCGGCGGCGATATTACCTATCACGGGCCAGGACAAATTGTTGGCTATCCGATTTTCGATTTGGATTGTTTTTTCACGGATGTGCACCGTTATGTGCGCTATCTGGAGGAAGCTGTGATTCGTACACTGGCTACCTACGGCATTACCGCTACGCGCGAGGAGGGTTACACTGGTGTGTGGCTCGAAGCGACTGAAACCTTGCCCAAACGCAAAATCTGCGCCATCGGTGTACACTTGCGCCGCTGGGTGACAATGCACGGTTTTGCGTTTAATGTGAATACCAATCTCGAACATTTTCAACACATTATACCTTGCGGCATTGACGATCCGGATAAGGATGTAACCTCGATGGAAAAAGAACTTGGGTATCTGGTTGATATAGACGAAGTGAAAGAAAGATTAAAACGTCAACTGGCAGAACTGTTTGATTTTGAATTTACTACGCCTAATGATTTAGTTTTCAAACAGGCTGACGGATGTTGATCTCTAAAAAAGAATTATGAAAAAAGACATTCCTTTTCATAAAGTAGAAGATTTGGCAGTGGCGATTGTTCCCCGGGAAGATGCGCTGTTGATCGAGGAAGAAGAAGATTTGTGGGATGTATATTTGTTGAATCTCCGCGATGACTCCATAAACAGTGTGCTGATTAATTCACGCGGCTACGGTGATATTAATGGTGAAAAGCGACTTACCACGGTGCTGCGTCATTTTTTTGATGAAATTGGTCCGCTGGCTTGTGTGCAAATTGAACCCATTCAGACGCAATTGTTTAAAATTACCAACGAATATTGGATTAGCTTTGTGCACGAGGGGTATATGTATGATAAAAAATACATCTTTGTGCCGGAAAGTATCTCAGAAATGAACTTCACAACCATTCCTTTTTTGAATCGGAAAGGCGTTATGA
>JBKBWT010000381.1:0-6062 GCA_046314415.1 Saprospiraceae bacterium
GGCTTGATGCTGTAGGGGTTCAAGGTTTAACCTATCGGGGTTCAATATGAAGTTGCTACATTTGAGTGGACGGTTAGTTAAGGGTAGAAGTGGGGAAAAAAATCTTAACATTGCATTATGTCAACAACGAGAAAGCAATTTGATCGCAATTTCAAGCTCAAGGCAGTAGAACTGAGCTACCAGAGAAGCAACATCCGAACCTTAGCGGATGAATTGGGCATACGAGTAGCCTTGCTGTATCGGTGGCGCCGGGAGTTTGCCACGCATCAAGGAGCCAGTTTTGCGGGCAATGGGAAAGTGGTTCAGACCGAAGCGCAAAGCGAGCTTGCGCGGCTGAAGCGAGAACTGGAAGAAATGCGCCAGGAGCGGGATATCTTAAAAAAAGCAGTAGGCATCTTCTCCAGGAGCGATGGAAAATCTATGAGTTCATAGCCGAACACCGCGAGCAATTTCCCATTGAGAAGATGTGTAAAGTACTGAATGTGAGCAAAAGTGGCTATTACAAATGGTTCAATGGAGCGCCCTGCAAACGGGCGCTTGAAAATAAACAGCTTACCGAGCAAATTCGATTGATCCACGACCAAAGCAAGCAGAGCTATGGCAGCCCTCGGATTTGTAAACAGTTGCAAAGCCAGGGGGTGCGCATATCCCGCCCACGGGTAGCCCGTTTGATGAAACAGGCTCACTTGCGCAGTAAAGTCAAGAAAAAGTATGTGGCGACGACCGATTCTAAACATACCCATCCTATAGCCGACAACTTGCTGGATCGGCAGTTTCAAGTCGGGCAGCAGCGCCAGGTATGGGTCTCGGACATTACCTATATCCATACCCTGCAAGGCTGGTTATACTTGACTGTGATACTTGATCTGGCTTGTCGAAAGGTGCTGGGTTGGGCGTTGAGCAAAAGCCTGGATGCTTCCTCTACCAGCATAGCAGCCTGGAAAATGGCAGTGCGCAAGCAGCCGCCCCAGACTGGGATGATCTTCCATTCTGACCGAGGGGTGCAGTATGCCTGCTCGCAGTTCCGGCAGCTCCTGGAGCAACATGGGGGCAGGCAAAGCATGAGTCGAAAGGCAAATTGTTGGGATAATGCCGTGGCGGAAAGCTTCTTTAAAAGCCTTAAAGTGGAATGGATTTATGACCAGCATTTTACCAGCACCCAGCAAGCTGAATTAGCCGTCTTTGAATACATAGAAGCCTGGTATAATACCCGAAGAAGACATTCCGCTCTGGGCTATAGGACCCCTGTGGAATTTGAACAATTTTTATTTCATCATACAGCCGCCGCTTAGTCCTTATCTTTTTGTCCACTTTTTTATTGCAAGTTCAATAAAGAACCTGTAGGGGTTCTTACTTCATGCTATAGAGGTTCAAGATTTAACCTATCAAGGTTCAATGAAGAACCTGTGGGGGTTCTTGCTTCATGCTATAAGGGTTCAAGGTTCAACCTAGAGAGGTTCAATAAAGCACCTGTAAAGGTTCTTGCCAGATGCTGTATAGGTTCAATGCAGATGCTCAAAGGTTCTTTTGGGAGCTAAACGCTGTCTGAACGAAACCATCGGCTTAGTGTAGAGACCTTATGTTTAAATGGTTTCTGGCGCGTTTATTGGGAGACCATGGTAAAAAATGTCCGAAATGTGTACCTTTGCGCAGCTTTAACCAAAATTGTTTTTATGCACCCGAAACACAGTACACTCCTGGTATTTATCTTTCTTTTTGCTGCTCCCCTGTATATCTTTGGTCAAAACCCGCCGGGTACGCCTTTAGCGATCAAAAGAGCCCAAGGCAAAATCGCACTGGATGGTCAATTGAATGAACAGGACTGGCAGGAAGCCGATGTCGCCGACGATTGGTACCAAAATTTTCCGGTGGATACGGTCCGCGCCGTTTTCCAAACCGAAGCCCGATTCACCTTCGATGATGATTATTTGTACGTGTCTTTTGTTTGCTACGACGACACGACCCCCGATATTATTAGTTCGCTACGCCGCGATTTTGATTACGATTCAAATGATAATGTAGGCTTTTCTCTGGGACCTTACAACGATAAGCTCAATGGCTTTTTCTTCGTCATTACCCCGGCAGGGGTGCAAATGGAAGGTACGGTCACTGGCGGCGGTACGGGCGGCGATTCGTTCAATACGTTCTGGGATAATAAATGGTACTCCAAGGTAGTGCGCTATGCCGATCGTTGGGTGGCAGAACTGGCAATTCCGTTCAAGAGTTTTCGTTACCGCTCGGATGTGCGCGAATGGAACATCGGCATAGATCGTTGGGACCTGAAGCGCAATACCAAATCTTCCTGGATTCATACGCCAATTCAATACGTGACCGCCTCTTTTCCTTACAGCGGGCAATTGATTTGGGAAGACCCCATTCCAAAAGCGAAGACCAATATTTCGTTTATACCATACATTGCCGGGCAGACGGCGAGCGACCGTGAGATCAAGCCGACCGAGCAATCATCGGACATTCAGGCTGGTTTTGATGCGAAAGTAGCGGTTACGCCCTCGCTTAATCTTGACCTCACGGTTAATCCCGATTTCTCTCAGGTGGAAGTAGATCGGCAGGTCATCAACCTCACCCGCTTTGAGTTTCAGTTTCCCGAACGGCGGCAGTTTTTCCTGGAAAACAGCGACCTCTTCGCGCTGGCGGGGTATCCTGGTGCACGTCCTTTTTTCTCCCGACGTATCGGGTTGGTGCGGGATTCGTCAGGATTGTTCCAGCAAGTGCCCATAGCTTTCGGTGCACGGCTGAGTGGTTCTTTGAATGATAAATGGCGTATTGGACTGATGAATATGCAAACGCAGGAGAAACTGGAATATGGGTTGCCCGCTCAAAACTACACCGTAGCCGCCGTGCAGCGCAATTTCTGGGCGCAGTCCAGCTTTACCGTCAGTTTTGTCAACAAAGCCTCGCTTGGCGTAGAGCCGGGGGATTCCACCAAATATTTTGCGGATGGCGTATTCCGACGGGTACAAACCGGCGACAAACCCGTTTTGCGTCCTAATTTATACAATCGCGTGGTAGCCGCCGACCTGGAAATGCTGAGCAAAGATGCCAAGTGGTATCACAGTTCCTATATTGGCAAGTCGTTCGATGATTTTAATAATCGGGAAAATCTGTCAGGGTTGTTGTTTACCAGCTTTCAAACGCGCAATGTGAATGCCCATATCGGCTATAATTTTGTCAATGAATTCTTCAATCCCGAAGCCGGATTTGCACCGGGCATTCGCGTCTATCCAGGGCAATACACCTTTTTCAGCAGCGCAGGTTATACATTTTACCCGAAGAGCAAGCGCATCATTCGTATGGGACCAAGCGTCGAAGTGAATTCTACCTATATTCCCGGCGGCACCAATACCGACCGTAGCGTCAATTTGGAATACGGCATTGCCTTCACCAATGCGTCTGAATTAAGCCTCGCGTTCAACAGTGTTTACCAGCAATTAACGTTCGATTTTAATCCTATCAATCCGCAAGTTTATACGTCCTTTTTAGAAGGGGAGGAGTATAGTTGGAATTCCGTATCCCTGGAGTATGAAAGCAATCCACGCCGCTTGTTTAACTATGAATTGTCGGCTACGTATGGCGGGTTTTACAATGGCACCAATTTTAACCTTTCCGGGGAATTGACCTACCGTTATCAGCCTTACGGCAATATCTCCCTGCGGTTCGATTACAATGATTTGCAATTGCCGGCAAATTATGGCGCTGAGCAGCTGTTCCTGGTCGGTCCGCGTATTGACTTGACCTTCACGGACAAACTATTCCTGACCACCTTCGTGCAGTATAACAATCTGTTGGACAATGTCAATCTCAACGCGCGTTTTCAGTGGCGCTACCAACCAACCTCTGATATTTTCCTGGTCTATACCGAAAATTATCTGCCTGAGAATCTGAATAGCAAAAACCGAGCTCTGGTGTTTAAAATCACCTATTGGCTCAATTTGTAAGGCGTGATGGTATGGGATGCGTTGGAGGCTTTCAGGTAAAATGGTGGAAGATGGTCAAAGACCAGGAAATGAAACGCACCGGATGCAATCTTCGACTAGATCGGAGCAGGCGCGGCGCGAATGTACTTCGATTTAGTGCAGGAAAAGATTAGGCAGACTTGCTTTTGCGGGCGCGGAATTGCTCCGGTGAGTGCGGGGCTAAGCCGGTGGTAGTGTAGACATAGACACAAAAACTCCCTAAAACTTTAACTTTTTTTCAGTTGCTTAGTGTCGATATTCTTTGCTTTTTGCACCAAAATTCATCCCATGAAGTTCATAGCTATTCTCCTGTTTTGTTTTTTACCTTATTACATTTTTGCACAGTGGCAAGAACTTTCCAATTGGGGGCAAACAGAATCCTCTGCTATAACAGAATACAAAGGCGTACTTTATGCAGGCATTAATACAGGGCTTTATCGTAGTACCGATAGTGGCATACACTGGGAAAAATTAGATAGTGTAACTTTCGTGCAATCCATCGCTATTACAGAGCGGGGAACGATATTTGTACTATCTTATATTGCCGGAGAATATTTTTTATATACGAGCCATGATGCAGGGCTAACCTGGCGATCTACGAAAGAGTTTCCATTTTATGATCAAAGCTTACACCGCCGCACTGGATTTATTACTCAAGGGAACTATCTTTATTTAGCTACTGATACTTATGGGGAAGGCATTTATAGAAGACATGAAGATGAAGATACCTGGCAGAGAATAGGCGACTCCGTCACTGGTAGTATCTATTTCTTAAGTTCTTTTGAAGATAAACTATGGATTTCTGCAAGCGAAGGTATTTTTTCTTCGTCTGATTTAGGATTTACTTGGGCACCAACCACTACACCTGCGCCAATAGGTTTTGTACCTTTTATTAAAAACTTAATAGTAAAAGACAGTCTTATTCTTGCCCTTATTTCCACAGAATATCAAAATACGGCAGCAGGCTTGAAATTGTGGCGTTCAACAGATGCAGGTAATACCTGGCAACAAACGTCTATTCCCGCTGTTTTTGAAACTGTTTTTATTGGTGATAATCATTTTTTCGCTATTACAAATTGGAAGCCAACATTATATCGCTCTTCTGATGGGATTCATTGGGAACCTTTATTCTCTAATACCTTTGCGCAGGAAACTTCTTACTGGAAATCCAACTTTCTCCAGAGTGACAATACCATTTTCATGTCACATGCGCAAGGTATTGCCACTTCTACGGATGAAGGTGTGACATGGCAGCTTTCTAACACTGGATTTGCTATTCCTAAATATTACCCTTATTACTATTCTCCCTACACCGTTCCTGAAGGTACTTTTGGATTAAAAAAAGTTTTAGTAACCGAAGGGCGACATTTTTCTACCGATGGCGGGCAAGTATGGAAAACGCCAGTTTACCCATCTACTTCTTTTAGGCAATTATACTTTTACGATGGTCAATATTACGGCATAGCAGGAAATGTAGCTACTGCTAGTCTTGCAACAGATTTTTATCGCTCTGACGGAGACTTTACTAAATGGGAACCAATCACTACAAGTGGTATAAGTAGTAGTAGAGTCGGTATTGAAGAAATTATACAAGTGGGAAAACAATTGTTCCTGACGAAACGCTTTGGTGATGGCACGGTAGAAAAACAACTGCATCGCTCGGATGATGGGGGTATTTCTTGGAGGATTGTTGCCACTTTTAGTGAAGATATTGATTTAATTACAGCTCATAAAGATAGTTTTTTAATTATCATAGAGCGAACCGCACCAAAAAATCGCTATTTGATCTCTGGGGATGGAGGACAAACCTGGCAGCCTTTTGCACAAACTCAATACGACGGAATTCCTGCTATTATAGAATCATATAAAGATAAGCTATACATTTATGCACAAGATTATCAAAATGGACCTGCGACGCTATCTTTTTCAGAAGATAGAGGTGCTTCTTGGCACAATTTAGTAAATAATGCGGATAGCCTATATGGGTCTTATTTACATGCTTTTATTGTAAATGATAATTAGACTTGCGTCAAATTGATTATCAGCATATTAAAAAATTCCAAAGACCGGCACAAATACCCAATATCA
>JBKBWT010000382.1:0-6052 GCA_046314415.1 Saprospiraceae bacterium
GCGACTCTCCGGTCGTTTGAATTTGGATCACCGGGTTGGTAAATTATTGAATCTGGGTACTACCATTAACTATGCCAATAGTACCAACGCTGCACCGAACACGGGTTCGGTAGGTGGCGCATTCAATACTTCTGGTTTAGGACGTTTGCCATTGGTAACTGCACCGAACGTAGCGCCGCTGAACGAAGATGGTTCTTACAACATCAGAACGGATAACACCATTGGTCGTGGTAACAACTTAGTACAGTCCGGTTTTGTAAACCCAAGACCCATCCTGGATTTAAACCGATTTACTTCAGAAGCGAATCAAATTCAGGCTTCGGTGTACGGTCAGTTGAACTTGTTCAAAGGACTGTATATCAGAACGCAATATGGTATTGATAATTTAAATACCGAAGATATTTCCTTCCAGACCCCGATTCACGGTGATGGTTTCGGAAGTGGCGGCTTGGCGCAGAACCTGAACCGCAGAACCAGCCGCTGGAACTGGCAGAATATCATCAACTATGACCTGACCTTGTTGGAAAATAACAACTTTAACATCTTGGTGGGTAATGAGCAACAGTACACGCAAGATGATCGCTGGGGTGCTACACGCACGGTGGTATCTGACCCATTCTTTGAGACCTTCCAGGGTAACTATACCACTATTGTACCGGCTGGTCTTTTGCAAGGTGAAAACTTCCTGTTGTCTTACTTTGGTCGTATTAATTACGATTATGCGAAGAAGTACTTATTGTCTTTCAACTTGCGTTCGGATGAATACTCGGCATTTGCTCCGGGTAGAAAACAAGGTACTTTCTGGGGAGCATCGGCAGGTTATGCCATTTCGGAAGAGCCATTCTGGAAGAATTCACTGGGTAATGTCATCAATTATTTCCGCATTCGCGGTAGCTACGGCGAAGTAGGTAACTTCAATGGTATCAACGACTTTGCTTCGCTGGCTTTGTATGCTTCCGGTTTGTACGCTGCTGACCCAACCTTGTTCTTCAACCAAGCCGGCAACCGGGAATTATCCTGGGAAACCAGCAAAAAGACGGACATCGGTATCAACTTCGGGTTGTTCAATGACCGTTTGCAAGGTGAAGTCACTTACTTCCAAAACTTAATTGACGGCTTGATTCTGGCAGCGCCACAAGCTATTTCCAAAGGGATTCCGAACAACTCGATCAACACCAACGTCGGCTCCATGGAAAACACGGGTGTGGAAATCGGTTTGAACGGTACGATTATCAAAAAGGCAAATCTGACCTGGTCTTCCAGCTTCAATATTACTTTCATGAGAAATGAAGTGCTGGAATTGGCAGCGGGCAATGCGGATATTTTCCAGGCTACCGGTGGTTTGGAAACCGTAAACATCACCAGAGTAGGTGAATCGGTAGGCAGCTTGTGGGTGGTACCAACTGCTGGCGTTAACCCGGCAAATGGTCGCCGTATCTTCGTCAATGCTAAAGGTGAACAAGTACAGTATAGCCACGTAGTACCTACTGGTCAATCGCGCTGGACTTACCTGGATGGCCGTACTGCTCCGGCTATTTCATTAGCAGTGGATGGTCGTGTATATGGTCCTACGATTCCAACCTGGTTTGGTGCATGGGATAATACCTTGCGTTTCTTTGATTTTGATTTGAATGTACAAATACAATATTCTGGTGGTAACTATGTTTACAATGGTACCCAGGCTGGTTTGCGCGATATGCGTTTCTGGAACAACCACAGCGATGTATTAAATCGTTGGCAGCAAGAAGGCGATATCACCAATATTCCAAGAGTGGTATTTGGCGACAACATTTCCAATGGTTCGGCTACGCCAATTTCCGAAAACGTACAAAAAGGTGATTTTGTCCGCGTGCGTAACATCGCATTGGGTTATTCTTTACCGGCTAGCTTGATCAATAAAGTTGGCATCACCAATTTCCGTATTTACGGAGCGGTTAACAATGCTTTCCTATTTACGGATTATACGGGTACGGACCCCGAAGTTTCAACCAACGGTAATGACCCGCGCGCTCCAGGTGTAGATCGTAACTCTGTACCAATGGCACGGGTATTTACGGTAGGCTTGAATCTTGGATTCTAATTTTTGATAATGTCGGAATAAAATGGCAAAGTGCTTATTGACTAGATGAATTATGATAAAAGAGGCACTTTCTAAGTTATTTGCATTATCTCATTCTTTAAACTTTGAATTTGAATCATGAAAAAGTACTTTTCTTCCTATAAAAAATTGATCATTCTTACCACAATGTTGGTAGGGATTTTCGTAACCTCCTGTAACGAGGATTTACTGAATCCGGTGCCGCCCACCTCATTATCGGATATAAATGCATTCGATACACCAGAACGTATTCGTCAGCAGATTAGTGGTGTTTACGATTTTCTGAAGGCTGGAAACTTTTACGGTGGTCGTTTTCTGGTTTATCACGACATTCGCGGCGATGAGTTTTTGAATGAAACGACGAATGGTGTAACCGGCTTTTCTACTTGGACACATACGGTTGTTTCTTCTACTAACGAAGTATTCAACCTGTGGAATACTGCCTATCAAACTATCAACCGTGCCAACATCTTCATTGAAGGGGTAGAAGCGAATAAAGCAGTGTTGAAAGATGATAAGCTGGCGGCAGCTTACATTGGTGAAGCGCGTTTTGTGCGTGCATTGTCTTATTTTAGCCTTTTATCCTTATACGCTCGCCCATATGCGGATGGAAATGGCTCCAAGTTGGGAGTTCCCCTGCGTTTGATCGGACAAACTGGCCCAGGCGACAATGATCTGGCACGTAGTACCGTAGCAGAAGTATATGCACAGATTCTCGATGATTTGAATTTTGCCGAGCAAAACTTGCCGTTAACTTATACTGGTAGCAACGCTGCTTATCAGAATACGACTCGTGCGCATCGCAACACCGCAATCGCTTTTAAAACGCGTGTACTGCTACATATGGGTCGTTATGCAGATGTGATTACCGAAGCGAACAAAATTGTACCAGCTTCTGCTCCTTTCCGTGCTAGTTCGGGCGTTGCACATGAATTGCAGGCAGACGTGACTCGCGTATTTAATACGCCTTACACAACTACCGAAAGCATTTTCTCTATGCCCTTCACGGAATTGGATTTGCCGGGTACACAAAATGGTCTGGGTAGCTATTACAACCCCGGTCCGCGTGGTATTGGCGACTATTCGTTAAATCCTGCCGCTATTGTAGGGGATACGATCAATTGGAAACCGGCAGATGCACGTCGCAAATTTATTTTCAGAAATGCGGCTGGTAAACCTTGGCTGAACAAATTCCCGGCTGGTCCACAACATGTTGATTATGCACCGGTTATTCGCTATGCGGAAGTAATGTTGAACCTGGCAGAAGCGATTGCTCGTACTTCCGGTGTGGATGCACGTGCCATTGCCTTGTTGAATGCCGTGCGCGGTCGTTCGGATGCTGCTACGCAGTACACCGCTGCTAATTTTGCCGATGCCAATGCGTTAATCGATGCTATTTTGCTCGAGCGTCGCATAGAGTTATTAGGCGAAGGCTTCCGGGCACTGGATCGCACGCGTTTGTTATTGCCAATTCCAGGTAAAGCCAACGTGGCGGCAGTCAACCCGAGTCAGTCAGAATACATCTGGCCAATTCCCGATGCGGAATTAGCTACCAACAAATTGGCAGTTCCTAACCCTTAATAACAGGCTTTTAGGACTTGAAATGACGAGCCACCTAAATATTTAGGTGGCTCGTCTTCATTTATGGAACTTTTTTCACTGCATATTCCTTATTATCAATGTGTTATTATACGTCAAGAAAAAAATGAAAAAAAATCGTACAAATTTCTTGCACATTTTAGTAAAGTCGCCTTATATTTGTGTCCGCCAACGAAAAAATGGCAAATTTGAATAACAAGCGGATGTAGCTCAGTTGGTAGAGCACGACCTTGCCAAGGTCGGGGTCACGAGTTCGAGTCTCGTTATCCGCTCAAAAAAAGGTGTGAAAATGATCACGCCTTTTTTTATTTTTACAGCGTCTAGTGCAAATAACAGAATTCAAGTTTAGTTCTGCTAAATTGCACTAGAATTCAAATCTTGCCCGGGTGGTGGAATGGTAGACACGCAGGACTTAAAATCCTGTGGGCAGTAATGTCCGTATGGGTTCAAGTCCCATTCCGGGTACAACGTAAAAGCCTAAATTATTGTAAATCAATAGTTTGGGCTTTCTTATTTTTGGTCGTTGGTTGTTTTATTGGCTATTTATGATTTGAACAGCTTATTTCCGACAGGATAAACTTGTCCATAATATTTAAAACAATACATTTTCTAGATTATATATGTTTTTCTAATTTTTCCCAAAATCCAAACCAGCAATAAAAAAAAGTTTTTCCAGCGTCACTTTCGTCACTTTTTGGAATTGCTTATATCTATGGCGTCGTACCAACTTATATGTAGCACCGGATGCTTGTATTCATTCGCCGGGCGTAATTTACCAGTAGCATCATGCCGCCAGTTGATACCCGCTTTTATCTCCCATGTTGAGCCATTCCAGATATAGCTCCCCCCATCTTTCTCCGCAATCGTTTCATAGCTGCTTGCGTCTATAAATTGTTTGAAATCTCCTACTGTCACTTCATACTTGCCCATGTAAAAATCACTCAACGTAACGTTGTGCACCGGCTTTTCATCCTCCCCTCCATCGCCAAACTGGTCGCCCATTTGGAAGGTGCCGCCTTTGACCAGGACGAAGTCATTGGGTATAGTAGGCTTGGGCGGTTCTACCGTACGAGGTGGCTGGGTTGTAGCACTCGTGGTTGATGCAGCTTGGCTTTCGCTTATAAATACAAATCCGCCTTGCTCATGCCCAGGCAGCTCTCCCTGGTGCGGCGTAGGATTGACGCGCTCCAGCGCACTCAGTAAATCTGCATAGGTAAACAAGCCATCGCCATAGGTGTAAGCCCCGCGTAAACCTTTAAGAATGGCAGCAGCAAAGGGAGAATTATTAGCACCATCGGGCGTGCGCTCTTTGCCACCGGAAGTGAGCAACAGGCGCGAGGGATTGCGAAGTTGGCGGTAGATGAGGTTATCGCGTTCGGAGGTAGCCACATCCCCGGGGCGCCGGAAAGTGGGGGCATCTCCTTTAAAGGCAATCGCCTGATCAATGGTACCGGAGTAGCAGGCATCAATCGCCAGCAGGATGTGCTTGCAGGGAATCTGCGTCACGATATTGCCCAGGTCGGTCAGCTCGATGTAGGCGCTGTAATCGTTTGGGCTGCCTTTGGGCACGAAGTAGCCTTTCTTGGTAAACTCCCAAAACGTGCCATGCCCCGAAAAGAAGATAAACAACTGCGCATCCTCCGCAAACTTTTTCTTTTGCCAGCGCTCTAGCACCTGGTAGATTTGGGTTTTCGGGAGGTTTTTATGCACCTCGGTCTCAAAACCGTACATGGCTTTCAATTCCCCAGCCAGGGCGTCCGCATCTTTCCCCGGATTCTTCAGGTTGCTAAAGCCAGGCGTGCCGCTGTAATCGTCTATAGCGAAAAAGAGGGCGTAGTCTTTGCCGGGGCGGTAAAGGATTTCTATGTTTTTTCCATCGTCAAAAAGAAAAAGTAAAAGCAAGAAAGCAAGCCAAGTTTTCATGGAGTTTAAAAATATTTTATTCTTTAATGCATCGACATGACAATCCTAAATTCGGTTTACCTAGTCCCCTATAAATTCTTGTTGAATCTTTAAATAAAGCAATTACAATAGCACCATAACCTAAATAATGATTGTGATAAGCACTAATATCGTAGTTTTCACTTTTTGTTTTGATTTGTTCTTCTGTTTTAAATGTCATACTTCCAAGTATAGTAAATAATTCATCATAATCTTTGTACGACTTACTATTTTTTAAATTGAATCTTGTGCCATCATATGCACTAAGCGACCAGTAATATCCTTCTTTTCCTATCTGTTGATAACGATATTGAGGAAACAGTTCCCATCCTTTTTCATAAAATCCGCTTAAAGTTGCTCCAAAATAACCATCCCTATTATCTATTAATTGTGCATATGCCATTAAGTGATCTT
>JBKBWT010000383.1:0-6048 GCA_046314415.1 Saprospiraceae bacterium
TCAATCCCCACCCCACTATCGCACTCCCTATCACAATCCACATCGTATTCACCTTGGGGTAGCAGGGTACAAATATGAAATTGAGCGAAAATAACATGAATAACGGATATTATAAGAACAAGGTGCGACCTCTCCGAAGTCGTACCTCCTGTTTTTGACATTTACTACAAACATTTGACCTTCTCCGAGGTCATTAAGCGACTTCGCTAGAAGTCGTACGTTTGTAGAGAAAAGTCAAGAAGTGTATAGCGACCTCGGAGAGGTCGTACCTTGTTAATTACCAAAGACTTATTTGCTTTTTTATCCATAACTCACGTTAAAATACTATTCAAGCTGCATACAATAGTTGCTTTGTTTCCTCAATCTGTTTGATAAAGAAAGGATTGGATAAGGAGTTTTCGGTTAGCAGGTCAATGTCTCTTTGAAAAAGCTCCTGGAGTTTATAATGCAATTCAAAATAATTGTCTGTGTATTCTTCGATGCTAATATCTTTGAAAGAGATGAGTAAATCAATGTCGCTGTCTTAATTAAAATTGTCCGTGCAGACGGAGCCAAAGGCGTACATGGTTTTTACGGCGTATTGTTTACACAAATCACGAAGAACTTTGAGTTTTTCGGTCAAGATTTTCTGCATGGCTGTTTCTTTTTAGAGAACATTGCTATGAACGCACTAAAATACCTCTTTTTATTCCTTTTTGCAAGCCTACAATAAAGCTAAAATCCAACCAGAGATGGCACTCCCGATCACAATCCACATCGTATTCACTTTCGGGTAGCGCAATAAGATAAAGAGGCTGACGACGCCAATCAATATACTCCGCCAATCTTGTACCACGCTGCTGCCCAATTGCACGACGGCGGCAAGCATCACGGCTACGGCGGCGATATTCACTCCGTCGAGGAAGAAACCCAGCACGCGGCTCCGGCGCATACGCGGTACGAGGGGATTCAGCAGCCAGACGAAAAGGAACGCGGGTAAAAAGATGCCCAGTGTCGCCACGGCTGCGCCGCTTAGCCCGCCGAGTTGATAACCAATGAAGGTGGAGGTGGTAAACAAAGGCCCGGGCGTGAACTGTCCAATCGCCACAGCGTCGAGTAACTGACTTTGGGTGAGCCAATGCAGCTTGGTGACGAGTTCATCTTCCAGATAGGCGACGAGTACGTAGCCGCTGCCGAAGAGCAAAGCGCCGACTTTGAGGAAAACGAAGAAGAGTTTGCCCAACGAGAAGTCGAGGGGCAGGACTGCGCCCGCCTGGAAGAGGAGTACGGGGAGTAGGTGCTTGACTTCGGAGCCTTGGAAGAGCCGTTTGCCCTGAAACCAAAGGACTGCCAGCACGCCGCCGCCCAATACAGCGGTGATTTCGTTGACGCCTAATAATGCGGAAGCAAGTGCTACTACGCCGATGATGGCTACGGGTATGTTTTTGACGGCTTTCTTCGCGAGGTTATAAACTGCTTGTAAAATGATGGCAATTACGGCTGCCTGTATGCCAAGAAAAAAGGGCGCAACCTCTGGTAAGGTGCCGTATTGTTTGTACAACATGGCAAAGCCCAGCGTAATCAATGCGGCAGGCAGGATGAAGCAAATGCCTGCGACGAACAGACCCCGCCAGCCCGCGCGTTCATAGCCGACGTGCATGGTCATTTCGGTAGAGTTGGGACCAGGGATGAGGTTGGTAGCGCCAATAAGGTCGAGGAAGTGCTCGTGCGTGAGCCAGCCGCGCCGTCGCACGACTTCCTGCTCCATCAGGGCGATGTGGGCAGCGGGACCGCCGAAGGCAGTGGCGCCGAGTTTGAGGAATAGCAGGGCTATTTCGAATAGGGTTTTATTCATAAGGGTGTTTTATGGGACACTGATAATTAAGATGATTATGATTTGGACTGATTCAAATCTTAAACAATCCTAATTATCAGTTCAATCAGTGTACTATCCTTCGGCGCTTCGCGCCTTCTCCCAATTCCACGCGCTTTGCATGATGTCCTGAATGTTGTGCTCGGGTTGCCAGCCAAGGCGTTGGGCAGCGCGGTCGTAGTTGGCATAAATGGCAATGACATCGCCGTCGCGACGGGGTCCGATGCGGTAATTGAGTTTTTCGCCGGTGGA
This sequence comes from Saprospiraceae bacterium, assembly GCA_046314415.1. Lineage (GTDB taxonomy): Bacteria > Bacteroidota > Bacteroidia > Chitinophagales > Saprospiraceae > JADJNW01. Next base: position 2,105 of record JBKBWT010000383.1, read on the forward strand.
TGCTTCAAAGGCATGAATGGCTTCCAGTACGCTGACGCCTTCGCCGATGCCGAGGTTGAAGACTTCGACCTGTGATTCGTTGCGTTTTTCCAGTAAGTATTGCAATGCGAGGGTGTGGGCATGGGCTAAGTCCATGATGTGAATATAATCGCGGATGCAGGAGCCGTCGCGGGTGGGGTAGTCGTTGCCAAAGACGACGGTCTCCGGGCGTTTGCCGATGGCGGTTTCAGTGATGACCGGTACGAGGTTGTTCGCGACGTTGCGGGGGGATTCACCGATCAAAGCGCTGGGGTGTGCGCCTGCCGGGTTGAAGTAGCGCAACAGAATGCTCTGCAACGCGGGCGTGCCGCGCAGGACATCGCGGATGATGTGCTCGCCCATCTGCTTAGTGCGGGCGTAGGGGGACTGGGCTTCCTGCCACGGTGTGTCTTCGGTGACGGGTAGCGCGTCGGTGTTGCCATACACGGAGCAGGAGGAGGAAAATATCAGATTGGGGACGGCAAATTCCGACATGCAGTCGAGGAGATTCAGTAAACTGTTGAGGTTATTGCGGAAGTAGAGGAGGGGTTTTTCGACGGATTCGCCGACAGATTTTAAAGCAGCAAAGTGAATGATGCCACTGAAGTCAGGATGATCGCGGAAGATCTGCTTCGTTGCTTCGAGGTCAACGAGATCGACCGCGTAGTTTTGGACGCGTTTGCCGGTGATCTTTTCAATGCCGTCGAGGACGTCTTCGCTGGCGTTGACGAGGTTATCAACGGAGACGACGTCGAAGCCATTATTAATCAAGTCAACAATGGTATGGCTGCCGATGTAGCCGCAACCGCCGGTTACGAGAATTTTGCTCATTTGGATGGTAGATTTTTGATATTGGATATTGGATTTTAGATATTAGATGTTGGCTGAAGGGTTTTTGTTCTGGAAATGTAGAATAGAGCTGGTTTTTTTAATACAATAGCTACTGAAATTTTGGTTAGGAGCCGCCCTTTTTCAATTTATTTTGCTTTAAGACATTTTTAACGCCCTGATAGAAATATTTCAAATCTCGGCCACGTTTTCAGAAAAGCATTTATTAAGTAAGGCGTTCATTATCAACTGGCAATTGTCTATCATTCATTATAAAATCCTCCCGCTATGAACAACCGATTTGAAGCGCGTGCCCGGCAAAACCGCACCACAGCGTTGATTTTAACCTTCTTATTTCATGTGGCACTCTTTGGCGGATTGTATTATTACAATTCGGATACGAATGCAAAGCCATCTACCGAAACGGTGAATCAAACTGAAAAAGAAGCGGTCGCCAAGCCGGTTGCAAATGATAAGCGTGCCGCTCACCGACCTTAGTGGAAATAAGTAATTATAAGAAAGAAAAACAGCTATTAAAAGAATGCGGGAACAATGGGTTCTTACATTCCGGTTTGTCTATTACACCAGAAACAATCCGTGTAATTCAGCCCTCACCATGTCCACTACGCGCCCCATATCTTCAGGATTACTTTCAAAATCGAGGTCATCGGAGTTGATAATCAACAACTTACCATCCTTATAATTTGCAATCCAGTTTTCGTAGCGTTCGTTGAGGCGTTTCAGGTAATCCAGGCTCATGCTGCCCTCGTAATCGCGTCCGCGTGACTGAATATGCGCCACCAGGGTGGGGATGCTGGCTCGCAGGTAGATCAATAAATCCGGCGGCTGCACTTGTGAAGACATGGTTTGGAACAGCTCGAAATAATTCTGAAAATCGCGTTCCGACATCAGCCCCATGGCGTGCAGGTTAGGCGCAAAAATAAATGCATCCTCGTAAATGGTGCGGTCTTGCACTACAGTGCGATCACCTTGTAAAATATTGAGAATCTGTTGGTAACGACTATTCAAAAAGTATATCTGCAAGTTGAACGCCCAACGTTGCATATCGTGGTAGAAATCGCTCAGATAAGGATTATCGTCGGTCGTTTCATAGTGTACATCCCAGCCAAAGTGTTTGCCCAGGCGCGTACAGAGTGTCGTTTTCCCAGCCCCGATATTGCCGGCAATGGCGATGTATTTAACCGGGCGATAGGTACCGTTTTGCTTGGTTTGAAAAATGTTGGATGAGTCTGACATCGGTTGTATAATATCTGAAATCATTTTTGCTGTGCCCCAAAAGTACAATTTTTAGCACGAAAACGCGCGATTAATTTTTGAATGTCTCTCGCCAGACTTCATCCATTCTTGTATCAATACCTCTATCTAAGGGCTATCTAGACCCCCTTCTTTGCTCGGGTTCCTCTTCGGAAAGCGATGCTAAATCAATTTTTTTCAATTCATGCATCACCGGACCTGTGAGAATCCTGCCTTCCACGTCGAAGCGGGAACCATGACAGGGGCAATCCCAGCTTTTTTCGGTGCTATTCCAGGCGACAAAACACTTGGCATGTGGGCAAACTGGATTCAGGGCATGAACACCGCCTTTTTCATCTTTGTACAAGGCTATTTTTTCACCTTCGTATTTTACAATGGCACCTTCGCCAGGAGCTAGTGCGGTAAGCGCTTCTATTTTCTGGACATTCAGTCGTTTGCCAACGAATGCTCCAACCACATCTGCCTGTTCTTTTAAAAATGTACCCAAACTTGCCAGTGGCTTGATGCGGGTGGCATCAAAAACCTTTTCGTAAATGCTCTCGCCATTGACTAGTAAATCGTGCAGCACCAGCGCCGACACAATACCCAGGGTGATGCCATTGCCGCTGAATCCTGTTGCTACATACAAATTTTCCGACCTCGGCATTTTTCCAATGTAAGGCAAGCCATCTACTGGTTCAAAAAATTGTGACGACCATTTGAAATCGACTTTGTTTACGCCGTATAATTTTTTTACATACGACTCCAACACTAAAAAAGACTTTTCGGGGTGTTCCTCATGTCCGGTCTTATGGTCGGCGCCACCTACGATGAGGTAATCTGTGCCATTCAGCGATTGTGTTCTAAAATAGTGATACGGCTCTTCCAAATCATAGACCAATGCGTCGAGCGGTTGGCTATCAGGCGCAGCAAATGCTACTACATAGCTGCGGTACGGCGCACATTTGAATGAAAAATCATTGACGCCCGGCGGCAGGTGGGTGGCGTACACAAGTTGGCGGGCGCGCATGAGCCCGCGTGAGGTCTGGGCATTCACAAGCTCGTCTTTTTCCTCCACTTTTTGTACCAGGCAGTTGGAAAGTACAACGCCTCCCTTGCGTTCAAATTCTTGTAAAAGACTGGTAATGAATTTGGTAGGATGAAATTGTGCCTGACCTGCGAAGCGAACTGCTTTTTCAAATGACACCGGCACGGGTATATTGTCGGTATATGCAATCGGAATGCCCGCCCGCTCAGACGCGGCGAAAATTTTATCCAGTTCTTTGGTTTGTTTTTTATCCTGCGAATAAATATAACCATCCTGATAGCTAAAGTCACAGTCAATATGGTAGTGCCGAGTTAGTTTTTCCACCAGTTGAATAGCCGAAGCAGTGGCTTGTGCGACCAACTTGGCATTGTCTTTGCCAAAATCGCTTTCAATTTCGTTGTAAGGCGTATCCAGCATCGTGTTCAAATGAGCAGTAGTGCCGCCCGTAGTGCCAAAACCCGGATTATGTGCTTCTACCAGCAAACAGCTTCTACCAGCTTGCTGTAGCAAAAAAGCGGTGGTAACGCCGGTAATGCCTGCCCCAACGATTAAAACATCATAAATTTTGTTGGCTTGAAATTGATTTACACTCTGGTAATTGGGTATGTCTTGTTGCCAAAGACTAACATTCGCACCATCTCGATTCATAATTGATATTTTTGGGAATTAATGATTAGAGAACGAGCACTTCATTAGTGAAGTTCAGGAGAGTAAGACCTCATTGTGACTTACAGAGGACAGTTAATTACCGGCTTTCATTGAAAGCAATTGCGCCGCGTACGATCAGGTATTGCCT
>JBKBWT010000384.1:0-6038 GCA_046314415.1 Saprospiraceae bacterium
TTACCTCAGTGCCTACGAAAAACCGGCGATGGCGCTGCAACACCTCGAAGCCTATCTTGGCAAGGAACGCCTTGACGCCGCCATGCAAACGTATTATCAACAATGGCAATTCAAACATCCGCAACCCCAGGATTTCCGGCAAATACTGGAAAATGCCACCGGTGAAAACCTCAGCTGGATATTCGATGGCTTATTCTATTCCGATGCTCACTTGGATTATGCAATCAGTAATTTGCAGGAAGCAGATAATTATAAAATAACGGTAGTAAATAAGGGCGAGATCGCTGCGCCTTTCCCGGTTTCGGGTTTAATCAACGGAGAGGTAGTGCAAACCCAATGGTATCAAGGCTTCGAGGGCACGCAGACGCTGGATTTCCCCAAAGGAAATTATGATTTGATTGTAATAGATGCGACTCGCGTTACCTTAGATATTAATCGCAAAAATAATAACATTCGTCCTACGGGCATTTTTCGTAAAATAGAACCGCTGGCATTTAGTTTTTTACCTGGGGCTGAGAATGAATTATTAACGCAAGCTTTCTGGTCGCCGGCGGCGGGCTGGAACAATTATGACAAATTGATGCTCGGTGCCATGATTCATAACTATGGCTTCCCGTTTAAAAAATTTCAATTCTTGGCTGCGCCGATGTATTCTTTTGTTAATCAGGACTTCACAGGTGTACTGGATGTACAATATTATATGTATCCGCGAACCGGAGCGCAGCGGATTACCCTAGGTTTAACGGGGCGCACTTTCCATTACAATCGCAATACCACCCTGGATTATGATCTAAAATACGCACGGCTGGTGCCTTATATCAATGTTGAATTACAGAAACCGCCAACGAGCAATTTTTACCAGAACGTGCAGTGGCGCACTATCTGGCTGAATACCGAATCGCCGCAATTTGACCTGGAAGGCAAATACCTGGATAATCAATGGAATGACAATTTCATTCACGAGCTGAGTTATACCGGTGAAAATCGGCGCGTACTAAATCCATTTAGTTTTGGTGTAATGCTGGAACAGCAATCGTATCAGGGTTTTAATGTTAATAAAGAAAATTACCTGAAAGCCTCGCTCGAATGGAACAGCAGCTTTACTTATGCCGAGAAGAAAAACTTTTCCTTGCGCGTGTTCGGCGGTTTTTTTATTGAAAATACGCGGCGCAACGCGGGCGGCATTTTTCCTGGTGCGTTCAACCTGACTTCGCAGGGCTTCAATGATTATCGTTTTGACGATTATTACTTTGGCAGGACGGATTTTGAGGGTCCCTGGTCGAGGCAGGTCACAATGCGTGAGGGTGGCATGAAAAATGTAATCGGCGGCGGTTTTAATTTAGGCAGAAGTAATAATTATATCATCGCGCTCAATTTAAAAAGCGATTTACCCATCCGCTTGCCCCTGAATTTACCGCTCAAACCCTATTTTGACCTGGGTTATTTCGACAATGCCCAGCCGACCGGCACCAACGATACCTTCAAAGATCAGTTATTATGGAGTGGCGGCATCATGCTGGAAGTGATTGACAAAGCCTTTGCCATTTACTTCCCGCTGGTCAATTCTAAAAACATTCAAGACCGCTACATCGAGCGCGGTAATTACTGGCAGCGCGTATCATTTACCCTTGATTTCAAATTATTAAACCCGCTGCGCTGGGCGGAGCGCATTGATTTCTAGAAATTATACCAAATTTGAAATGAGAAGGCGTAAATGAGAAAAGATTAAACTATTAAAAATCAGTAGTTTAATCCATAATCAATACGCCATCATCAATTGAAAATAGTATTAGTGCTTCAAATGCTTGTGAAAGCAGCAAATCCATACTTTTTATTTGCCTATATGCAGCCAATCAAACTGAGTAAGCTGCTTTTACTGCTCCGCAGAGATGCGTTTGGTTTGCATACCGAGTTTTAATTCATCTTTGGCAAAGAAAAAGTACTGTTTCAGGAAATTAAAGAACCCCATGGCAAACATCATGTCGGCGTGGGTCTTTAAATTGTTGCGAATACCCGCAAAAAAACCCCATTTGGAAGTCTTTTGGGTGTTAGTAGCAGACTGCGGCATCCAATACACCTTTTTATCGTGCTCAATCATGTAATTATTGATGGCGGATTCGAGCTGCCAGCCGCGAATTTCCTCTTCATAAACCTTTTCCAGATCGGTTTTGCGCAAAATACGTTCGCCGGTGAAGAGCGTATCGGCGCGATTGAGCTTCACATACAGATTGGCGTTCATCCGACGCAGAATGAGCATGTCCACATCGGGATAATGCTGCAACGCCGTGATGGCTTTCTCGATTTCTTTGTGCTGCAGGTTTTGTAAATCCGCATCAATGAGCAAAATATACTCGCCGACGGCTTTCGCCACTCCGGCACGCACTGCGCCAGCTTTGCCTTGGTTTTCCGGCAGGCGAATGACGTGGATAATCGGGAAGCGCTCCTGGATTTTTACCGTCTGATCCTCGTCCGATGCATCGTCCACGCAGATAATTTCAACAACATTGCGGATTTTTACCACTTCTTCCAACACCTGAAACAGGCGTTCGCCTTCATTATAGAAAGGAATGACACAGGAGACTTGTGACTTGGTTTTCATATGGTCTTTACTTGGCTTTGGTGCTCATAAAACGATTTTGCACCGCCGAAGTTGACTCCCTATAGTGAGTATCAGGCTGTTATCATATTATTTTTAAATGATCACTGGCACATTGATTACGCTATACAGCCCTAATTTTTACCGCTTTATCTTTTCTTCTTGCTCTTTTTCCATTTAAAAGTTGATATAAAGTATTTTTTTCTTGCAAATAACTTCAATTAAGTTGCTCTAAACATCAACGTTGATTTAATTGGTATCCAACTCGGCTTGTGCAGTCTCCTTTTGCTTTTCCTGCAATTGAATGGTCAATTGTTCTAATAGCTCTTTTTCTAAAATATCGGTGCCTTTGGTGACCGCATTGCCCAGTTTGCTTACCGCTTTGTCCAATAACTGACGCGCCGGTTCAAATTGGTTCTGTACCAAATGTAAAGCGACCTTCGTACGCAGCGCGGGCACACTTTCTTGCTTGTCGTAGAACTTTTCTACAAGTTGCCAGACCTGCAAAGCCTTGGCGGCGTCCTTTTTTATAAAGGCGTAGCAGAAAGTTGCTTCGCGTAAGTAGTCATTTTTGCTTAAAGCGGGCAAATTAGCAGCGGTTTGCTCCATTTTTTGACCATAATGGAATGCCTGCGCATATTCTTTCCGATCTAAATAATAATAATAGGCGTAATAATCACTAATGGTGTGCATCACCGGGCTGTCATCGGTCTCAATAAGCTGAATGGTCTCAATATTTAAGTCGCGATAGCGCTTCCCGGAGTAAGCAAAGGCAATCAACTGCATGATAGCGCGCTCAATTTGTGCGGCTTTGCCACCGTGAATGAGGCGAAAGAACCTTGCCCGGTCGGTAAAGAAGGGTCCGGTGCGGCTAGGGATGGTCGTAGCTGCAAAAATGGCAAACGAAAGCAGCGCGGAGATAAGTAAAAACCCGGTGACGAGCTTGTACCACCCGGACGCGTCGGGCGTAAGCTGATTTACGAGGCTAAAAGCTACCAAACCGAATAAAATAGCGGTAATGAGGGATGTCAAAGGACCGGCGGCGACTGTCCAAGCCATTTTGCGCAGGTTTTTGGGGTCGTCTGTGGTAGGAAAACTCCCGGCAATGCCACCAAACAGTTGCATGTCGGTGTTAAAATAGACTTTTACGCGCTCATTTTCATCGCGTTTGATACCTAGAAAGCCGACGACGTACAAATAGAAATAAAACCCCTGAGCTAAACCTGCCAATAAATGCCCTAATTCGTGGAGCGCCGTGACCATAAAATAGCTTATGATAATCAACAGGAAAACAGCGATAGCGCCAACACCGCCACCGTTCATCAGGTATTCTATTTGCTCTGGTAAAATGGCAATGACGCCTATCATAGCAAAATAACCCGCTGCTCCACTGATAATGATAAGGAAAATAAATTTAAGGGTCTTTAGTAAAGTAGCATTCATGTATCTTCAGGTGTTTTACCCAAGATACAACGCCCCGACGTTTTTGTTCGGAAGGAAACGACCAGTGTTATTAGAATTCAGACCAAGGTAAAAATCTTAGCGCTGTTCCTGAATAACCTTTAATTGATTGTCCGAAACACTGACCACGCGTGATTCATAGTCGCCGCTGATCCATTGAGGTACGCCGCGGAAGCGAATAGCTCCGTTTGCTTCTTTCCAGGCTTGGGATTCGGGAATTGCTACCAGAGGCGGGGTGCCACAAAAGCCGCAATCGAAGTAATTAAGTTTGCCATTGGAGAAAAATTCCAGGACGCCGCACTTCGCTTCTTCACTGGCGTTATTAAAAGGTTCGTAAATGATTTCCATAGCCTGCCAACTGGAGTCTGAATTATAGGCAAGCGGGTTGTAAGCAACGGGCTTCCAGCTTTGAAACAGATTGTCGGGTGTCGCTGCACTTTGTAACTCGTAATTTTCCTTTTCGCAGGCACCTAAAACGAGGACGAGGAGTAAAAAAAGGTAGCCGTTCTTTTTCATAGCAACAGTTTTGCAGAAAAAGACAGCAAAATCGGATAGATCAGTTGGAATTTTATAGTTAAAATGCAGGATATGCTTGCAAAAACAATTGCAAAAGTAGCTCGTATGTACAAAATGGAGCTTTGGCAGGATTAATACCAAATTTGAAATGAGAAATCGTAAGTATGAAAATATTAAATAATTAAAGATCAGTAGTTTAATCCATAATCAATATGCCATCATCAATTGAAAATAGTATAATTAGAACTGCAAAAGTATTAATCCACAGTTATTACTGGGCTTCGGGCGCTAATTTTACCTTTAAACCTTCCAAATCATCCGTTAATCGAAGTTGACAGCCCAGGCGGGAATTATTTTTTACAAAAAAAGCCTGATCCAACATTTCTTCTTCGGCTTCATTCATTGGCGTTAGATCATGATCACTCAAAATATAGACATGGCAAGTAGAACAAAGTGCCATTCCACCACAAGTACCCTGCACTGGAAGCTCATACGCCTTGCACAACTCCATTAAATTCATGTTCATATCCGTGGGCGCCTCTAAAATATGCTCCTGGTCTTCGCGATCAACAACGGTAATGTGAATCATAAGCTCTTTTTTGCAGCGCAAATGTAGGCTGTAAATTTCATTTTTCAGCAAGTATTGTAAAAATACTGCCCTTTCCGTGGTTCATTTTACCGCTTCCGCTGGTTATAAATCCAATTGCATGTTTTTTGATATTAAAAAGTACTTCAGAAGTACTTTTTAGATGTTCCGAAGTACTTTTTTGATACTTGGAAGTACTTTTTAGATGTGCTGAGATACTTTTTAGATGTACTGAGGTACTTTTTTGATGTTCAGAAGTATTTTTTAAATATTCTGAACTACTTTTTAGATGTATTAAAAGACTTTTTAAATGTTCGGAGGTACTTTTTAAATACTTAGAGATACATTTTAGATGTGTTGAAGTACTTTTTAAATGCTCGGAGGTATTTTTTAGATGCTCGGAAGTACTTTTTTGATATTAAGGAAGTCTAATTTCACTTTCGAGCATAAAAAATACCTGTTTTTTTAATCCAAGTTGTGGTTTTTTACTGCAATCTGGTAGATGGCAGCTAATTTCTGGCAGCTCAAATGCTATAAATCGCGGTTTTTTACAACCAATTACTGGTTAAAAGCCCGAAAGACGGCACGATTAAGTACGACAAACGGGTACTACAGCTTAAAGTTGTAGTACCCGTTGCAGCATTTGATGCTATTGGATTGCAATTAGAACCTTTATTTCAGCTCGCGGATCCAAATATTGCGGAAGCTGATGGGTTCACTCGGATCGCCGTGGTCTTGCAGCTTAATGGGCGATGCGCCATGTGCTTTTTCGTATTTCGCCTTGCCGATGTAGCGGGTCGGACCTGCCAATTCGACGTTATTTTGTACTAAAATGCCATTCATAAAAGCGGTGATGCGTGCCGGAGACTTCAAGGAGCC
>JBKBWT010000385.1:0-6033 GCA_046314415.1 Saprospiraceae bacterium
ACAATCCCCGCGCCCGCCTGCCGGTACAGCGTATTATTCAAACTCAAAAACGACCGTATTACAATGGCATGTAATAATTCTCCATTAAAATTAATAAAGCCGATAGAACCCCCGTAAAAACTGCGGTTCTGATTTTCATATTGATTAATCAATTCGATGGCTTTATACTTCGGCGCACCGGAAAGCGTGCCCGCCGGGAAGGTATCGGCAAAAATTTGCACCGGATTCGTATTGGGCGGTAAATCGCCCTGCACTTTAGAAACTAAATGAATGACATGACTGAAGTAATGAATTTCTTTTAATTCTTTCACTCTTACATTTTCGGCGTGCCGACTCAAATCATTCCGCGCCAGATCCACCAACATGATATGCTCCGCATTTTCTTTCGGATCTTTCGTTAATTCCAGGGCTTTCTGTGCATCTTCTTCCAGGTCGCCCGTGCGGCGATAGGTTCCTGCGATGGGATTCACCGTTGCCACATTATTTTTTATCACCATTTGAGATTCGGGCGAAGAACCAAAAATTTTATAATGCCCATAATCAAAATAAAATAAATACGGCGAAGGATTAATCGAGCGCAAGACCCGATACACATTGAATTCATCGCCCTGAAAACGCTGCGCAAACTGCCGCGAGAACACGATTTGAAACACATCCCCAATTTGACAATGATGCTTCCCGATCGTTACCAATTGCATAAATTCCTCATCCGTTAGATTACTCGTCTCCTCCCCAATTAATTTAAATGGATGGGTCGAATATTTATGCCCATTTAATAAAGTTTCCAATTTATTTAGTTGTGAGGTTTCACCGGGTAATAAATTTTCAAGTAAATAAATCTCATCTTTAAAATGATTAATCGCTATTACAAAACGATACAAGGTGAAGCGAATGTCGGGAATATCCAGTTTACGCTTTTGATTATCAAACACTAATGTATCAAAATATTGCACCCCATCAAATCCGACATGCCCGAATAAGCCATTAAAACCATGATAGGGATTATCATAATCTGGTTCAAATTGTTGTAAAAAATCATATAATAAAGTTGGCACCGTCATTACATCGCGCACCGGAATTTGATGTCGCTTGCCATTCGGAAAACGCTCGGTAATCGTGCCATTTTGCACCCGAAAATCAGCAATGGAATCCAGCCCCAAAAACGACATACAATCCTCCTTACTCCTGAAATCATTGCTTTCCAGCAACACCGGGTCGGTAAAATGATCGCGCACCCGCAGGAACAGCGAAACCGGGGTAATCGTATCAGCTAATTGTTTTTTTACAATCGTTTTGAGTTTAACTTTAGTTGCAGTAGCTGTTAACATAGCTATTTTATTTTTTATTTGAAATTTGACGTTCAAGTCCCCCTTGGGGGGATTTAGGGGGCTGGACAAACAAAAAAGCGGTTTGCCGGGTGAACCGACAAACCGCTTTTTCCTTTGCAACCATCAATAGCGTGTCATCTCACCCGGTACTCCGACTGAATATGCCACCACCAAATTTGATTTTGCAAACGGAAATTCATATCAATTGAAATTTTCTTGAATGCGTCAAAGATAAATGCGTTTTTGTTAAAAATGCAACTAATTTTCAAAATTTTTCAAAAAGTTAACACAAAGTCTTATTCCAAATCCTGATAAGCCGGATTAAACCAAGCCATTTCAATGGGTGTTTCCAGGCTGCCATCCGCATTTTTAATCTTGTGCCGGTGCCGTCCTTGCTCGATAAAGCCTAGCCGTTGATAAAATTCCACTGCCTTGGCATTATTCTCCCGCACAAAAAGTTCGACGCGCAAAATATGTGGATGAGCACGCTTAATTTCATTCAACAGATGTTCAAAAATCAGTTTCCCCAATCCTTTACCCTGAAAATCAGGATGTACCACGACGGTTAAATCGGTCAGTAAATGCCGAAATGCTTGTATATCTGGAGTATAGGTATGAATTTCAGCAATCAACTGAAAGGGCTTAGCCGGATTAAAAATTCCAAAAATCAAGCCCTGCTGCACACATTTATGGAGCATACCTGAAACATAAGCAGGCGTAATTTCCGAGGAAACTCTGATAATGCCGCCCGATTCAGCTGCTACTTTTTGATACAGGCGAAAAAGCGCCTCATCGTGCTGTAAATTCAAGGACACAATGCTGTACATAAAAATTATAAAAGTTTAATGCCCCAGCGTTTGGGAGATAACGATATCCGAATCCGTTGGTTTTCTGATTTTAATAAATAACACGGCTATTGCTGCAATAACAATTAATACACCTGCAAATATTATTGCACGGGTCGGATCTAAATTGAGTAAATATTTATATACAAATTTAAATGAAATTGTTTGTAATAACATGGGCAATACGATAAACATATTTAAAATCCCCATATAAACACCCGTCCGATTTGCAGGAATGCTTCCCGCCAACATAATATAAGGTGTACCCATCATACTCGCCCAGCCAATGCCAAAGCCAATCATAGGCAGGAGTAATAAATTTTCATTTTGAATGGAAGGTAATAAAATCAAGCCAACGCCCGCCAGCATTAGACTAATAAAGTGCACAAACTTCGCGCCGATGCGCTGCGCCAGAAACGCCAGCAAAAACGCACTACAAAAAGTTGCAATATTATACGTTCCATTTAGTTTACCGGCGAGTAATTGCGCTTGTGCAAAACCTTCCGATTGCGTGTCACTGGTATTATATATCGTCTTCGCTACACATAATGCAATGTACTGCCAGTAACAAAACATGGCGTACCAATTAAATAAATATACCAGCGCCAACTGCTTCATTGTCAAGGGCATATCGCGAAATGCTTCGCCAATTTCGGTAAAAACACTGCCGATACCACGCGGTTTACTTTTGATTTCAGCAATTTCTTCCTCGGTTAATGGTATTTCTTTCGTGGTTATCACCGAATACATAATGGCTATAATAGAAGCCGCCGCTCCTATAATAAACGCTGCATAAGTCGTGTAAGGAATATTATTATCGCTGCGCGCATTGGGATCGAGCCAACCCATCGAAACAATTAATGCGGGTGTAAAATTTGCCAAGGTAATCCCCAATCCGGTGAAAAAACTCTGCGTCAAAAAGCCGATAGAATGCTGATTTTCAGGCAGTTTATCACTCACAAACGCCCGGTACGGCTCCATTGTTACATTATTCGCCGCATCCAAAATCCAAAGCAAACCCGCCGCCATCCACAGCGTACTACTAAACGGCATTGCAAACAAACAAATGCTGCAAAAAATCGCCCCGATTAGAAAATACGGTCGCCGCCGCCCCCAGGAACTCAGGGTTTTATCGCTCATCGCGCCCACAATGGGCTGCACAATCAATCCGGTCATTGGACCCGCCAACCACAGAAACGGCAGATTTTCTGCGTCCGCGCCGAGGTAAGAGTAAATCGGGCTCATATTGGTCTGCTGCAAGCCGAAGCTATACTGAATGCCAAAAAAGCCAAAGTTCATGTTCAGAATTTGCCAGAATGAAAGGCGTGGCTTGATTTTCACGAGAAAAGGATTTTAGGAAATAGTGAATAATTAAATTCTTAATGTAAAATTTATAGAAATATAATATTATAAAAAGTCATATAAAATATTCCGGTGTAGTATGGCAAAACCGGCGCTGCGGGGATAAAAATATTATTTTTATATGAAAACCCGAATTTTTTATAAAATTTCTCAGATTAGGCACCTGCTTGATTGATTCGATACAAAATGCCAGGATGTTCAGCGAAAATCAACTCCTTTTCAAATTGCATACTCAACTTTTTCATCACCTGAATGGAGCCGATATTTTCTTTCATGGCTCGTGCTACAATGGTTTTTAATTTCAATACATTAAATCCATATGCTATACAAGCTTGACTGCTTTCTGTCGCATACCCTTGTCCCCAATACTTTTTAAAAAAGCGATATCCTAGATCAACTTCCTGTAAATCAGGCACATATCGCAAGCCACACCAGCCCAGATACGCGCCATCGGACTTGCGAATAACCGCCCAGCGCCCCATGCCTTCGGTACGGTAAGGATGATAATGGCGTATAAAATCAGCCGCTGCTGCTACGTTTTCAAAAGCGCTGTCGCCGGTGTACTTCGTTACTTCCGGGTCAGCATTTAAATCATAAAAATCCTGGGCATCTTCTAAAATAAAAGGTCGAAGTAATAATCGCTCAGTTTCAAGTAAATAATTGACCAGTTTTTTATAAACAATGTAATTAACAAACACCATTTCTTTATACATTTTACGTTGTTCCCGTTCCACCACAAAACCATTTTTATCAAAAAACGGACGCGCCGTTATACTCACATCACTCCAAACCGTTCCAATGTTCTGATTTTGAGCATACTGTAATAAATCATGTAATAATGCCTGGGCAATGCCTTTGCGTTGATAATTTGCATGTACATACATCGCGTCGAGATAACCATTGGGCGTCATCGTGCCAAAGCCAACAATTTGATGGTCAAGCTTTGCTACCAGAAAATGCTGGGTTGCCAATAGGTTTTCCCATTTCTGTATATCATCTGCTGCCGACGACCAGACTTGTATCTGCTGCGGATCATAATCTTTGGTATTAACGATTTGAATGGTACCGCGAAACAGTTCCCGCACTTCCGTTAATTCTTCGGGTTTACAGGTTTCAATTGTTATCATGTTACACCGATAAAACTGAGATTATTATATTATTTTAATATTTTTATAATAAAATACTAAAAAAGTTAAGGCTCCAGCGGCTTCACCGGCATATTATTTACACCCCATTGTAAAATACTATCCAGCACCGGGCGCAACGACTCGCCTAATTTTGTCAGGGAATATTCCACGCGTGGCGGCACTTCGGGATATACCTTGCGACGAATGAGTCCGTCTTTTTCCAGCTCGCGCAATTGCTGGGTCAGCATTTTTTCCGTTATCATTGGGATTTGCCGTTTCAATTCGCCAAAACGCCGCGTTTCCTGCGTCAGATTCCACAAAATAATCGGTTTCCATCTTCCGCCAATCAAGCCCAGTGTGTACGTGACCGGGCATTGTTCCAACACCTGCTGATTTTCATAATTCGTTGAAGCTAACTTTCTCATAATCAACAATACTTTCTTTTTTACAAGTACCGCACAATTTAGTAATTACTTGCCATTCAACGGTAAAATTGCCGAATTTTGTATCAAAAAAGGCATGAAAAACATTGCACTCTTCGGCGCGACCGGCAAAGCAGGGTCACAATTTCTTAAACAAGCCCTGGCGAAAGGCTATCGGGTGAAGGCGTTGGTGCGCACACCAGAAAAGATTACTCATCTGCATCCAAATCTGGAAATTATAAAAGGCGACGTGCTCCATGAAGCCGATGTTTATAAAACCGTAGCAGGGACGGATCTCGTCGTAAGCTTGTTTGGTCACGTGAAAGGCTCGCCGGAATGGCTGCAAACCAACGGCACCGAAAACATCATCAAAGCGATGGAGCAGGAAGGTATTGGCAAAATCATTAGCCTGTCAGGTGGCGGCTTACCTGCGCCGGAAGACCAACCGAAATTCCCGGATAAAATGATTCGCTTCATCATGAAAATTGTCGTTCCCAAAATTTTGAACGACGCCGAGCGCCATGCCGAAGTGTTGCGCAAAAGCAACCTCGATTGGATCATCGTGCGCGGTCCGCGCCTCAAAGAAATGGACAAAAAAGGCTCCTACAAAGTCGGATGGGTCGGCACCACCGGCGGAACGGTCATTTCCTACGCTGATCTTGCCGATTTTATTCTCCAACAGGTGGAATCAGACCAGTTTACCGGCAAGATGCCTTTTGTGAGCTACTGATGGGATACGAGAAAAGTGGAATTTTGGAAAGTTGGAACCCGCAGATTTCCTAGGATGGGTTGGTTCAGCACGGAAATCTGCGGGAAATTGTTTTAAATTGTAATAGACAAGACTTCATCTGACAGTTGGTATTTTCAAGGAGCTATCGGCTGTCAGAGATTTGAAGTGTCCGATTGATCCCTTCCTTTGCATCATCTTCGCTTGCCATCCCCTCCGTTT
>JBKBWT010000386.1:0-5963 GCA_046314415.1 Saprospiraceae bacterium
GCTAATGTGCTGATTTGCCGATAATTAAGAATATCCAATTGAATAATTATAATAATTGACACATTAGATAATATCATAACGTTCACCCGAACTGTTTTTCTTATCATTCATTCACAAAAAATTTAAAGCAATAACATGAAACGTGTTTTAGCACTACTGGCGGTGGTATGCCTGTTCGCAACCATTGCACCAGCACAAAAATTCTCAAAAGCCTTTAGTGGCGGGGGTTCCAAGCGTGTCGTCATTGAGGCGGATAAAGCCGACCTGAAAATCATCGGTACCAGTGGCAACGAAGTGAGCATCGAAGCAGATGGCGAATTTGAAATGCCCGAGCGCGCCAAAGGATTGAAACCTTTGTACCGCAATGCTTCCGACAATACCGGCATCGGCTTGGAAGTAACCGAGTCTGGCGGCGTGATGACCATCCGCAAAGCGACCAGTAAAGACGCAGAATACATCATTCGCATACCGGCAGATGCTGCGCTCAAGATCGAGGAAGAAAGCTGGGAAGGCAGCGAATTTGAGATTTCCGACCTGAAAGGAGAAATCGAAGTGAAAAGCCTTGGTTCGGATATTGTGATCAAAAATGTAACGGGTCCGGTTACTGCCAACACCACTTCTGGCGACATCATCGTGGTTTTTTCCTCGGTCAGCCAAAGCGCCCCTACTACGATTTCCAATATTAGTGGTTTTATTGATGTGACCATGCCCGCTTCTACCAAAGCAACCTTGCGCATGGAGTCTATCTCCGGTGATATTTACACCGATTTTGAGTTGAGCCTGAAAGAAAAAGGCATGCCACGCGTCGGCGGCAGTAGAATCTCAAACACGATCAACGGTGGCGGCGTAGAAATCACGCTCAAAGCCATCAGCGACGACATTTATTTGCGGAAAAAGTAATTTCTTTTGGTTGAAGGGTTGAAAGGTTGATAAGGAATCTGGCGAAAATCAACCGATCAACCTTTCAACTTATCAACTAAACATTTAATCACCAGACTCATGAAAAATTTACTTCTTACATTCATTGTAATATTTTGCGCCGTTTTATTTAGTAATGCGCAGGAATATTATCAAACCACTTTAAACAATTCTTACAAACTGCCCGCCAGTAAAAAGGTGAGCCTGAATCTGAAATTTGCTCAGGATATCAAAGTAACCGTGGGCAGTGGCAATGAAGTGCAATTGAAAGCTTATGTAAAAGCAACAAATGAAGAAATTGCTAAAGTACATACCATTGAAATTGAGCAAGGTAGCGAGCAGCTTTCAATAGAAACCGATTACAAGTTTCCGAAAGATGAAGAGCGGAAACGTAATCAATGCTGGAGCTGCGACAATAAAAACTGGGAAGGGCGCGAATGCCTCTGCCTGGAGGTGCGTTACGAAGTAGTAGTGCCCGCTGGTGCTTCGGTCCATTTAGAAACAATCTCCGGAGATATTGAAATTAAAGGCTTGCCAAGTGAAATTTATGCCAAGAGTATCAGCGGATTTGTGGATTTGGCGTTGCAACCGAATGCCAAAGCCGACTTGAATTTTAAATCGGTGACTGGCGAAATATATTCCGATTTTGATGTAAAACTGGATGCCAAAAGTACTTCGTATTCCAAGCGTTTGAATGCGCCCCTTAATGGCGGCGGCGCTCGCGTTGCACTGGAAACGATCAGCGGCGATATTTTCTTCCGAAAGCAATAATGTAATATGGCGCACTTTCGGGTGTGCCATATTTACTAAATTATTATCAAAATACAAAATAAACATCATGAAATCAATTATATTTACTTCCCTTTTCAGTTTTATGTTCATTCAAATTGCCTGTGCTCAAATTACCCAGAACACCGAAAACACGTACGCCCTTCCTGAAAGCAGGAAAGTTACTTTTGACCTGCCCTTTGCCAGAAAAATCAATGTCAAAACCTGGGATAAAAAAGAAGTATTATTAAAAACCAAATTAACGGCTGATAATGAGGAAGTTGCCAAGTTGCACGAAATGCGAGTGATTGAAAGCAACGGATCACTATTGATTAAAACGGATTATGCTGACACGGGCGAAAAAAATCGAAATATTTGTGGATGTAATGATGATAAAAATCGAAGTAGATGGAATTGCATCTGCCTGGAGGTCAGCCATGAAATATTTTTACCGGCAAACACGGTTTTGAACATGGAAACGATCAATGGCGATATTGAAGTACGCGGTTTGCAAGGCGATATTCATCTGGAGACAATTAATGGTTTTATCGATATTGCTTATTCGCCACAAGCCCAAGCGGATATTGAATTCAGCACTATCAACGGCGATATTTATACTGATTTTGATATTAATAAAAAAGGAAATCTAACAAAATATTCTAAAGACATTAAAACCCAACTCAACGGCGGGGGACCTGATTTAGAATTGGAAACAATTAATGGGGATATCTTTTTCAGAAAAAATTAAAAAAACAGAACAGTCATCTGAGGATATAATATACACAGATGACTGTTAATCAGTATATTACCAATTAATTTATTTCAATACATATCGTACTGACAAGGCACCATAGCCACCACCAAAGCCACTGCCGTAGCCGTTGACAAAAAAGGCAGGCACCCAGTCGAGCGAAACATTCACCGGTGCATCGGCAAATTTGTAATCCAAGCCTAAGTTACCCAATATACCAATACTTAAAGAGCTGTCGTCTTCATCACCAAATACAAAACTATTGTCAAAATTCCAGAAAAATACAGACGCACCGCCGCCGAAGTACCAGTTTAAGCCTTCTACACCTTCAATTGGCTTATGAACTTGATACAAAGCGCCTACATTGAACCAGCTATACCCGGAGAAACTGCGAAAGCCGGCAAATGCCTCGATGGCATTGCTGCCGCCGCCCAAAAATTGCTTGTAAGAAACAGAAAGTGGATACCCCAGACGAAGACCGATGGCTGAGTTGTAGTCCTGTGCGTGCATCGTATGCGCACCAATCAACAAGATGGTGGCTACAAGAAGTGATTTTAAGATTCTCATCGTATTAAAGTTTTGGTTTTCCATTTTTAAAAATCATTTCTCCTATAGCAAAATGGGAGAAAAGCTCGTATTTATCCGAAGCGTTGGAGATACTGGTAAACAGCTGAAGGGGAGCCCCATAAAGGTAGTAAATAAAATAATCTGGTGACACGCGAGTCACCAGATTATTTTAAAAAATCATTTATTTCAGAACATAACGCAGGCCCAATGCACCGTAGCCTCCGCCAAAGCCACTGCCGTAGCCATTGACAAAGAAAGCCGGTACCCAGTCGAGTGTAACATTGATAGGTGCATCGGCGAATTTGTAATCCAATCCCAAATTGCCGAGGATACCAAAACTGGTAGAGGCATCTGCACCGATAAAATCATTATCATAATTCCAGAAATAAACGGATGCACCGCCACCAAAATACCAGCTCAAGCCTTCTACATCAGCGATGGGTTTATGATGCTGGTACAAGCCACCAACGTTAAACCAGCCGTAACCTGCATAGCTCCGAAAACCGCCAAATGCTTCAATGGCACCATTCTCATTCAAAAAATGCTTGTAAGAAACCGACAAAGGATAGCCCAGACGAAGTCCGATAGCAGAGGTGTAATTTTGTGCGTTAGCAACAGTGTGGAAGCCGAGTAGCAACACCACGGCTACTCCAATCAATTTGGATGATTTCATGTTTTGTTGTTTGTTATAGTGTGAATAGAATTTTAAGCGGGCAAATGTATGCGGAAAACCAACGATGAAAAAAGCATCATCGACATAGTGATAAAAATAAGCGATAAGGTGCTTATTCTCAACGATAAATTGACATCTGACGTTTTTTGGCTTATAAACGATTGAATGAATGCACCGCGCTTTTTACCCAGGCTTTTTTACTGAGCTGCATCATTTTATTTGATTTATTTTTTAAATGTTGATCCAGAAAAGTTTGGGTGTACCATAAAATAGCTTCGTACGCAGTGCTGGTTTGCAGTGCTTTTGCTGTTACATCATTGGAAATTTCCTTTTGCAACAAACCAAAAGCCGAAAAGTGTTGGTGTTCCACATTATTAAAGGCAACTAATGTCCGATGCGCAGCATTGTATTTTTTCAACCATTGCAAATCAGTATAAGGATCATTGGGATTATACAAATGTAATATTGGCGCTTTAATTTTATTTATATCATAAAAAGATTGACGACTTAATAAAGTACCTCCGAAATCAGAGCCAATCCCGCCGTCCAAACTTATAACGGCTTTGATATTTGCATGGCGTATCGCCAAGCCAACTGCCGACTGCCCGCCAAAACTCAATCCTGCAACCGCCACTTGATTATAATCTAAATACGGGAAACGCTGTTTGATAAAATTAATCGCATATTCATAATCTATTATTTGTGTTTCCAACCCTTTTGCTTCTAATTGATAATCAAGCTCATACGCAGCAGTTCCTTTTACCGGTACTTGCACTACAAAATACCCCTGACTGGCTAAATACGCGCCCATAAAAGCATACGTTGCGGCTGAGCCATGCATCAATAACACTACCGGAAAATTGCCCGCTTTCACCGGCGCATTTAGTCTTGTATATAATGATTGGTTCTTTTCTAAATAAGTGATAAAATCTTGCCGTGCCGTATCCGCAATTCCATTCCAATCGAGGTAAGCTTTCAAGGTCGCTTGTTCATTTGTTGCGCTATTTTCATCCAATTCTTT
The DNA here is from genome assembly GCA_046314415.1 of Saprospiraceae bacterium. Taxonomy (GTDB): domain Bacteria; phylum Bacteroidota; class Bacteroidia; order Chitinophagales; family Saprospiraceae; genus JADJNW01. The sequence goes on from JBKBWT010000386.1 coordinate 4,699, forward strand.
ACCAGACAAATCGACAAAATCTTTGAAAGTCAATACTTTACCTTCTTTTTTTGTTGCTGGATACCAAATATTGATTTGCAAAAATCGCCCTTTCGTTTGTTCTTTTTGTTCGCGCACGGCAGGTCGGGAAGCATCATATTCGTAAAAAGTTTGGAAACCAACGGGATATTTTCCCATTGTAAGATACTGATACAGCGTAGATTGAGCATTAGCACCGCAGGCTAATAACAGCAGCAGAATAATTGTTTTCATAGCTTTACACTTTAAATAATCTAATTTTATGTAATAAAGTCAATAACTAGTTAATAAGACATAAAGCTATGATGATGCAATATAATAAAAAATGTAAAAAATATAATTTACTCAATCTCCAAATCGGGAAATAAGCTTTGATTTCGCAATTTCGGTACCACGCCCAAATGTTTATAGGCTTTTTCGGTTGCTTCGCGCCCGCGCGGTGTTCGCTGGATGTAGCCTTCCATAATTAAAAATGGCTCGTGCACCTCCTCAATGGTACCTGGCTCTTCGCCTACCGCCGTAGCAATAGTGGTCAAGCCCACCGGACCGCCTTTAAATTTATGAATGATGGTGGACAATATACGATTGTCCATTTCATCCAAACCATGCTCGTCCACATTTAGCGCGCTCAGTCCATACTGCGCAATGGCGTCATCTATCGTACCATCGCCCTTGATCTGTGCAAAATCGCGCATTCTACGTAATAAAGCATTGGCAATACGGGGTGTGCCTCGACTACGGCGCGCAATTTCGTGCGCACCGGCATCCGTAATCGGCACATTTAAGATTTGCGCCGAGCGTTTGATGATGCGTTCCAGCGTTGGTACGTCATAATAATCCAACAAGCAATTGATCCCAAATCGGGCGCGCATCGGTGCCGTGAGCAAGCCCATGCGCGTGGTCGCTCCGACGAGGGTAAACGGATTTAAAGAAATCTGAATACTTCGGGCACTTGGACCACTATCAATCATAATATCAATGCGATAATCTTCCATCGCCGAGTATAAATATTCTTCGACCACCGTATTCAAGCGGTGAATTTCATCAATGAATAAGACGTCACCTTCTTCCAGATTGGTGAGCAAACCTGCCAGATCACCCGGCTTTTCTAAAACCGGACCCGAAGTCATTTTCAAATTTGCCCCTAACTCCAGCGAAATAATATGTGACAGCGTAGTTTTTCCCAGACCAGGCGGTCCGTGTAGCAAGACATGATCCAATGCCTCGCCGCGTTGCTTCGCAGCAGC
>JBKBWT010000387.1:0-5960 GCA_046314415.1 Saprospiraceae bacterium
CCGATATGCTTCTTGCCGCCCGACAGGTAGCGGGATTCTTCAATAGTGATCGATTGTGCGCCGTTGGAAAGCGTGCCATTTACTTTTTCTATAACGGTCTGCTTGTTCGGATTTTCCAGATAAAATTGCCAGGTTTGATCCTTGCTCACGATCAATCCCAAAAACACATCTTCATCCGGGAGCATCAGGCTGAGGCTGCCATCAAACAAGGGTAATTCCTTGCGGCTGAGCATACCACTCATAAATACTTCAGATGTATTGCCTTGATCATCAGACATTTCAAAGCGAAATTTGTCTTTGGCTTTTTGCAAACGTACAATAAATTCAAACGACGGCGCCGAAGTCCAGCTACGCTTCACCTTGCCGGTTTGATACGGTCCAAAGCTCAGTTCTTGTCCAATGAGCCAGCCGTTGCGTCCTTTAGCAGTGTAATCAACAGGATTGGATGGCAGCACATCTTGCGCGAAAGCACTAATCAAGCCACATACCAGTAAAAGCAGGATGAGGGTGAGATTTCTGACAAAAATTTCAATATTTGTTTTCATGTCGGGTAATGTTTATAGCCGCTTTCCCAATAGCGGGATTTTTGCGGTGATTTCTACAACACAAGACGAGTGAAAACTAAAATTGGTTTGCATACGAAAGCTTTTACTCTACCAATCCGCCACATTTACCGACGAGCACAATGGATCAAGTGTGAAATGTGAAGTTTGAAATAATCAATAATCAATAATCAATTGCCTAACAGGCATACTTGGGAAAATGATATTTTACTTGGTTGCTTTTGCTAAATTTTAGGTTATATTTGTCAACGGCTCCACTGGCTGCGTAATTATTACTTGATATAATATTTATATAAATTGTGAAATTTATATCATTGATTTTCAGTTTGTAATCAGAATATTAACACCTAAAAAACATGCACCATGCTCGACCAACGCATTATTGACCTCTTCGATCAGTTTACCCACGGCGTCATTACCCGCCAGGAATTTATGCGCCGCCTCACCGTGTTTGCCGGGAGTACCCTTGCTGCCACTTCGGTGTTGTCCAAATTGGAGTTGAATTATAACAACGCGGATACCACTGCTTATGCCGCTGACGAAATCGAAACCCGCTATGTGGAATACGAGAGCAACGGCAAGAAAATCAGGGGCTACCTGGCTACGCCCAAGAAAAAGAAAAAACGCGCCGGCGTAGTCGTCATCCACGAAAACCGAGGCTTGAATCCGCATATCGAAGACGTGACTCGTCGGGTGGCATTGGCTGGTTTTATCGCTCTGGCGCCCGATGGATTATCGCCATTGGGAGGTACGCCCGCTGACGCCGATGCTGCGCGTGATCTGATTGGAAAATTGGAACAACCTACTGCTATTCAGTTGTTTAAAGATGGATTAAAATATTTACGTGAGTATCCGAAAGCGACCGGAAAAACCGGTTGTGTGGGCTTTTGCTGGGGTGGGGCGATGGCGAATAATCTGGCAGTAAATGATCCCGCTTTAAATGCCGCAGTGGCTTTTTACGGGCGTCAGGCTGCCGCCGAAGATGTGCCCAAAATACAAGCTGCACTGATGCTGCACTACGGTGGACTCGACGAGCGTGTCAATGCGGGCATACCGACTTATGAAGCTGCTTTAAAGCAACACAATAAAGAATATCAGCTGTTTATATATGAAGGTGCGAATCATGCGTTTCATAATGACACCGCCGGACCGCGTTATGATGAAAAAGCGGCAAAACTGGCTTGGTCGCGCACCATCGAATTTTTTGAAAAGAAGTTGAAGTAAATTTTATGTGACGATATAATATTCAGAATTTCTCGCAGGTGTTTGTAAAGATTATAAACTTTGAACAGCAGCATTGGCAAGCGTTTCAATAAATACTTGCGAGAAAACTTTTATATTATATTGTATAATGCTGGGGTGTTATGGTGTTATGGGAATTATTGCCGATCTCATGTTTTCTAATTTGGGTTCCCCGATGAAAATCACCTGTCCCTTATTCTTGCCAAGTGACTGAATTTCAATGCCTTCCCAGCGATCGCCGCAGGCATTATGCAGTATAGCATTATCTAATACGAGTGTGCCACCGGGCTGCACGGTGATTTTAGCGCCCGCCGGTAGGGACACGCGACAATCCACCTTTAAATAAGCACCCGTGGCAATGGTCAGATGACCTTCCAAATCTTTTGCGCCCCGCCAGTGAATCGAATCGCGGATGATGATATGCTGATCCTCGTGTAATTGGCACCAATTGGGTTGTAAAAAACGCCGCGCAACGGTGCCTTCCTGCGCCATTGCCTGATGAATTTTTCCAATTTGGCAGGGCGTCCACGCATGCTGGTATGCATTATAATCCATTACATTGTTGGATGCCAGCGTATCACATGGTGATTCTGGTGTCCAAGCCCAGCATTTATTGGCGTGTTCGGGAGTGTCGTCGCAGCCATCGTACAACCACGCATGACCTAAACCAAATATATGTCCGATTTCATGATTAAATAACCCACGATAATTTTCCGGCTGATTGTTGGCGCGATTTTCAAACATGCCTGCTGCTTTTACGGCATCGCCTAGCGAAACGCCCACACCGTAAGCCCCGTAAGTAGCTGATTTTACACTGTCGGGATGGTGCGGCATTATAAAAATATTTAGAATATGATCTCCGTCAATACTGTATTGCTTAATGGGTTCACGTTTGTGCAGATTGGCATTTTTACCTTTATGCACATAAGGGGATAAATCATTATCATAATGAAAATAAATGCCGATATCTTTAAAATCATTCGCTCTTGGCGTTAATACAAACCGATATTGCGTAGGTAAAGTGGGGGTGGTATTATTATAAGGAAGCCAATTGCGTTGATTATTGGCGAGGTCTTTATTAATCGCTGCTAACAATTGATGAGTAAAATCAATCGCTTCCTGACCGTTAAAATTACTGGCGCTATCCACAGCATTCATCCAGTGCACATTTACGCGCACGTATTTCATGGGCGTATGATCCAGATGTGCCGTATCAGGGGCATACGCGAGCGGATCATTACAACGGTTATATACTTGATTTCTATTTAATGTAGAAGCTTGGTATTGAATATCTTCTGATTGTAAAAAATGACTTGTTAAACGTGGCGTGCAGGCATGTAATAATAATACGAAAATAATAAAAATAAAGAATCGAAATAAATATATCATATTATGAAAATTGCTGATTGCTAATAGTTGGGTTAAATTATTACAACCCTGAAAAATAAACAATTAGCAATCAACAATTAACAATTCTTTACCAATCGCCACCGGCACCGCCGCCGCCAAAATCACCACCGCCGAATCCGCCAAAGCCTCCAAATCCGCCGCCACCACTGCCGCCGCCGCTATTCCAGCCGCCACCGCCACCAATGGGTGGGAAGAAAATCCAGCCACCGCCGCCACGCTCATTGTAACGACCACCCCGATAGAAACCTCCATCGTCGTCATCATCATTATTGCGTCTTTTGGCTGCACGAACAATGGCTACAATGATAAATATAAAAATTAGGACTATGATACCAAGTATAATAAACCCTATAATTAAGTCTTCTTCACTGACTTCTTCCTCATTGGTATATTCACCGGAACCATAGGAAATAATGGCATCCGTGGCACGGTCTATCCCGGCATAATAATTTTGATCGCGAAAAGCCGGTTTTATAATATTTTCAATAATTCTTTTAGCAATGGCATCGGGAAGAAAGCCCTCCGCGCCACGCCCGACCTGAATGAAGATTTTCCGGTCATCTAGTGCGATATATACTAAAATTCCGTTATCTTTTCCTTCTCGACCAATGCCCCAGGACCGTGCTAATCTATTGGTATAATCAAAAATTTCTTCGCCTTCCAGGGTACGTTCGGTCACTACTGCAATTTGGGTTGAAGTAGAATCATCGTAGGTGACCAGTTTGCGTTCCAGTGCTTGCTCTTCCTGGGGGCTCAACATGCCTGCAAAGTCATTCACCAGGCGCGGTGGATTAGGCACCGGCGGAATGTCTTTGGCAAACGCAAACGTGCTAACCGAAATCAATAATAGAGCGAAAAAATATCTGGCTATCATAAAAATTTGTGTTCGTGTGTTCATGTGTTGGTGTGTTTGGGTAGCGCTGCGCTATAATGCTAAAACACCTCGGACATGAACACCATTTAATCGGAGTAGGAAATCTCATCCGATAATTCATTGGTATCATCCGTTTGGTACGGAAAATGGGCTTTCAATTTTTCGCCTACCTGCTCAATGGCTTTGCAAATGCCTTCAGCATAGGCGCCCTGCCGAAAATGCTGCTGAATGATATCGCGTTCGGCTGCCCAGAAATCTTCACCTACCAATTGGTTAATGCCTTCATCCCCAATGATGGCAAACTTGCGGTGCTGCGGCGCGATAAAAATCAGCACACCATTGCGCTCTGCCGTTTGGTGCATCCCCAATTTGGTAAATACCCGTTGGGCTTCTACTAGTACGTCCTCCTCCAGTTTTTTTTCCAAATGCACCCGTATCTCGCCAGAGGTGTTATGTTCGGCGTCCTGAATGGCTTGTACAATGCGCGCTTCGTCGTCTTTGCTAAAAAAAGTCAGCATTTTGGTTGTGTTCGTGTGTTCAGGTTTTCGCGTGTTCATGTGCACGAGTACACGAACACATGAACACATCGAACATGAACACCATTTAGAATTCTACTTTCGGTGCATTTTGAGCATTCTGTTCCGCCTGGAATTGTGGCTTTTGTTCAAAACCAAACATGCCTGCGAACATACTTGCCGGGAAACGCCGTACTTTTTTGTTGTAAGCCGTAGCAACTTCGTTGAAATTGTTGCGCTCTACCGCGATGCGGTTTTCTGTACCTTCGAGTTGCGCCTGCAATTCAAGGAAGTTTTGGTTGGCTTTTAATTCCGGGTACTGCTCGACTGTCACAAGAAGCCTGCCAAGTGATTGAGAAAGACCAGATTGTGCATTTTGAAAAGCTTGCAATTGTTCCGGAGTTACATTAGCCGGGTCAATGTTCACGCTGGTTGCCTTTGCGCGGGCTTCTACGACTTGGGTGAGCGTTTGCTGCTCAAAATTAGCATATCCCTTAACGGTATTCACCAGATTGGGAATGAGGTCAGCGCGACGCTGGTAGGCAGTTTGCACCTTACTCCAGGCATTTTCTACATCTTCTTCGGCATTGACCAATCCATTATACGTGTTACATCCACTTACCAAAAGGAGGAGTCCTACGCCAATGAGGACTGCTGCGGTGGTTATTGATTTCATTCTACGAATGTTTTGTTTTTGATGATATAAAGTTAAAAAAACGATTTTCAGTTCAATTTTTATGCTTCTTTCGGTTAATGGCTATTTTTTACCGACAAAATGCCAACAAATTAGGTTTCACGGTTCCGATTTTGCGCTTGTAAGAATGCCTGAAGCAATTGTGTTGCACCTTTGGTAGAAGATATTTTGCCCGCTAGCACCGCTTTTTCAATCCCTGGTAAAAGCGTTTTGATGGTGCTATTTTGATAAAAAGCGCTCTTCAATTGCATTTCCAGGGTTTCGTAAAGCCAGTGCTTGGTTTGCTCCTGGCGATTTTTTTCAAAAAAGCCATTCGCTCCAATAGTACAGCCCCACGAACAACACGAGGTGGACAGGCAACAGCCAAGCGCTCAGTCGCAGCAGGTCTTTCGCCGTGTAGCTGTCTTTCGACACGCCCGAAAACATGGCGACGGGCTTGGCGCTCATCGGCAGGGTGAGGCAGTAGCCCATGGCGGCATTGGCGGCGAAGGCCAACAGGAAAGCCGATTGGCCGCCCATGGCCGCCAAGGGTATGAGCAAAGGCAGCAGCACCGTCACCCGTGCCGTGCGGCTCGTGATGACCAGGTGCGACAGCAGCGACAGGCCCACGGCAAACGCCACAACCGCCCATCCGCTCGAACCGGATATGCCGCCCTGCACCT
>JBKBWT010000388.1:0-5951 GCA_046314415.1 Saprospiraceae bacterium
GTTTTCCAAAAAATACAAGCGTCCGATGGTGGAAACAAACTCCAACGACGTATTGGTGTTCGGTTCTAACACCGGAATGACGCGCTGCCGCCGCTTCGTGCGGAATAGCAAGAATAACAATCCGATGCTCAAGAGCAAGTACCACGCCCACGCCAGGGGCGGCTGGCTCAGCACGTATTGCAGGGGGCTTTCTTTCGACAACGCCCGGTTCGACTGATTGTTGCGCCGCCGACCTACCGCTTCGCTGGTTTTGCTGTACTCATCCCAGTAAATTTTGCCCGGCGTAAGATATGAAAACACCCGATTGGCGTACTGCAAATGGGTAGAATCGAGCATCGCAATATTGGAAAAAGCCAGTGGCACCGTATGTAAAAAAAACGTGCCCTCGCCATACCGCACTTTGGCAAAATGAATGAGCGAATCGTTCATCCGACCTAACTCCTTGAAACTGAACTCTTCATCGCAAAAATAATAATCGGGAATATAGCTCCAGGCATAATTCCGTTTTTTATTACGGAGTAAATGATCGTACCGAAATGCTTTATTTACTTTTAAATTGGGATGGTTCAAGTTTAAAAACGCCGTGGAATCGTCCACCGTTGCATAATCTTCCCAGTAACTTTCATTACATTCATCATAATATACATAAAACATTAAATCATAGGGAATGGTGCGGCTCGAAATAAAGGCGGTATTTCCGTTTTCTACAAATTTTAATAAAGTTTGGACATCCATTGAGTCCAGAAATAATCCTTCTCCGATGAATACATAATTACTGCCGGTAGAATTGGTTGGTAATAAGCCATTTACACTATCACGCAAAACGGTATATTCCTTGCCCGGAAAATAATTTTTTAATAATTCGGCAATAATAAATCCACCATAAGGCTGTTTACTGGTTTCCGTATAAGTGGGCGTCCAGTCAAAACGCTGCTTGCGATTGCTTAGAAATACCAGCGTGAGCAGTACCAGTATAATAAACAATAGAATTAATATGATATAACGGCGACTTTTCATTTAGCAGCCAGGCTTGTAATTTGATTAATCTGTTGTATAAAATGTTTAAATTTGGGCTCTATTATTATAAAATCCTGCGATTGTAATATAATGTTGCCGTACCATACGCGTTCAAAAATAAGCGTCAGGTCAGTAAAATCGGCAGCCAGCGGCGTGCGATTCATTTCACGTAAATATTCCCGATTGGTTTTATCTTTTTTCCAGATTATGATATTTTTTAATGATAATTCTTTTAAAATTGCTAAATAATATAAACGTATTGCCAGCGCATAATTTTCCTGCGCCAAAGCTCTTTTGATAAAATCATCCAAATCTGCCTGGTGTAAATTCTCTTCCAATTGTGCCAATTCTTCAACGGATAACACCGGTTTGATGGCTTTGTTTTTGGGCGTATTTAAACCTAATAAACTGCGAATCAGAAAGAACAATGCAATAACTAATAATAATATAATGAACGCTTGTAAAATTGGAGCTGCATTGCCACCAAAATTTATCGGACGCCGTTGATTGCCACCATTTTCGCCCGGTTGATTTTGTTTAGGTTTGCGCTCTTTCACCACATCTTCCGAATAATCAATGCCTTGCGTTGCCCGTTGCCAGGCTTTTTTTTCAAAATCACGTCGCTGTACGTCGTCGCTCGCTTGTGCCCACGTCAATATTGGAACAATTATAATCAATATAATATAAAATAATCTATGCATATTATGTTTTAAACATTCAAGAACGATCAAAGGATAAATATACCATTCAAAAAATTATTAACTTTCCTGCTCCAAGCCTTTAATTCTGCGCACAACCCCGATTTCCTGTACCCGGAGACGCAAGTGCCGCGCTTCGTGTATTTCTAAAAGGGTGTAATATAATAAGCCAAAACTAATAATAAACATCGCAAATACTAAATGGAGTATAAAAACAGAGATAAAAGTTAATAAAACGGCGCTGAATTGGCGCATGGGGGCTTCTTCCAGCGGCACTACCCAACTCACCAGATCAAGATAAAACGATAACAACATAGTGTCGGTGATGAGAAAAAATAAAATACCGACCAGCATTAATACTAAAATTAAGCCCAGTACCCGCCCCGTATTATTATTTAATAATGTAAAAGTACGTTTTAATCCATTAAAAATATTAAGCCCTTCGGTTTGCATGATATACGCCCACGTCAAAACGATGGGAATTATGATTAAAAGTAAATAAGGTACAAACCATTGCTGAATGGAAATGGCTACGCCAATCATGCCGATGCTGACCATTGTTTTCAGAAAGCCAAACCAGTTGAGGCTTGTGGCAGTAGCGCTGGCTTCGCGTTGCAGCCAATAAAAAATGCCGGTCGTGAGCGCTCCAAAAGTAAATAAATGCACCAGCGGCAAGTAGCGGATGGTAGGAATAAAAAATTGTTCCAGCGCGCGGATCATGCCGAAAATTCGATTCGGGAAAATAAAGTGATCGGCGGGTTTACCTTGTGCGAAAGCAAACATGGCACCTGTGAAAATCAAGGCGGTAACCAGCGCCAGTAAAGCAATTTTGCTGAAATGCCGGGTGTAAAAAATAAACATATCGGCAAAAACTTCGCCCGAAGATTTCACTTTTGTAAAATCGAGTTGTTGAATATTATCCGGTGGAATTTTAGCATCCGCAATGGGTTTTTGCACGCCATATTTAGTCCGGATATAAGGATACCAAATAAAATATATAATAACAAACGCCAGACACGCTAAAATGAATAATCCTCTTATAATATCAGGCGTATCGGTGTGTCGGGTTAAATACCCTTCAATAAAGCCCGCCATAATAATGATGGGCGCAATGCCGATCATAATTTTCACGCCACGCCGCGCCGAGCGCTGAAAGGATTGTAACCGTGTGAAAGTGCCCGGAAATACGAGTCCTTTGCCCATGGTAATGCCTGCCGCACCGGCAATAATGATGGCAGAAATTTCTAAAGTGCCGTGAATCCAGATGGTTAAAAAAGAGTCCCAGAATAAGCCGCGTTCAATAAAAAAATATTGAAAAGCGCCGACCATGATACCGTTGCGGATCATAATGGCAATACTGCCCACCGCAAAAAACACGCCCATCACAAAAGTGAGAAAGGCCACAAACAGGTTATTGGCAGTAATACCGAGCGACATCCCGAATTGCCCGCGCTGCTTATACACCGCCATCGGATCGCCCGATTCAATGTTTTCAATGGTCATTTCCACGTAGCTTTCGCCGAGGATGATATTGGCAAACTGCGGATCACCCATACTCGATAAAATTCCAACACCAAGCGAAATCCAGAAAATTACAAACGCCAGTAAAAAGGCTCGTCGCGCCTCATACACCAGTTGTGGTAACTCGTCCAGCCAAAATTGTCCGATACGCCGCAGGGGCGAGCGGCGGCTTTTATAAATTCTGAAAAAAATACGCTGTGCCAAGCCATTCAAATACACGCGTACCGAGCGATTTGGGTAGAAGGTACGTGCATAGGAGAGGTCATCGGTGATTTGGATAAATTGCTCACTTAGGCGGTCGGGATCATGATATTGTCCGTCCAGCGCCGATTCAAATTCCTGCCACTTGCGTTTATTTTGATTGATAAATTGTGTTTCGCGCATGATTTTTGGTTAGAAGTCAGATGTCAGAAGCGAGCAGTCAGAAAATGCCATATTTTAAATCTGATTTCCGACATCTGTTTTCCTTATTTTGAAACGCATTTTAGGAAAATATTTTTATAAAAACAATAATAAAGTACAAAGTACGAGGTTAGAAGTACGATTTATGCAAATCCTTTGTACTTTGTAAATCGTACTTCTTACTTTGAACTATGCAAACTATTGATATTCGTACTACCCAAAACGTCACGATTGAATACGAACTCGCCACCCTGCGTGAGCGGATATTGGCGTTTTTTATTGACTTCTTGATTATTGTTGCTATGTACTTAGCCTTGTTATTCATGCTGTTAGGTGCATTTGGTGGCGCTATACTGGATTCTGGTCTGCTAGGAAATTTCGTGTACGGCTTGCTGCCGATTGTTGGCTTGATGGCGTACCAATTTTTATCGGAAGCCCTGGTAAACGGGCAATCCTGGGGCAAACGGGCGATGGGCATCAAGGTAGTGCGCGTGGATGGGCAGGAGCCGGGGTTGAGTGATTATTTTCTGCGGTCAGTGTTTTTGCTGGTCGAATGTATTTTGTCGCTGGGCGTGCTGGCAGCGCTGCTGATTAGTTCCTCGCCTAAAAATCAACGTTTAGGCGACATGACTGCCAATACTGCCGTGATTCGTACCCGCTCCAATGCCCGGTTTCAATTGCAGGACATCCTGAAAATTAGCTCAATAGAAACCTACATTCCTCAATATCCCGAAGTACGTCGCCTCACTGAACAAGATATGTTGCTCATCAAGCACCTCATATCGCGCCAACGCCAATATAATAATGCTGCGCACCGTACTGCCGTCAACGAAGCCGCCGAGCGTCTCAGCGCGGTGCTTGAACTGCGTGAAGTACCCAAAAATAAAATTGAGTTTTTGAAAACTTTAATTCGGGATTATATTGTTCTTACGCGGTAAATAAAGTACAAACTACGATTTTAACAACTCAGCATCTATAATTCTTCTAATGAGAGGTAGAAAACGGAAAATACTGGAAAATATCATCATCACTGGCATCGCGGATAAAGGCAAAGGCGTAGGCAGAACCCCTGACGGGCAAGTGATTTTTGTAGAAGAGGTGGCACCAGGCGATGTGGTGGATGTCATGGTGATGCGCAAGAAATCGGGCTTCATGGAGGGCAAACCCACCCAATACCGGCAGTATTCAGCAGATCGGGTGACGCCTTTTTGTGAACATTACGGCGTATGTGGCGGCTGCAAATGGCAACACCTCAGCTACGAAGCGCAACTCCAACACAAGCACCAAACGGTAGAAAATGCCATTCAGCGGATTGGCAAAGTAAAAGTGCTTGACTTTCAACCGATTCTACCGGCTGACCCAACCGTTTATTATCGCAATAAATTAGAATTTACCTTTTCCAACTGGCGCTGGCTCACCAAGGAAGAAATTGCGTCGGGCATTCCGCTGGAGCGGCAGCGGGGCTTGGGTTTTCATCGTCCGGGCGAGTTTGATAAAATTGTCAACATCCAGCATTGCTGGCTCCAGCCCGAGCCATCGAACGAAATTCGCAATGCGGTGCGCGATATTGCCATCGCACAGGATTTGAGCTTTTTTGACAATAAATACAAGCATGGTTTTTTGCGCAGCATGATGGTACGCACTTCTACCATTGGCGAAACGATGTTGTTATTTAGCTTTTTTGAAAATGACCAAGCAAAAATCACCCCTTTTTTAAATGCCGTTATAGAAAAATTTCCCAATATTACGACCATCATTTACTGTATTAATATCAAAGTAAATGACTTCTTGCTGGATTTAGACATGCTGACTTACCACGGTAAAGGCTACATCGAAGAACAACTGGGGCATGTGCGTTTTAAAATTGGTCCGAAGTCTTTTTTTCAAACCAACACCCATCAAGGCAAAGCCTTATATGATATTGCGGTTGAATTTGCGGATTTGCAAGGCGGCGAAAACGTTTATGACTTGTACACCGGCGTAGGGAGCATTGCGCTGTATGTGGCGCAGCATGCGCGACAAGTGGTTGGTATTGAGGAGATTGAAGCGGCGATTGTGGATGCACGTGAAAATGCTGTGCTGAATAACATTGAGAATGCGATTTTTTATGCCGGCGATGTAAAAGATATTTTAACAGCTGAATTTGTTACCAAATACGGCAAACCCGATGTGCTCATCACTGACCCGCCGCGCGCCGGTATGCAGCCACAGGTGGTGGACATGCTACTGCAAATGGAAACGCCGAAAATCGTGTATGTAAGTTGTAATCCGGCGACGCAAGCCCGTGATTTACAGTTGCTTAGCGCTAAGTAT
>JBKBWT010000389.1:0-5875 GCA_046314415.1 Saprospiraceae bacterium
TACCAGGAAGACCCCGCCCAACCGGGCATGGTACTCAATTCGTAAGGGTAAGTTTCTCCCCCTTGGGGGGCTGGGGGGCTGTAGCGCCAATCTTCCGCGCGTCCCAGCGGTGGTTCGCCGGTTTCCGTTGGCAAATATTTATCCACCTGCGGCAAGACCAAAGGCAATTCCGATTCTTCAATCAAATACGGCACCTCGTCTTTCCAGTAAACCGGCACCGGCTCGCCCCAGTAACGCTGGCGACTAAATACCGCGTTGCGAATCCTATATTGAATTTTTCCTTTACCTAAGCCCTTCTCTTCCAGCCATTTAATCAACGTTGGCACGGCTTCGTCGTACGTCATGCCATTGATGATACCGGAATTGATATAACGCCCTTCTTTTGTAGCATCCGCGGCTTCTTCGATATTTTTCTGCGCATCCAAAATGGGAATAATCGGCAAATTGAAATGCTTGGCAAAATTCCAGTCACGCTGGTCACCCGAAGGCACCGCCATCACCGCACCCGTGCCATAGCCTGCCAACACGTAATCGGCAATCCAGATCGGCACTTTTTCTCCATTGAATGGGTTAATGGCATAACTTCCTGTAAACGCGCCGGTTATGCGTTTTTCTGCCTGACGATCCACTTCCGAACGCGATGCCGTCCACTTTTGATATTTTTCAATTTCATCCTGATGTTCTGGCGTGGTCAACGCTGTAACATACTCATGTTCAGGCGCTAACACCATAAAAGTTACACCATATATCGTATCAACGCGCGTGGTAAAAACTTCAATTTGTTTATCCGGATGACCTTCCACACCGAACTTGACAGATGCCCCCTGCGAGCGCCCAATCCAGTTGGTTTGCTGATCTTTAATCGATTCGGGCCAATCGACCGTTTTCAAACCTTCCAGCAACCTATCAGCATAAGCGGTAATACGCATTGCCCACTGTTTCATCAACTTACGCTCCACCGGGTAGCCGCCGCGCTCCGACACGCCGTCTTTCACTTCGTCATTCGACAACACCGTACCCAGCGCCGGGCACCAATTCACATACGATTCTTCCGGAAACGTCAGGCGATATTTTAACAGCATTAATTGCTGGTCTTTTTCAGACATCGCATTCCATTCATCGGCAGTAAATGTTGGTGTATCTTCGTCGCAAACCGCATTTACATTTTTATTACCTTCGGCACTAAATACTTTTACTAATTCACTGATTGGCAGGGCTTTATCAGCATTTTTATTATAATAATGATTAAATAACTGCATAAAAATCCACTGCGTCCATTTGTAAAATTTTGGATCGGACGTGCGGACTTCGCGGCTCCAGTCGTAGCTAAAACCCAGGTTTTCCAATTGCCGACGAAACGTATTAATATTATTTTCGGTCGTAATAGCAGGGTGTTGCCCGGTGCTGATGGCATATTGCTCCGCCGGCAAGCCAAAAGAGTCATACCCCATCGGATGCAGTACATGGAAGCCTTTCAGCCGCTTGTAGCGCGAAAAAATGTCGGTGGCGATATAGCCCAGCGGGTGCCCCACGTGCAAGCCCGCACCCGAAGGATAAGGAAACATATCAAGCACATAATATTTCGGCTTATCGCTCGTGTTTTCTACCTTGTAAATAGCGCGCTCTTCCCAATACTGACGCCACTTTTGCTCAATGTCGCGGGGATTGTATTCCATATGACTTTAATGTATTATCTAACAATGATTTTTCAAATAATGAATATCTTTCGCCAAAAAGTTCCACAAAGCTTGCTGTGGCAGGTATTTCTTTTAATCGAGCTGCGAAATTAGGGAAATTCCACCAAAAGAAGCACTGTGAACATTCTTTACGTTTATTAAAAAATACAAGTTATGAAAACCACTTTCACCTTTGCCTTTTTATTGCTGGCTTACAGCACCATTTTTGCGCAAGTTCTGCTTGATATTCAAGGTTTGAATGATGTATCGCCTTACAATCGTGGCGCTAAGGGATTTGACCTGCGCTATGAGGGCGTCAGAGGCACGCCGCTTTTATTCGATGATTGGCAAACCGCCAAAATTCAACTCGCTGACCGGGATACGTTCGGGGCTACTGCCAAAATCAATGTTGATCTGGAACAAAATTTGCTAATTTTACAGCTCCCCGGTGAAAAAGTGGGGCAAGTATCGCCGTACAAATTAAAAGCATTTAAAATTGAGGATGCGGCGAGCCGACAAACGCAACTCTGGACGGTGTTGCGCGAGAAAGAAGTGGAAGGCACCACCAATTCACAGGAAAAATTTTATGAATTATTACATCAAGGGAAATTTACTTTACTAAAATCTGTAAAGAAAACCTTCAAAAGAGCCAATTACAAAGAGGCGTACAGCATTGGCGCGCGTTACGACGAGTATATAAAAGGGGTAGATTACTGGCTGCGCGAAGGGGACAAACCCTTTCAGGAAATTAAACTCAAGCGCAAATCGCTGGATGAAGTACTGTCGCGCTACGCCAGCCGCATGGAACGCATTATAAAAAACCAAAAACTAAATGTAAGCGAGGAAAAGGATGTAATAAAATTATTAACTGCCTTGGAAGAGGATAACTGATGGCAATTTGCTATTGATTAATAATCATTTAAATAAAACAAGAATTTACAATAATTCATATTATATCACATCAAGTATTATACTTATTTTATAATAAAAACTTGAGTTATGAAGACATTATTCACGCTGGTGCTGGCATTTACTTTCAGCATGATATTGGCGCAAACGCCTACCGCCATTGATCCTGAGCAGAATCTGCGCACGCTGGGCAATTTAACGCCGCTGAGCGCCGGAGCAATGGGTTTTGATAATCGGTATCAAGGTGTGCAGGGTACGCCATTTTTATTTACAGAATTTCAAACCGGCACGATTCAATTCACGAAACAAGATACATTTAGTACACCCTTTAAATTAAATGTGGATTTAATCAAGAATACGCTGCTGGTACAAATGAAAAATGGTTCGCTGGGTGAAGTGAGCGCTAATAATCTTAAAGCCTTGCAATTCAGCAACTTACCGAATC
The DNA here is from genome assembly GCA_046314415.1 of Saprospiraceae bacterium. Taxonomy (GTDB): domain Bacteria; phylum Bacteroidota; class Bacteroidia; order Chitinophagales; family Saprospiraceae; genus JADJNW01. Next base: position 3,031 of record JBKBWT010000389.1, read on the forward strand.
CACCCCAACCAAGTAACTGGATTATCCTGTCAGAGAAAGAGGTGGAAGGGAATAACAGCGTGCGCGAGAAATTTTATGGGGTGCTGCATAATAATCAGTACCGTTTATTAAAATCGATAGAAAAAACCTTTAAAAAAGCGAGCTACCAGGGCGCTTATAATAGTGGCAATACGTATGATGAATTTTTAACCGAAGAGGTGTACTGGCTCAGCGCCCCCGGCAAACCCTTTGAAAAAATAAAACTCAAGCGTAAAGACCTGGAAAAAGCCTTGTCGGCAGAAGCAGCAAAAGTGCAGAAAATAGCAAAAGACAATAAGTTAGACTTAAATGATTATTATGATATTATACAATTATTAGTTTTGCTAGAAAAAGGGAATTAGTCCAGAATTCATTTGATCGCAACTCTAAATATTTACATTTAAAGTAAACTTATTTTAGTTATAATATTTTCAATACTTTTTATAAGAAATCACCTGATATTATTATGTCAAAAACATTATTACTTTCAATTTTGCTATGGCTGCTCTATGCCATAGCGGGAGGTTTTTGTCAAACTTCCAATCCAGCCGATGCTACCGAGCAACCATTACGGACATTGGCTACCATGCGCGCCAGCGAGCAGGAAGTAAAAAAATGGCAACTTAATCCTGCCGCATCGCCCTTTTTATTTAGTGACTGGCAAGAAGGGACGGGCGTTTTTATACGCGAATCGCAGGATACCTTTAGCGCTACAGCCCTTATGAATATTGATCTGCTGCGACAAATGCTGGCTGTACAGTTTCGCGACGGTGCCATTGGTTACATCAGTCCGATGCATTTGCAGGAATTATTTATTCGGGAAAAATTATATTTTTTACACAATTTTATGATATTACCGGTAAAAACGGTAGAGGGCGGCAAAGATGAACAGTTGGCATTTTACGAAAAGCTGCATCATGGAAAATTTACTTTACTCAAAAGAGTCGTAAAACGCTCGCAATCGTCTTATGCGCTGGGGCTTGCTTCGGTGAATGAAAGTACTACAGCAGATGTAATTACTGCTGCAACTTATTGGTTATCAACGGATCAACAAACTTATAAAAAAATTAATTTGCGGCGGAAATCGTTGGAAAGTACCTTGCCTGCCAAGCGCACCGAGATTGATGCATTGGTAAAACAACATCAATTAAATTTAGTGGAAGAAAAAGATGTACTACGATTATTGGAATTTTTGGAGGTATCTTAGCGTTTAGAAATTATGCTTGTTGGACATCATAGCCAAATAATAAAATTATTAAAAATTTAATATCCATGAGATTTTTAATTAAAGTAGCCCTTTTACTTGTCGCGGGCGTCGTTATTTATAATTATTTCTTCGGCACGCCCGAGGAAAAAGAGCAATCCAAAAAGGTAATTAACACTGCCAAAGATGCCGGTAAAGCCGTCTGGTCTTTTGGCAAGGAAGCTTTTGGCTTGCTGCGCAGTGAAAAGAAAAAATTTGACGCCGGTAAATATAATGAAGCGGTGGATAATGTTGGCAATTTATATGATAAGCTGCGCGGTCATGCTAAAACCATTGAGGATAATAAGGATTTGATCGCTCGCCTCGACCGACTGGAACGCAAACGCCGGGAGCTTGAAGGCAAAATTGATGAACCGGCTTCTTATGAAGGTACCGAGCGTGCCCGCCAAACCGAGATTCGCCGTGAGTGGGATCAACTCATGCGCGAAACAGAAGATTTGGTACAGGATATGGAGGAGCGAAAATAAACACAGGATTATTTATATTATAATCCATATAATATAAAAGGAATTAAAAATATAAAAAGCACATTGCGTAATATAATATGCAATGTGCTTTTTACGTGTAATATCTTAGGTATCAATTGTTAAACCACTTATAATCTCCTCTACTTCCCAGGCATCGGTTAAGTTAAATTGCCCTACCTTGGTCCGGCATAAGGCAGTAAGATACCCCCCGCTTTGTACCGCTTTGCCAAGATCGTACGCCAAAGAACGGATGTAAGTACCCTTGCTGCAATGCACCCGAAAATCCACCTCCGGTAGTTCAATTCGCGTAAGCTCAAACGCATCAATATGCACCGGACGAGCCTGAATTTCAAGCATTTCGCCTTTCCGGGCTTTTTTATACAGCGGTTGCCCCCCTACTTTGATAGCCGAATACATAGGAGGAATTTGTTTAATATCACCCAGAAATTGTCGGCTGGCTTGTTCGAGCAATTCAGGCGTAATGTGAGCGGTGGGAAAAGTAGCGTCGGGTTCGGTTTCCGCGTCATAAGAGGGCGTCGTAGCGCCTAAACGGATGGTACCCGTGTATTCTTTGTCCAAACCTTGATAATCAGCAAGATTTTTGGTGGCTTTGCCGGTGCAAATGATCAAAAGCCCGGTCGCCATGGGGTCAAGCGTGCCGGCGTGCCCAACTTTGATATTTTTAACGCCTAGTTTTTTTTTGAGCTGATAGCGAATTTTATTTACTACATCAAATGAGGTCCAACCTTTGGGTTTATTCACCAACAAGGTAGCACCGGCAAGAAAATCATATTGGGTAATATCTTTTTGCATTATGATAGGCTACAGCGTAGCATCATTAAGTTTTGTAAATGTTTTTATAATAATTGTCACTTTTTATAACATAGATAATTCGACACCCATCCAATATAATATTAAAATAATAAGTCCTACAATGATGCGATACCAACCAAAAATACGCAAACCATGCTTGGATAAGTAGTTGATAAAGAAGCGAATAGCAAGCATTGCCACGATAAATGCCACCACATTTCCCACAATCAAAGCTTGGGTCTGATCAGTACTAAATGCTTGTCCTTCTTTATAAAAATCGTAC
>JBKBWT010000390.1:0-5871 GCA_046314415.1 Saprospiraceae bacterium
AAACCGGAAAAACCAGAAGGCGAACCTGGCTTATTAGAAAAAGTGCTGATTCGCCCCTTACTGCTGCTGCGTACGGCACGCTTTAACTATACCGAACGCTTCTCTACGGTGGTGCCGGGCTTTACGCCGCAGGCAGGACTGATGGGCATGCAGGATGGTTTTGCGGGGCCGGGCTGGGATTTTGTGCTTGGTTTACAACCACAGGTGCAAAACAATTTTGGTACGAGTAATAACTGGCTGGATCGTAATAGGGACTGGATTTCCAAAAGTGTTTATCTCAATCAGCAAGTGGTGCAGGATTATACCCAAACCATTCAGGGGCAGGTGACGCTGGAGCCGTTCCGGGATTTCCGCATTGACGTGGATGCCAATAAAAATTACCAGGAAACACATACCCAATATTTTAAAGTATTGAAAGCTGGCGAAGGTTTTCAGCATGCCATTCCGCAGGACGCCGGTTCGCTTACGCTTTCGTTTTTCTCTGCCAATACGCTGTTTCAGGACAGCCGCTCGCAGATTATTGGCATGTTCCGTGATTTTGAAGGCAATCGGGTTACAATTTCGCAGCGTTTGGGCACCGGCGAACACGCTGACTCCCTTCTGGCGAGAGAAGGTTATACCCAGGGCTACGGGCGTACCCAGCAGGATGTGTTGTTGCCCGCGTTTCTGGCGGCTTACACCGGCAAAGATGCGCGTACGGTGGATTTGAATGTTTTCAACCAGATACCGCTGCCCAACTGGCGGCTGACGTACAATGGCTTGTCGCGTATTCCTTTGTTCCAGGAGATTTTCCAGAATTTTAGTTTGACGCACAGTTATAAATCTACCCTGACACTTAATCGCTTCAATACAGGGCTTGATTATTTACGGACAATAAATGAGCCGGGCGGCGCGGTGAATGAACTGAACAATAACTTCTATCCACGTCTGGAAATCCCGGAAATTGTGATTCAGGAAGGCTTTTCGCCTTTGCTGGCAGTGAATACAACCTTGAAAAACGGGATGCAGTTTAATTTTGATTATAAAAAGACCCGCAACCTGGCGATGAGTTTTATTAATAATCAATTGAGTGAAACACGGGTAGAAGAAATCACTTTTGGCTTTGGCTATTTGCTGCGCAATGTAAATATTGGTTTTTTGACGGGGGATAAAAATAAGAAAGGCAAGGGCAGAAGTAAGCCAGAGCAACAAACCCCGCAACAACAGCAGCGTCCTCAGTCAGGCGGAAGACCAGCTGGCGGTGGCGGCGGCAATTTGCAAAACCGCGATTTAGATATTCAGTTTGCTTTCTCTTTGCGCGATGATGTGACGTTTGCGCATATTCTGGATCAGGGCGTAGTAGAGCCCACGCGCGGGGCTTATGTGCTTCGTTTCAGCCCTACTGCCGAATATAAAATGAACCGTCGCTTATCGTTGCGCTTGTTTTTTGATTATACCCGAAATGTACCCAAGACTTCGGCGGGCTTCCCACGTACAGATTCTTCGGGTGGATTGGTGCTGCGATTTGCATTAAATTAAATATTCACTTATATCATAAAATAAGGGCGTAGGAGGCTTTAAAAGTTTCTTACGCCTTTTCTTTTGCAGTGTGCAACTTTTCTGGATAGGTGGACGTTTTTATGCAAAAATTCATAATAGATAAAGCATTGGTAAGGTATATAATAGCAGGATTTGTGATACGTTAAAACTCTGTTAAACTGTAACGCTGCGTCCCTCGAAACTCTAAATTTGTAAGTAGGACAATAGACGCTGGACAAGAAATTTTAGATCATATGAAGGAGAAGTCTAACGTCAAACGTCTAATATTTAAAGGTTTGATAAATGAATAAAAAAGCAATCTGGGTCATCATAGGTTTAATGAGTGCAGCGGTGATTGGGGTGGTGTGGCTGCAAATGGGCTTGATTTTTACCTCCATTCGGGTGAACGAAGAAAAGTTTGACAAAGATGTGTACGCAGCTTTGAATACAGTGGTGAAGAGCATTGAAGACATGGAGCGCCGCGAGGTTTTCAATCAGAATGTCAATGGTTTTATGACGAGTTACTGGGAGAACCAACAAGCCACTGCTGGTGACGCCAAGACCTTTGTCGAGTTAAATTTTGAAGCTCGTACCGCGCACATCGGTAATAATACGCTTACACCCGATGCCATTCTGACCATTCTTAATAATGATTGTGATTGTTTGAACTGTTTGGCAGAACGGGCAGAGGCTTCACGCAGTCTGGTAGCATTTTATCAGCAAAATTTGAATGAATTGCCGTTGGATGAGCGTATTAAGCTCGATCAGCTCAAGGCTTTACTAGAACAAGAGTTAGCCAATCGCGGCATTAATATTCCCTACGATTACGGCGTTTTTTCCAATGAAAAAAACAGCTTTGTCATTGTGAATGATCACTATGTTGTATCCGATTTTAATCCTAAGGAAGTGTCGCCTGGCTACCAAAATATTTTTGAGTCAGAATATAAAGCCCATCTTTTTGCGCATGATGGTCCTTCGCCGGGCATGTTGATGGTACATTTTCCTACTAAAAACCGTTATGTTTGGAGCTCAGCATGGTTGAATTTTCTGGGTTCGCTGCTGTTTACCGGCATTATTTTATTTTGCTTTGCGTACACGATTAATGTGGTATTCCGGCAGAAGAAATTGTCGGAAATGAAGAATGATTTTATTAATAATATGACCCATGAGTTTAAAACGCCCATTGCCACTATTTCCTTAGCGTCAGATTCTATTACAAGTCCGATGATTTCAGGCAGCCCGGATAAAGTGCGTCGCTTTGCCAATATAATAAAACAGGAAAATATTCGTATGAATAATCAGGTAGAAAAAGTGTTGCAAATGGCGGTGATTGAGAAGAAAGATTTCTCCCTGAAACTGTCGGAAGTCAATCTCCACGACGTCATTGAAACAGCGCTGGTCAATATCGGATTGCAGGTCGAAAAACGCGAAGGTACAGCAAAGGCAGTGCTCGAAGCGACCAACCCCATCATTCAGGGGGATTTATTGCATATTTCCAATATTATCAATAACCTGTTAGACAACGCGAATAAATATTCACCGGAAGCGCCGGATATTACGGTTTACACGCGCAATATAGCGGGTGGGGTAGAAGTGTCGGTAGAAGATAAAGGGATGGGGTTGAGCAAAGAAGCCCGAAAACACATTTTTGATAAATTTTATCGCGTACATACCGGCAATTTGCATGATGTAAAAGGCTTTGGTTTGGGCTTAAGCTACGTGAAAGCCATAATGAATGCACACAAAGGTACTATCGATGTAAAGAGTGAATTAGGTAAGGGCAGTAGTTTCATTCTGTTCTTCCAACATAAAATAGACAACAAGTAAATGCGTTATCCGTTATTTGTTAAAATAGTTATCCGATTCAGGAAAATAACTACCCCCCGAACAACCGTTAACTGATAACCGAATAACCAATTACCAGAAGAAAAAGACATACCAATGGCAAACAACAGAATCCTTTTGGTAGAAGATGACCAAAATTTTGGCGATGTACTGCGCTCTTATCTCGAAATGCACGATTATGACGTGGTTTTAGCCACCGATGGTGTCCAGGGCTTGGAAAGCTACAAAAAAGGGAAGTACGATCTTTGCATTTTCGATGTAATGATGCCCAAAAAAGATGGCTTTACCCTGGCGAAGGAAATCCGCGAGAAAGATGCCGAAATGCCCATCATTTTCCTTACTGCCAAAACCATGAAAGAGGATGTGCTCAAAGGCTTCAAAATCGGTGCCGATGATTACATCACCAAGCCGTTTAATTCGGAAGAACTTTTGTATCGCATTCAGGCAATCCTGAAACGCAGTCACCAGAAAGCTGATCCGAGCGAAGAAATTAAGGAATTTTATATCGGAAAATACCACTTCAATTATCCTCTACGGATTTTGACTTTTGATTCCAGCGGAGGCGACGAAGAAAAAATAAAATTATCTCCCAAGGAGGCGCAACTTTTGCGAATGTTCGCCGTACATATCAATGATATTTTACCTCGTTCGGAGGCGCTTACCAAAATTTGGGGAGAAGACAATTATTTCACCGCGCGTAGTATGGATGTTTTTGTGACAAAATTGCGCAAATACCTCCGCCGCGACGAAAATATTGAGATTGTTAACATTCACGGCAATGGTTTTCAGCTGCTGGTGAAGGCAGAAGAACAAGCTTAAAGAATTAATTGTAAATATATTATTTGCTGATTTGAGATTTTTTTTAAATTTGTACTCAAATCAGCAAATTCAATCTTTAAGATATAAATTCTTTTTAAAGAATAGTTTTTGGGATTATGATTATGGGTCGTGCAGCACACGCTGCCGACCCTTTTTTTATTGCTGTTTTCGTTAACAGTGCCCTCATTTTCACCAAGAACAAAATCTCTTTTTTACCTTTGCCATAAATTTTACACCTTGTACAAACTGCTTTTAAAACCATTCTTTTTTCTGTTTCCGCCCGAAACAGCACATCACCTCACGCTTTTTTTGTTTAGAATAATGTTAAATATTCCCGGAATCAGTCATTTAGCCCGAAAAATATTTCATCTGGAGCACAAAGCATTGGAACGGGAAGTTTTTGGACTGCGCTTTTCCAATCCGGTTGGACTGGCGGCTGGCTTTGACAAGGATGGCAAGCATTTTCGCACCATGGCTGCCTTGGGTTTTAGCTTTATTGAAGTGGGCACCGTTACGCCGCGCCCACAGGCAGGCAATCCACTACCCCGTTTATTCCGCTTGAAAAAAGACGAAGCACTCATCAACCGCATGGGATTTAATAATGCTGGAGTGGAGGCGCTAGTACAAGCTTTGCAGGAAAGTCGCCCCAAAAATCTCATCATTGGCGGCAATATTGGTAAAAATAAAGATACACCGAACGAGCGCGCTACGGAGGATTATATTTTTTGCTTTGAAAAGCTCTTTCCTTACGTGGATTATTTTGTGGTGAATGTCAGCTCGCCCAATACGCCCGGCTTGCGTGCTTTGCAGGAAAAAGAGCCATTGACGCAACTTTTACAGACTTTGCAGGATTTGAATCGTCAAAAAGCGCAACCCAAGCCCATTTTATTAAAAATTGCACCGGATTTAACAAACGAACAACTCGATGATATTGTCGAAATTGCCGGAATAACCGGTATTGCCGGTGTCATTGCTACGAATACGACCATCAGCCGGAATAATTTGCAGGAAAATGTTGAAAAAATCGGTGCAGGCGGCTTGAGTGGCAAACCTTTACGGCAGCGTTCTACCGAAGTTATTCGTTATTTATATACACAATCTCAAGGTCGGCTCATCATCATTGGCGTTGGCGGCATCACGAGTGCCGAAGATGCCATCGAAAAGCTCAATGCAGGTGCTTCGCTGGTGCAGATTTACACCGGCTTGATTTATGAAGGTCCCCTGCTTATCAAACGCATCAAACAAAAACTACTACTAGAACACCCTCAAACACAAGAACTTATCACCCGTTCTCAACCCTGAACAACACCTTGTTATTTAAATTTTTTAATTGGAATTTTTAATTCCAATGACCTGAAAATCAATAGTTTAATCTTTTGATTTTTATTAATCAGGGTATCATTTAAATTGAAAATTACCATAATGTATTAGAAAAAAATACTATGGCATCCTTTTTGGAATACAAAGGATACATAGTCGCAATGTTTTTACCAAAATTCCGTGCGCTATGCTGACACTGATCGTTTTATTTTTACTGATTGGTTACACTTTATTTCACATGCTATCCGAGAAAAACGACATTTTTTACCGGGATGTGCGATTCTGGTTGGTAGTGGTGTCGCTTTGTGTATTGGTCTGGTTGACGCTACACAATTACACTACTTGATTAGCGCGCCTTCGGTATTTTGG
>JBKBWT010000391.1:0-5871 GCA_046314415.1 Saprospiraceae bacterium
GCTGCGAGGAACCCGCGTCTTGAAAACTGGTAACGCCCTTCGACAAACATTCCTGCTCCGCCAGTTCAATGCCTTTCAGCCATTCTGCCTTGCGCTCCGCTTCGGACAGGGAATCGCGGTACGCCTGGTAGGCTTCATTGATCACTGCCATCGCCCGCTCTTCAAACACGCCGATCGCCTCGCCCCGGGAGTCGCGCACGATCTCGCCGCCGCGCGGATTGGGCGTTTCTTTGGACACCCCGGCAATTTCCATCGCTTTGGCATTGGCAAACAGACCGTGTCCGCTGGCATGGCGCAGCAACACCGGATTATTCGGCGAAACGGCGCTCAGGGCATCATGATAAGGATAGCCCAACACCTGCTTATCGAGCGGCGTTTCCCATTTTTCCTGGTGCCAGCCACGCCCGATGATCCATTCGCCCGGTTTGGCGGTTTTGGCTTTTTCCGCTACCATCGCCACTATTTCTTCCCAACTTCTGGACTTCAGAAAATTCAAATTCATCAGACTCTGCCCCAATCCTGAGAAATGCCCGTGCCCTTCAATAAAGCCCGGCATGGCAAAATTGCCCTCCAAATCAATCACTTCGGTATTATCGCCTTTCAATTTTTCAATATCGGCATTGCTACCAACGGCGAGAATGCGTCCATCCTTCACGGCAATGGCTTCCGCGCGCGGCTGCTTTTCATTGACGGTGTAAATATTCCCATTCATAAAGATGGTATCAGCAGTTTCTTGTTTCTGACAAGCAGTTAATAAACAGAGGATTAGGCTTGCTAAAAAGAGTTGTTTCATATTTTTTTAAGACGTTAGAAGTTAGCGTATAGACTTTAGACAAAAATGGCGCAGCAAAAATTTCCACTGGTTTTGATTGAGAACTTAAAGCTAAAAAAAGATTTCCTTTTCCTATCTTTATTCATTAAAAATCACCACCATGTACGTCGAGCGCAATGTTTTCAATCTTAAATTTGGCAAAGCCAGCGAAGCCATTCAAATGTGGAAAGCGTATTTACAAAAAGTGCATGAGCGCAACAATGAAATCCATGCGCGCTTATTAACCGACGTTTCCGGTACGGGTTATACCCTTATTTTAGAATTATTATATGATACATTTGCAGAAGCGGAGCCTGCAAAGTGCCGACTCACGCACGAGCCGGATTGGAAGGAATTTTATCAACAATTCATTCCGCTTTGTGAAAAAACGGAAAGAACTTATTACAGGTTACAATTGATTTTCTGAAAACGATCAACTGCCTCTGACAGCGGTCTTCTCCCGAAACCTTTCTTTAAACTTCGCGCTTTCCGTACGCATCCACTTGTCCCAGAAAGTAAAATACAAGCCATAATTAGTTCGGAACTCGGCATGATGCAAACTGTGGTGCGTCGCTCCAATAAACCACTTACCCAACCAATGTTCGGCGGTGCCGCGGGGATATATTTCTACATCCAAATGGTTGATCGTAGCGGAGACGGTCATCAGGGTGAGCAAAAGGATCACCACGCTATAATGCAGCGGTAAGATAAAAACCAGCAGGGGCACCAAAATGGCTTGTAAAATAGACTCCAGGGGATGAAATGAAAAAGAGGTCCAGGGAGAGGTGACGATGCTATCGTGGTGGACTTTGTGCACCAGCCGATACACCTTGGGGCGATGCATCCAACGGTGGAGCCAGTAATAATAGGTTTCGTGCGCCAGCAAGGCAATGAACAAACTAGCTACCAGGTACGCATAGCCATAATCACCGATGTGCTGGTAAATGCGGGTGTAGCCCTGCTGCCAGGCAAGCAACATCAGCGTACCTGCTACGCCGAACGCCAGTGAAGTAAGCGCCGACCAGCGCACTTCTTTCCATGACTGCCCGGGCTGGCGCAGGCGGAAATTGATTTTGCGATGGGCAAAACGAGCTTTGGCAAAGCCGTAAAAAATGAGGTAAAAAGTGCCGGCTACCAGCACGTAGCGCAGGAATACAACGATGGAAACCACCAGTGCAGTTGCCAGGAAGAATAAAGGCTGCGTCAAATCAAGCATGGGCATGTGTCAAGGGGTTTTGAAATTCTGGGTAGGAACGGATGAAGTGATCAAACGTTCACCAAATGGTGAAAATTTTTTAATTTTTTTATTGGGGCTTACCTGAATCTTTAAAACCGGCTGTATCGGGCAACTGCCTTCATGTGCTGAACTACTACCTTCAAGTTTTGAACTAAAATATTTAAGTTCCGAACTAAAGTGTTGATGTTATTAAACTACTTCCTTGATGTTTTGAACTAAAGCCTTGAAGTTTTGAACTAAAATGTTGAAGTTACTGAACTACTAGCTTGATGTTCCGAACTACTTTTCTGATGTTCCGAACTACCTCCTTAATGTTTTGAACTAAAACCTTCAAGTTCCGAACTAAAGTCTTGATGTTGTGAACTAAAACCTTTAAGTTTTGAACTAAAACGTTAATGTTCTAGACTACTTCCCTGATGTTCCGAACTACTAGCTTGATGTTGCGAACTAAAGTCTTGATGTTCTGAACTACCTCCTTGATGTTCTGAACTACAAAAATGTATTGTTAGGAAGCTGGGCAAAACGGGAAAACCACGAGCTAGTTCCTAAAAGGAAAAGGGGAGTAGTGGCGCACTGGAAAAAAGACGTAATCGTTAAAGGCTAAGGCATTGCCTTCAGTGCTCGATTCGCGTGAACAATAGGAAGTGTTGAAAAATGAAAATATTAACTTGTTGCTAATTTTATACAATACGTAAAGCCGCTGAGAACTTGTAAAAACTGGATATTAGTGGAGGATAATTTGCAGCGCAATTATAAAAATTACAGTTTTGAATTACTGATAAACCTTTCTCAAAAAGACATCATGAAGCTTGTTAAAAAAGTTGTCAGCTACATTCAAGGCGCGTTCTTCGTATTTATAGTTATTATCGGAGCATTAGCCGCGCTAGAGAGCAGCCTATTGTTTTCGCATAGCAGTAAAGTAAAAGAAGCTTATGTTTATGAAGTAGCAAACACAGCAGCAAGAGGCGGATGCACGATCTATTATTTTTACTTTTACCTGGATGAAATGTATCAAGGCATTTATTCTCAGGAAGGCACGCGTTGTGAGGGCAATTTTTATAAAGGGCAAGTGTTTACGGTTGAAATAGCAAAGCTCGATCCAAGCCGAAGTAGATTAAATGTGCAAGCGCATTTAACTCATCGTAAGGTGAATATAGATTCACTTTATCAAATTTACCTAGTGCGTAAGTAAAAGCCTTTTGGACTTTTATAGTAAATTAATTTCAATCACTGATTTTCAAAATAAAGCCAACTTTAAACACATTTTCGATAGAGATGCGGGGGTCGTCTTTGAGGAGTTTGCGCAGGCGGGAGATGAAGACGTCGAAGCTGCGCCCGAGGAAGTAGTCGCGGCGTCCATACACCTGTTCCACGGCGTCGTCGCGGCGCAGAATCTGGTTTTGGTGCTCGCACAGGAGGCGCAGGATGTCGTTTTCTTTTTCGGTGAGGCGGTGCACCACGTCGTTGTAGCGCAGTTCTTGCAGCTTGTAGTCAAAAACATAATCGCCGATGTGGAAGAGTGGAGTGGAGGGCTGGGGTGGTTCGCTCGCCTGGCGGCGACGTAGAATGACGTTGATTTTGCAAAGCAGTTCTTCCTCGTCAAAAGGTTTGGTCACGTAGTCTTCAGCGCCGTAGGCGTAGCCCTTGAGTTTGTCTTCCTTGCGCGATTTGGCGGTGAGGAACAGAAAAGGTAGATCGGGGTGCTGGGCTTTGATCTGCTCCGCCAGGGAAAAGCCGTCGAGGCGCGGCATCATCACATCGAGGATGCACAGGTTGTAGGTGGAGCGCTGGAGCGCCGCCAGTCCCATTTGTCCGTCTTTGCAGAGCTTCACGGCAAAGCCTTCGCTCTCCAGCAGTTCGACGAGCAGGAATCCGAGATTGAGGTCATCTTCTACTACCAGAATGTGGTGGTTTTCCGGCATGGCTTTTTAGTTTAAAACATCAAGGCTAAACTTTGGCAGAACGGTTGGCTTCCCGTCTTTTTTTGTACGCGCGTGCGCCCAGGTACACCAGTACTGCAAAGGCGGCTACCCCGGCAAATAAATAAGCGTAATTGAGCGTGCCTGCTTTGCCATACACGGCAATAAAAACAATGGCAACGAGAAAAACGGTGGGGATTTCGTTGGCGAGTCGCAATTGGAAGGGACTCAGTGTACTGCTGCCGTTTTCGATTTTGCGCAAAGCGATTTTGTTCCAAACGTGGAAGCCCGTCAATAAAACGAGGAGCAGTAATTTGGCGTGCATCCAGCCCGGCGTACCGACTTCGGAGCTTAGATAATTCGGATATTGCTTATCAACAAAAGGCACCACGAGCATACCAATGCCGGCGGTCCAGGTAATCATCATCGCCGGGTTCATAATGATTTTGTAGAGGCGATGTGCCATTCCGCTCAGGCTTTTTTTGAGAATGTCGCGCTCCGGCTGGGGTTGGCTGTTGGTTTCTACATAATTGACAAGAAGGCGACCCAGAAAAAACAAGGCGGCAAACCAGGAAACGAATCCTACAATGTGAATGGCTTTAAAAAGGGAGATCAACATAGGGATGCTTTTCCCGCAAAGATAGGTTGGATTTACGAATTACGATGGAGGATCGGATTGTTTTTACGTCAATCGTACATCCTCCATTGTAATTCGCAAGTAGTTTTAAGTATCAATCATCCCAGTCCCAGTCATCATCAAAGCCGCCAAAGCGGAACGTGATAATGCCCACCGGGCTGCTAAAGTCGGTATTGTCGAGGTCAGGCAGCGCATTGATGCCATTCACCCAGCGGTAGCCGCCGGTGAGCCCCAGCTTGAACCAATCAAATATGTTGACCTCCAGACCCAGTTCGGGCGTGAGCGCAAAATGGCGGTCGGTGTATTCCGTTTCGCCGTCGCGGCGCAGTTGTGCGCGACCCCAGCCGATTTTTACACTGGAGTAGAGGTGCAGTAGTTTGTGCTCCCGCACGGTGTAGCCCAGCCAGAAGCCCCCATGTTTGAAGCGGACATTATAGTCGCGGTTGTCCAGTCGGATATCGGGGTAGCTGGTGCCCATGCCATAGCCGCCGAGGAAGAAATTGTTGATGAGCAAAGCGCCACCGCCGCCTACGTCAGCACCGGTTTCGCCCGCTAGGGTACCAATTTCCAGAATGGGACCGCCAAAAGCGCCGCGGATGTCAAAATCATCGAACAGGGTTTCGTGCTGTGCAAAGAGTGGGAACGTCAATAAAAGAAACAGTACAGGCAATGTGTTTTTCATGGTAAAAAAGATTAATTTAATGTTTAAATTGAGGTTTTTCCGTTTGAGTCGCGGTTGTGTCGGGTAATTTCGTCGCTTTTACCACTGCGGAAAAGGACTTTTATCATTTTAGTCGAACATTCGTCGTATAGACGATGTATTAGAAGTTGCAATACCCCTATTTTGGTCGCAAAATTGTAGGTGTTTTACTGGTGATTTTTATTTTAAATTGCTGGTTGTTAAAATAATATCCATGACAAATTTTGATTTTCAAGCTGCAGTTATTGAAAAAAGTTACGAACTACCCGTAGTAGTTGATTTTTGGGCGCCCTGGTGTGGTCCTTGCCGCATGTTAAGTCCTGTTATCGAGCAATTGGCAGAAGCGCAGGCAGATCGCTGGACCTTAGTGAAGGTGAATACCGAGGAAGAACCGGAATTGGCGGAGGAGTATCAAATTATGAGTATTCCGAATGTAAAGATGTTTTACCAGGGGAAAGTCATTGGCGAATTCATGGGGGCTTATCCCCGTCCCGCGATTGAGCGCTGGTTGAATGAATTTCTACCCGATGAACGCAAAGACTCGCTAGCCAATATCTTGTCACACAT
>JBKBWT010000392.1:0-5831 GCA_046314415.1 Saprospiraceae bacterium
CGGTTCAATGGCTCCTGCGGACGCGTACGAAAGCTGAAATTGTCGGTGCGCTTGCCTTCCAGCGTGATCCCCAGTCCGCTATTGGCATAACTCAAACTAGAGTAAACGACTGATCCTGAACGTTGTATGAATTTATCCCCGATGATGGTTTGCGTATCTCGTTGAATGACGCCAAACGGATCATTCATCGCATCTTTGGTTTTGTACGCGCCCTCTACATACCACGACACTGCGCCCGCCGTCAGCGTATTATAAGCAGTAAAAGCATACGTATTGTATTTGGGCACAAAAATATCCGCCTGCGGATAGGTGTTCAATGTCGCCACGAGCGAATTCATCGAAGCATCATCCAGCGTGCGATTCACCACGCCAAAGCCGGGAGCCAGGGAAAAACCTGCGGTAGAATCTCCTACATTTACAAAACCTTCTATATTTAATCCTTTGATTACAGGATTATACGTATCAAATTGCTGCTTTTGCCGCCCCGTGAACGCTTTGATTTGCCAATCGGGTGCCAGATCGTAAGTCAATTTCAATCCAAACAAGGCGTTGTCAATCAACAAGGGTCGCTCTTCAAACGCCCGAAAAATAATGCCACTGCCGATTTGATCATAAATATATCCGCCGGCAATACCTAACTGATTGATTTTCTTGGCAATGTACCAGCGCCCAATGCCTTCGTCGGTGTAAGAACTCGTGGGATTGAGCAGGTTAGAATTGTTGAACAGATCAAAACGCAGGATAAAATCGAAGCCCCAATTGCTATACGCCAGGTTCAACCAGGCTTCGCCGCCGTATAATTGGCGGTCGTACTGCGGCGTATTCGCAGCGCCGATGAGCGAGTCGCGCATAAAAAAATTGGCATTGGCTTCCAGGCTACCGGAAATCTGCGGATTGTTGCGGTTGCTTTGCGCGCAGAGCGAAGCACTTAGCAATACTGGGATTATGGTAAAAATGAGCTTCATTGGATTGTGTTCAGGTGTTCGTGTATTAATGTATTCATGCAGTTTGTACGTGTAGGCTTTATCTTGGTTGCTTTTCAGCAGGCTAAATTTTTGCTTAAAAAAGTCTGGCATCTGGCATCTCCCAATCCGGCATCTCAAAAATGGTTAAATGTTTCCTAAAGGACGGTTTCGTCCGTATGAATGCCTTACTTTTGGGATTCGATTACAAAAAAACATAAACTTTTCAATATTTCCATCATGAAAAAAGCACTGCTCCGTCTGTTCTTTGCCCTGGCAATTTTGACCATCGGCACTTCGTCGCTGCTGGCACAAAAAGCCATTCCCTCCGTAGAAGTGAAAACGCTCGATGGCAAAACCGTTAATATTCAGGATATTACAAAAAATGGCAAAATCGTGGTACTCAGCTTTTGGGCAACCTGGTGCAAACCTTGCCAGCTTGAACTCGACGCCATGATTGACCTGTACGAAGATTGGAAAGAACAATACAATGTTGAAATTGTCGCCGTCACTATTGACACGCAGCGCGCCCTGCCGAAAGTGGGTCCCATGGTGGAAACCAAAGGCTGGCAGTACACCATCCTCTCCGACGCCAACCAGCAACTGAAAAATGCCCTGAATTTTCAAACTATTCCGCAGACCTTTCTTTTAGATGCCAATGGTAATGTCGTGTACGAGCACAGCGGGTACGTGCCGGGCGATGAGTATGAGTTGGAGAAGAAGATTCTTGAAGTGGCAAAAAAATAAATCCACCTGCATTATAATAAAAAACAATAAAAGGGTATAATATTTTTACAATACAAACAATTGATTTTCAACTGGTTCAATAAAAACATTACACCCTTACTAAATAAAATCCCAATTAAGTGATTATTTTTTACCTTCGGTGAGTTCTTCGTAGGCGGCGGTGAGTCCGCGCTCAATGCCTTGTCCTTTCCACTCTTCTGCACCGGGTATGACCGCTGGTTTTTCAGCAACGACCTGCTCTTTGGTCTTACCGGCTTTGATTTGCTGCTTGGTGTATTTCAACAATTTCGATAAATAATTTTGCATGGCTTTCAAGTCATCGCGGGTGCCGGTGACGGGAACGCCCTCGCCCGCATGTCCGAAAACAAAAATCGTATCTTTATCAAATGTCTTCCGGGCTTTGCCCAATGCTTTGATCCAGTTTTCAACGGAAGCGCCCGAGCTGCGATCGATAAACGGAAAACGCCGGTTGAACATCAAATCGCCGCAATGCACTACATTGGCATTTTCAAAATGCACAAACGAGTCGCCATTGGTATGCCCAGCACCGAAGTAACGCAGGGTAATGACTTCATTCCCAACCGCTTGTGACCAGGAATCGGTGTAGGTGGTGTCGGGATACAACTGTTTGTCTTCGCTATTGCTGCTTTTGGCAACGCGCTCCTGATTCGCTTTGGAATTCTGATGCGCCACGACTTTATTCACAATACCTTTGAAGGCAATATTCCCACCCGAGTGGTCGCCGTGGTGGTGCGTGTTGATGAGGAGATCAATCGGGCGCTCGCTTTGCTTCCTGATTTCCTCGATGAGGTGCGGAGCGGTGTCGGGAAACTGCGTATCGACCACCACAATCCCTTGTTTATCAAGCATCCACGCGATGGTGCCGCCCCGCTCGGTAAAGATACCCACGTTGTTGCGCAATAGTTTCATTTCGCCTGCGGGTGCGAGCAAGTTTTTCAAAAATTGCTGCGAAGGCAATAACGCTGCGCCCAGCGCAAAGCCCGAAGTTTGTAGAAAATGACGACGATTGAATTGCATGATGACCCAATTTTTAAAGTTAAAAATGGAAATGTGAAAATGGAAAATACAAATTTGCGGTAGAGTGTTCAGCGAAAGCCGCGAATATTTTAAAAAGGGCAGGTACTGCGTTTCCAGGTAGAAAACCAAGTCGATTTTGGCAAGATGCTTTTTTGCAAATTTTAGAAGTAACGTTGCAAATTTTGCAATAAATATTTTAATATACGCAATAATTATCCTTTATCAGCAAAGAATAGTAGCTTTATGTGCAATAAAAATGGCTCTGATGCAAATAAAAGTGCTTTTGTGTGCAACAAATATGCCTCTGATGCAAATATTTATTACGCTGTGTGCAATGAAAATGCTTCTGATACAAATTATTATCCTGCTGTGTGCAATGGAAATTGCTTTGCACCAAATAATAGTGGCGTTGCTATACAATAGCGTGATGTGGCGGAGTTAGCCGATGAGTAGTATATGGATTATTTCATAAACAAAGCTTCATAGAGAACATTGCACTTTAGTATGCTTAACGAAAGCTAGCTCGTGGATGAACAAGCAGTTGTAATTAATAAATGGATCCATTCATTGAATCGTGGACATTTTTGTAACATGGATTCAATGCCATTTTCCAAGGCAATCATGGGACCAAACAAAGGCTTCTCATATCCGGGTATTAGTTTTTGTAATCTTTTGGAGGGTGCAGTTTCTGTTCCTTCATCAATTAATTCAGGGTTAGGGTATTCGTTGATAATTTTTATTAGCTCATTGCGCTGAGTTGGTGGCAAATTCGGAAACAAAATGTCAAATGCGCGTTGGTCTGTAAACAATAAGCCTTCAAATTCGTGGAGTTGGATATAAGGTACAAAGCGGGCATTACCAATTTTTTCCTTACACGCACTTTCCAAAAAGGCAACTCTTTCGGCTACATTACGGATTGCCTGCGCTTCATTATAATCGGGAAAATCAGTCCTGAGTTTATAAAAATCAATTAGAGAAGTAACTAAAATATCTTGTTCTCTTTTTAACAAGTTCTCGACATTTCGTTTGTAACGGGCAAATTTCAGGTCTCCGCCTTTGTGTCCTGGGCTCGTGCTAAGTTTAATGGCTCTGACGTCGGCGATGCCCCTGGTATAGAGGTAAGGTTGAATCAAGCTATTGACAAATTCTTCTTCGGTTTCACCTTCTACGATGATGTAAATGGCTCGAATCATGGTCTGCCTCCCAGTACATTTTTGTCCCACAATTCGCCCAGTGAGTAATCCTCTAGCCAGTCTGCCAGCGACTCCTTATTTTGCCGCTTGAAAACGGTTTGATTATTCTCTCTTTCTACCACAATGACATCATCTGCTTCAAATTGGTCTAACAAATTAATGGACTGCGTTGAAATGATCACCTGAGTACGGGTAGCCGCGCTTTGAATCAGCGCCGCCAGTTTGCTAATCGCAAAGGGATGCAAACCTAACTCTGGTTCGTCAATAATAATGGTACTTGGCAACTCCGGCTGCATTAATAAAGTCGTAAGGCAAATCATGCGCAGCGTCCCATCCGAGAGATTATGAGCATTAAATAGCTGATCCGAACCTTTCTCCAGCCAGCGGAGGTAAATTTGCTGCGGATTGATCTCATCTGGCTGCAAATAGAAGCGATCAAAGAAGGGCGCAATAGATTGAATGACGCGCTCGATCATTTTAAAATGAGTAGGAAATCTTTCCTGCAAACGGTATAAAAATGCGGCTAAGTTACCAGCGTCTTCATACAAATAAGCATAATCGGTCGTGGTAGCAGGTTGCTTTACTTTAGCATTAAAGCTCGTATCGTGAAAGTGAAAGATTTTAAAGGAGGAGAATTGATCTACCAAATATTTATTACGGTAAGCATCATTGTCCTTCAAAGCACTTTCAAGCGTACCAAAACTGTTAATTATTTTTTTATCATAATTACTATTGCCTGGATAGGAAATATTACTCCATTCCTCCGCAAATATTAAATTGCCCTGCTGATCGGGCACCATTTTAAATTCATACTCATTTTTATATTCATTATCGAATACGATCTTCCCACTTAAAAAATCGGAGCCTTTTCTGCCAAAATAGAGAAAGTTTTCTGCGCGACCATGCAGCGCGATATAAAGCTGTAATTGCTGCTCGAATAAACGATTTAAAAATTTAAAAAAGCTAATGAAGTTACTTTTACCCGCGCCATTTGGACCAATTAATACATTTAACGGCTTGATCAGTATATCATCCGTTTCTCTAATAGATTTAAAATTTTGAATTTTGATAGAGTATATTCCCATCTTGTAGCAGCTTGAACGCCTTGCAATGTAGTTTTACAATTGCTTGTAAAACAAAGTTTTAACAATTGGAGAATACAATTTGATTACACGGCAATTTACGGATTTATATTTTTGGTAGCTTGTTTTTTTGACAAAAAGCTTTCCCTAGTTTCAAAGGCTTTTTATCCTTCTTTACAATGCGTTATCCTTTGTTTCTACATCCGTCGGTTTCTTTTGCAGCCATTCACGCAATGC
This sequence comes from Saprospiraceae bacterium, assembly GCA_046314415.1. Classification (GTDB taxonomy): domain Bacteria; phylum Bacteroidota; class Bacteroidia; order Chitinophagales; family Saprospiraceae; genus JADJNW01. The sequence goes on from JBKBWT010000392.1 coordinate 5,260, forward strand.
CGCGTACACCGCCGGTAAAATGGAAACGAAGATGATGAGTAAAACAACGATGGAAAAGTTTTCCTTAATGATGGGAATGCCGCCAAAGAAATAGCCTGCCAGGGTGATGGGAATAACCCACAGGACACCACCGATGACATTGTATGAAAAAAAGGTGCGATACGACATGTGTCCTACCCCCGCTACAAAGGGTGCCAGGGTGCGTACGATGGGTACAAAACGTGCGAGAATAATGGTTTTACCGCCGTGTTTTTCGTAGAATTGATGCGTCTTGTCAATATGCGATTGGCGAATGATGGGGCGTTTCATGTTTAAAATGCGGTCGCCGGCAGTTTTGCCAATAAAATAATTGACCGAATCGCCCAGAATAGCCGCAATGAGTAAAAGAATAATCATCAGCCAAAGGGGGAGCGATTCGGGGACTTGTGCGGCGAGTGCACCGGCGGCAAAGAGCAAGGAGTCACCCGGTAAAAATGGCGTGACCACCAGCCCGGTTTCACAAAAAATAATGAGAAAAAGAATGAGCAGGGTCCAAAAACCGTATTGCTGCACAAGCTCTGCAAGGTGCTCGT
>JBKBWT010000393.1:0-5828 GCA_046314415.1 Saprospiraceae bacterium
AGCTCGTCGTTGTCGCCCAATAGCTCGTCGTTGTCGCCCAATAGCTCGTCGTTGTCGCCCAATAACTTGTCGTTGCCAACCAAAAGCCAGTTGACAAGTACTAATACTGTGATAATCCGTACAAAAAAATAGTTTTGAATAATTGCAACTAGCGTAAAGTTTATCATTGCCAGGATGGCAATTCACTACGCCTTGCGCTCCTGCGTCGTTGCAAGGTGGTATTTGTTTGGGTAAGAAGCGATTTGATCGCTTTTAATAATGAGTTAAGCCAGTACAAAAATAATATTTTTATAATAAAAAGGAAATAAATCGTAAAAAAAATTCAAGCGTAAAAGTAAAATGATGGGCTTATTTTTAACCAGGAGGGAAAGAACGACTACTAAATGAAAAAACAAAAGTCAGTAAGGCTGCCCTACCGACTTTCCGTTTTTAATAATGGAATAGAAAGTTTACTGCATTTCTTCCTTGGCATTATCCGCCGAAAAACCTTCCGTGAATTTTAAACTCTGCGGAATCTGACTCAATACCGTAGGCGACTCGTCTTCCAGGTAGAAGTGCTTGACGCCGGTTTGCGCGCCAAGTTGCAATACCCCCTTAATATCAATCTGCCCCGTGCCCCAGGCAACATCCATTTTGACGTCTTCGTGTCCGGTGAGGTTGCCTACTACGCTTTTATCCATGTCTTTTACGTGCATCAGCGGAATGCGGCTACCATATTTGCGCAAGAATTCAATAGGATCTTGACCGCCGTGCCGTACCCAGAAGATGTCTTCTTCAAACATGACGTTGGCGGAATCGGTGTTGTTGTACAGGTAATCAAAGTAAGTGCCGCCTTCGTAAGGCACGAATTCAAAACCGTGTACATGGTAGAAGAATTGCAAGCCATTTTCCTTGAGCTTTTTACCCGCGATGTTGAAGACGCGCACCGCTTCCTGAATTTCCGCAAAAGTGATGGTATCGGCTTTGTGCTCGATCCAGGCGGTACCCACGTAGGGCACGCCAAAGATTTTTGCCTCGGCAATCACCTTGTCAATGCTGTCGCGGAAAATATTCATGCCGTAGTGCGCGCTGGAAGGCTTGAGTCCGTACTGGTCAAGCTTGGCTTTGAATTCCTCCGGGGTAAGCCCGGCGGTACCCGCCAACTCAACGTCGGTAATGCCCTGCGCCTGTACAAAAGCCAGCGCGGAATCGAGGTTTTCCTTGACCTGATCGCGCAAGCTGTAGAGTTGAATGCCAATTTTGCTGCGGAAGGTATCCGTAGCCGGAGGCGTTTCGGTTTCCGTTTTTGGTTGTTGTTTACAGCCTATGACGCCGCCCAGTAGCGCCAGGATAAAGAGGAGCATACGAAATTTCATAATTACCATTTGTTTTGTGAACAATCGGTTAAAGGTAAAAATATTCGGTTTTAGTAAAGAAAAGAAAATAATTTATTCGCGACTGTCGGCTTGGTACAACGCGATGTTGGACAACGCCGGGGTATTGTTAGCCTCCAGTATTTGAATTTTCAAACGTCGGGTGTTCGTGGGCGCAATGCGCAGGAGCCTTTTGTAACCAATGGTGGTGCCATTGACGAGGTCTTGCCACTTGCCGTTGACTTCCTGCTGAATGTTGAATTGAGCAATGCGCTGCCCGTAGCGGATCGGCTCTTGCAGGGCAATGCGGTTGAAGGTTACGGCTTTTCCCAGGTCGAGAATGATTTCTCCCGTGCGCTGATCGGCGGCAGCTGCCCAAAAGCTAGCCGGGTCGGCGTCGGTAAGGCAATTGGCGCCGTTGCCGGTACTGACTGTTGCGGTAGCGCCTTTGGCAAGATTGGTTTTAAAAGTTTGGTCCAGGATGGAACGGAATTCCAGCAGATTTTTAACGTCCGTTTCATGGAAAAGCCCGCGCCGGTCTGGGGGAATGTTGAGTAGGAGAATGGCGTTGCGCCCCACCGATTTGTAGTAAATATCCACCAATTGCTGCGGCGTTTTTACAGCTGTGTCTTCTTTGGCATGGTAAAACCAGCCCGGACGAATGGAGACGTCGCATTGCCCCACTACCCAGGAGGTGCCGTTGGGATCGCCGGTGTTGAGGTAATCCGTTTCAGGCGTGCCAATATAAACGCGGTCCAGATTCATCATAGACCAGAAGGTTTCCCCGGCAAATCCCTTTTCATTGCCAATCCAGTGGGTGTCGGGTCCCGCATCAGAGAAGATAAGGATATTTGGTTGGAGTTGCTTTGCCAGGCGGAAAGTAGTTGCCCAATCGTAATAGGTCTTGCGGTCAATGACGCGCTCCTCATTGGCACCGCCGTAATAGCCCGTGCCGCCGTTAGCGCCGTCCACCCAAAATTCTGCGATTTCGCCGTAATTGGTCAGCAATTCAGTGAGCTGGTTACGGTAGTATGTGATGTAAGCCGGCTTGCCATAGTCAGCATGATTGCGGTCCCAGGGGGAGAGGTAGAGCCCAGCCTTGAGTCCATATTTCTTGCAGGCAGCGGTAAATTCTTTGACAATATCACCCTGCCCGTTTTTGTACGGACTTTTTTTGATGGAGTGCTCGGTATAGCGGCTGGGCCAAAGGCAGAAGCCGTCGTGGTGTTTGGCAGTGAGGATGAGTTGTTTTAAACCGGCGGCTTTAGCGGTGCTTACCCACTGTTCTACGTTGAGTTGGGTAGGATTGAAAAGGGTTGGGCTTTCGTCGCCGAAGCCCCATTCCTTGTCGGTAAAAGTATTGATGGTAAAGTGAATAAAGCCGATGAGTTCCTGTTCCTGGTACTGCGCCTGGCGCTCAGTTGGCACGACCGGATTTTTGCTCAGGGTAGATTGCTTCGGAAGGCTGTTGCAAGCCAGGTATAGCATTGCTAACAGGACACAGGTCAAGTACTTATACATTTGTAAGATGGGTTTTGGTAAATGAAGAGTGAAGGTAAATAAAAAGCTGCATTCAATTGCAATGGTACATTTTGTAAAACCCGGTAATACTTTGTTCATCCCGCTGAACAATTACCACAGAAGTCCCTTCCATGTAAAAGCATTTTTTAAAAGGTGATTCTAAATCAAGGGCTTATGAACAATTTTACCAGAGACGAGGCGTACACGCGCAAATATCAGGTAGCGGAGGGCGTCTGGCGGCTGCGCGATATTTTTGTCAATGTCTATATCGTAGAAAATGCGATTGACAATAGCTGGGTGCTGGTAGATGCCGGTCTGAAAACCACCGGTGCTAAAGTGCGTCGGCTGGCTGCAAAATTATTTGGCGAAGACGTTCACCCGATTGCCATCATCCTTACCCATGGGCATTTCGACCACGTCGGATCGCTTGACGACTTAGCCGAGGAATGGCGCGTGCCCATTTATGCGCATTACATGGAGAAGCCGTATCTCACCGGCGCCTCGGCGTACCCGCCCCCTGATCCTAGTGTCGGCGGCGGCATGATGTCGTGGGTATCGTGGATGTACCCAAAGGGTCCCATTGACGTCAGTCCTTACCTTGCGCTGCTGCCACAAGACAGCACCGTTCCTCCCATGCCCGAATGGGCTTACATTCATACGCCCGGGCATGCGCCGGGGCATATCAGCCTTTTCCGACCTAATGATAAGACCTTGATTGTAGGCGACGCTTTTGTGACAACCAAACAGGAATCAGCCATGGGCGCTTTCTTTGAACCCAAGCAAATATCGGGTCCTCCCAAGTATTTTACGTATGACTGGATAGCAGCCGCTGACTCGGTGCGCAAATTAGCTGAATTAGAACCCAACCTTGCGGCGACGGGGCACGGACAAATCATGGAAGGCGAAGAACTCCGGCAAGCGCTACAATTACTGACCACACAGTTTGAGACCATCGCTGTACCCAAACGCGGAAAATACGTCAAACAACCGGCATTGGTAAATGAAGATGGGGTACAGGTCGTACCGGGCAAGTCTTAAATCCATATGATATACTTGTGATAAACCGCATCAAATTCTTGGGTAATTATGATGTAATTGCTCGTAATTGTTAAACTTTACATAATATTGAGCGCCTGAGAAACGCTTTATAATGAAAGTATTGTATCTTAATGGATAGAATTGCCGGGGCTTTTGCAAGCAAACCGCGATTCCATGCTTACGACAATTGTTAATACACTATATATGATGGCTGTTTTAATTATAAAACGACTTTGTTTTATCCTTTTTATTATTATAATTGGCAGCATTTTCGCGACGGCGCAAAAGAGTTATCGCGCCATTGACAAGCGCGTCAGCGAAACACCCGCGTCAGAAATGACGTCTATTACTCGCCTTGCGCAATACCTTACCGCTACGGCTAAGGATGATTATGAAAAAGCCCGTGCTATTTATGGCTGGATTGCGCATTCTATCAGTTATAGCGACTCCACGGGGCGCAATGGCTGGCTGGGTACTTCCGAGAATAAATTGCAGCAACAAGCTGAGAATGTGCTAAAAAATCGGAGCGCGGTGTGCGAGGGCTTTGCCAATTTGTACAAGGCACTTTGCGAAGCCGCCGGCTTGCCTGCCGAGATGGTCACGGGCGTGGTGAAGCAGGAAGATGGAACCGTATCGGACGTAGGGCATGCCTGGAATGCCGTGCAGCTCGAAGGCGAGTGGTACCTGACCGATCCAACCTGGGGCTCGGGCTATGTGCAGTATGAAACGGGGCGCTTTGTGCCTATGTATCAGGAGGCGTATTTTCTGATTCCGGCAAGTAAAATGATCCAGTCGCATTTACCGGATGACCCCATCTGGCAATTGTTGCCGAACCCCCTTACTGAGCAGGAATTTCGTAGCCTGAGTGTGGTGCCGCTATCGGCAAGAGTGACGGAAAATGCGCCGCAACCTTTTGCCTATCAGGACTCTATCGCCTTGTGGTTTCGGCAGGATTCCCTGCAACGCATGCTGCACGCCAGCGAGCGGGTGCTGCGCTACAATCCTAAAAATCCGGTGTCACTGGCAAGGTTAGGCAATCATTTTTACAATGAAGCGGTGCGCATCGTTTTTCGCGTGGAGGAGCAGGTATTACAAGCATTCGACGAGGCGGATAGACCTTTGGATACGACGCAATTATTACTACAATTGGTAAATGCCGAGCAATTATTACAAAGAGGCTGGTATTATTATAAGCAGGTAGAAAATGAGAAATTAATTGCCATTATTGAGGGGCTAGCACCGGAAACGGTTATGGAAGCTGAATTAAATTATTTGCGTGGCTTGATTGGGGTTTGGGAAGTCAAAAGATTATACCAGCAACTCAATAATAGTGACAAGAAAGTAGCAAAAAATTATTATGATGTAATAAATACGAAGGCACAGCACACGCAGTATTATTTTACAACGGCGGCGGAAGTCTATGCCAACCATACGGGTGCATTGTATGAAGATGCGCTGCATAAAGCAAAATTACATCAGGCATTATTATATAATTATGTAGCCAAAGCCAATGGCACGATTCTCGAATTAACGGAAGCGACGAACGAAGCGGAATTGAATGCACTTGCCGAGCGGCTGGATCGCGGCGAGGCGGCATATCAGCAAATGCTTAGTATTGTACAGTCGGTTGTCGCGAAAGACCCCATGTCGGTGCTGGGGAATTCTTTATTGGAGGAGTCGCCGCTGGTGCTGGCAGCACTTTATGCCGACCGGGGTTTTGTGCAGCAATTTACCTTATTTAAAAAATATCAGCGCCAATGGGATCACCCCGAATTGCTTACTAAAAAAACGACCGATGAAATGATACAAGCGCATTTAAAATGTAATGATTATGCCGATCAGGCCGCAAAATATTTAACAAATGCGGTAAATAATGAGGCGACGGATGTCATGAAACAGCAATTGCGTACGCTGCAA
>JBKBWT010000394.1:0-5774 GCA_046314415.1 Saprospiraceae bacterium
GTAGAAAAGAATCAGCTCAAATCGCAGGTGATTGCGCTGGTGGATGGCGATTTTAATAGCTGGATAGACAAGGTCAGCCCGCAGTGGAGCGGGGCTATTCCTGTAACGGTAATTTACAATGCTGAAAAACGGCATTTTTATGGCGAGCAGTTTCCGAATTATGAGGAATTGGAAAAATTGGTTAAAGCATTTTTATAGAGAAGCGAGAAAAGAGAAGCGAGAAAAGAGAACAGGGAAAAGAGAACAGAGAAGTGAGAAAAGGGAAGCGGGATGCCCAACAGGATGGAATCGCTGCTCCCTATTCTCGCTTCTCTATTCTAACAATATCATTCGACTTTTTATTTATAAACCATTCAAAATCAATTGCTATGAAGAAAGTTCTTGGATTTACGGTTGCCCTACTTGCTGCTATTGCCCTTTGGGTTGCTGCTACAAATGTGAATGAATTACCCGGACTAAAAGTAGGCGATAAAGCGCCCGATTTTACTTTAAAAAATGTCGATGGCAAAATGGTGTCGCTCAAGGATTATAAAGACGCCAAAGGTTTTATTGTTGCTTTTACTTGCAATACCTGCCCGGTAGCGCAGGCATACGAAGAACGAATTATTGATTTGCATAATAAGTTCGCTGCCAAAGGCTATCCGGTGATTGCGGTGATGCCAAATGATCCGCAGGTTTCGTCTGGCGATAGTTTTGATAAAATGCAAGTGCGTGCCAAGGATAAGAAATACCCGTTTGCTTACTTGTTTGACGATGGTCAGAAAGTGACTTTGCAATATGGTGCTACGCGTACGCCGGAAATATATTTATTGGATAAAAATTTAACGGTGCGTTATACCGGCGCTATTGATGATAATATGAATGACCCGGAAAGCGCTAAAAATAAATATGTAGAAGCCGCTGTTACTGCGTTGGAGAAAGGACAAGAACCCAGCCCGAATTTCACGAAAGCCGTAGGTTGCAGTGTAAAGTTTAAGAAAAGCTAATTCATAATATGATATCCGGGTATCAGAATATTATATTATTATAATATTTTAAAGCTTTAAATAAAAAAATGCTTGGTAAATAAGTCATTTACCAAGCATTTTCTATGCTATCGTTGTCGTCAAACTAATTTATTATACAATATCAGATGGTTCATCATTGTTGGCGGATGGCGAAGCATCGGGCGTATCGTCGGCTTTTTGCCAGCCCTTACGCATCCAGTTAATCACTGCACCAAGTGCAATCGCTGTTGCGGCAAAAACGATGAATTTACCCGGAATTGCCAGCATCCCCACCAAACGCAATGCTACAAAAGCGCCCAATGCCACCGCAATCAAAATACCTTTATTCCAGTCACGATTTAAATATTTTTTTAATTCATAAGCTGCTACTACTGCGGTTAATGAATTTGCCAACATCAACGCAATACCATAGCCACTCAACATGATAAACCCTACCGGAATACCAATAACCGTAGCAAAAGCCAATGCTGCCACTACTGGTACGCCCAGTAAAAAGAGCAGCCCGGTGCCGGCGTGGTTGCCTACATTTTCACGAATGTAACCACTATGTTTCGTGAAGAATTTCCCAAACAAGGCGACCAGTAAAGTCATCAGCAAGGCGGCAGCAGCAAAGCGGAAAATGGCAAAAGCAACCAAACCTTGCTTTACTACTTCGCGATCTAGTTTGGTTTTAAATTTTAAATTTTCTTTATAATTCGCCGTTGCGCCCTCATACAAATGCCCGTCAAAATTAGCGTCGCCCTTTTCATTCCAATATTGTACAGTGCTATAAAAAGCTGCATTGGAGCCAATATTCAATTCCTGGGCTGCCAGGGTAGCATCGCCCTTTACTTCCCCGTTAAAGTAAATCTTTCCACCCTTCAGTTCCATTTTACCAGCGGTTTTACCGTTGAAGATCATTTCACCGCCCACCATTTTTATATTGCCTTGGGTAGCGCCATCAAAAATAACCTTGCCACCGGCAATGATTACATCACCACCAATCGTAACACCTTGTTCAATGGTCAGCTCGCCACCAGCCACGACGAGATCACCCGCCACGTCTGCTGCTATGGTCAAGTTGCCACTCGCCAGGCGCACGTCGCCGCCGATTTTATTGGTTATTTTTGCTTCGCCACCTACCAATATTACATCCGCTGCTACCAGTTCGTTGATCCAAATATCACCGCCTGCGCATACCAGGTCACCGGCAATCGGTGCATTGATCCGAATGTCGCCACCTGCCGTGTAAAGGTTGCCGTCAACCGGCTCAGCAATGGTCACTTCATTCCCTCCTTTAATGTGGGAGGCATGGAGCGGCGCCGCAGTCAACAGCCCCAGAATCGCTAATAAAAATATGGATTTTTTCATAGTTGGAATTGTTCGTATTATTAAAACAAATGTAGGGACAACATGGTCGAACCACCTTATTTATTCGCTTGATCCTACTTTTTTATAGACGGAAATTCTTATGGATAGGTTACACCATTAAGAGAGAAGTAATATAAATTTTATATTGATATTATTTACCTTCTTTATATAAAGTAATAATAAGGCTAATTTAAAAGCTCCAGGTATTGCTCAAACAATTCAAAATAGCGTCGGGCAACGTCAAATTCTTCCTGGAAAGCCGCGGAAGTACTGACTTGTTGCTTCGCTTTCAGAAAAGTAACTTTGAGGCGCACATTCGCACGATACAATTTATAATAATTAAAAATTTCACGATCCTCTTCATCGCGCAGGCAAGGCATTTTTGCTAAATAATGGGCTAAAAAATCCTGCTCCAGATCGGGACGATTATAATAATCCAGATCAAGACATAAAAATGCAACTTCGTCCAACATGTCCAAACGCCGGAAATTATCATTGAATTCCAGGCAGTCAAATATTACGGGTTCCTCTAATAAAAAAATATTACCGGCATGTAAATCGCCGTGCCCATCGATTATAAAGCCCGCTGCGCCACGTTCTTTCAGGCGTGCCTCATGCTTTCGCAAAAAACGGGTGGCTTTTTCTACGGCGGCTTCCAGAATATGCAGGGTTTCTTTCTTCAGGTGGGCTGTCAAAAAATCACGAATGCGCAGGATATCCGCAAAGTTATGCTGTAATTCTGTAATATTTACCGGATTGGTAATCAATTCGGCACGCTGGTGAAAATCTGCGATTTGATAAGCTAATTTTTGAATATCTCCAGGTGTTACTTTATTTAGTTGCAATAAATCATGCATTTGACGAGCACTATCCAAGCGCTTCATTTTCAAGGCATAATCGATTACTTCGCCTTCTTTTCCAATATAATATTGTTCATTCTCATATATAATTGGCGCCACTGCCAGGTACATATCCGATGTCAGGCGAGCATTGAGTTGCAATTCGCGCTCACAATAATAACGACGTTTTTCGAGGGTAGAAAAATCAAGAAAGGAAAATTTGACCGGTTTCTTGATCTTGTACGCAAACTGGTCGGTGAGCAAAACCCAGGAAACATGCGTCTCCACGAGTTTTACAGCGGTCGTTTTCTCATTATATGCCTCGACATTTAAAAGCTGCCGAATTTGTGTAATATCCATGAATAATTTAAGAATTATTATGCTGGCGCCCCTTTAATATAAATTAATAATTATGAGTTAACAATGAAGCAAGTTAATTTTAATATATCACATTAGCTAATTTTCAATCTTTAATTTATTGTTTTTCAAATAATTTACAGCATTTTCAAGCATTTCCGCGATGCTAAGTTGATCCGAATGCAAAACTAAATGTGGGATATTTAATGGTTCATATTGGGATTTTATTTGTAAATACACTGCAAAATCTGCTTCGCTATATTCCCGGCAACAACTGACACGCTCGCGTATAACTTCCTCATTTGCAGCTGTTTCGATCCAATACATTGCCGCTTTATATTTTTTGGCTAACAAAATATAAGGCTGCCGCAGTTTTTTTTGATAAAAAGTGCCATCAATTATTACATCTGTATCATTTTCCAGTAACAAACCTGTTTGGCGCAGCATTTCCGCATAAATAATCGCTTTGGTATCCGCATCGTACTGCCCACGTTTGCCCATTGCATCCCGAATGATGTCGGTATTAAGATGCCTGGCGCCGATTGCCCCTGCCAATGTCTGCGCAAACGTGCTTTTACCGGTGCCGGGCAAGCCGGTGATCATTATGATTTTCATTTACCTGCTGATTTTATTACTTATTAATAAAATAACAAGCTGAATATATAATAACAGTGTCTTTTGTACACTGCGAATTATATAATTTATTCATTTATAAATAAAACGTTGCGGATGATGTTTTTAGCGTATAATTAGAATCGGTTTATTCCGGTATTTTTCAACCAGCCGCTCGGTGACGCTGCCATACAGAAAATTTTCGAACGCCGAATGCCCCTGTGCTCCCAGAATGAGCAAATCCGTCGGGTTTGTATCAGCATATTCTATAATATGCGCAGCAATATTTAAATAATGGTTTTCTACTATATCAAACGAGAGATTTTCTTTATTAATCTGATTTTCAATCATTAATTTATTAAAAGATTCTTGTGCAGCATCGCGTAACAAGGCGGTAAAACCCCGTTCGGGCGGGGTACGCAAGTAATACGAATCGGAAGGCAAATCCACCACGTGCAAGACGGTGATTTTTGCATGCTCAATTTGCTGCCGCAACTCAATGGCAGTGCGCAAAGCCCGCAGCGAATTTTCGGAAAAGTCGGTGAGAACCAGGATGTTACGAATATCAGTCGGTGCTTCGGTGGGCACAAAAAGGATGTTACACTCCGAGTGCCGCGCCACGCGCCGAGGCGTGATACCGCTGCCTTCGCTCGCTTTTTTAATGCCGGTTACCAGCAGGTCAATGTCTTTCACTTTTGTCCAGTGCAGGAGTTTTTCGTACGGTTTTCCTTCGATGACTTCTACCGCCAGATCCAGGTTTTTTCGGTCGGCAAACAAGGTTTGTATCTGCTCAAAGATCGCGGCACGCATTTTTTCATCAATCGGGTGCTCCGGATTGAACAGTTTCTGAAAGGCAGCTGCCTCCCCTTTTGGCGCTACAAAATCGGGCATAATATGCACAAAGTAAACTTGTTTCGTATTTATAAGTGGCTGTAGATAAGCGAAATAATGAATTAAACTATGATCGGTTTCCGACATATCTAATGCAAGCAGGGCACGGGAAAAAAGCGTCATAATATAGATTAAGGTTGGTAAAGGATTGGTTGTGACAAACAAATTTAATGGGAAGTTAGCAGATTTAAAAGGATGGCAAGCGTAAAGGGAAATGATTTTTGGCAATGGTTTTTGCAAAAGGGAAGGTAAACATTTGTCGGGGTCTCCCGTTTTCTAATATAACCCTATTTTATTACATCTTTCATAAAAACTAAATAAATCGCACAAAGTGATATGTTTAGTAAATAACATTATATATACAAGCTATTCAATAGCATAAATATTCATTCTTTTTACCCAAAAACCGATTATTATGTCTTTTATTAAAAAAAATGAATTTGCAAATTTAGCTGATTATCATGGTAATCATTGCATCTCAATTTTTTTGCCCACGCACCGGAAAGGAATGGAAGTAAATGAAGAACAAGACCGGATCAAGCTGAAAAATATGGTGCAGGAAGTGTCGAATATGCTCGCCGAGCGCGGGCTTACCCCGCAGGCAGTCACGCAACGCCTCGAACCAGTGCAGGCATTATTGGCGGATGGGCTTTTCTGGCGGCAGCAATTGGATGGCTTGGCGATTTTTATGGGCGAAGATTTTTTTCAACATTATGAG
>JBKBWT010000395.1:0-5751 GCA_046314415.1 Saprospiraceae bacterium
ACATAAGCATCTACTCTTGGATATAATTTACTTGCGCCATGTAAACGAAAATTCTGCTCAATTTTATCTTGCTTTTCTTCATAGATTGCAAAATCTATAAAATTTACAACATCAATATCCCTCGGATTAGTTCGATTTGTGACAAAACTTCCGTCAATCCATTGAATAAAATTCGTCGTTACTTCTGCTGCAAAAGCATCAATAAAGCGTTGATAATTTTCAAAAATAGTGTGGCGACTAGAGTCTGGTGCAAATTCTTCTACAAAAATCTGCTTAAATTCTTGAAAGGTCAAATTGACCTTCTCATAAGGCTGTAAATTGCCACGAATATCAAATGATAGCTCTGCCATTTTTATATTAAAGTGTAAATTGGAGCAAAACTAAATAATATTATAGTAATTTTATTTCAAAAAAATCACTAGCTGTGACATGCTTTTCACTCGCCTTCGTGCCCTCCCGAACCAATTGAATCGTCTGTATTCCAGCTTGTTGCGCAGCGTCCAGTTCAGCTTCTACATCCGATAAAAACAGGATTTGTTCCGCTGGAATTTTTATATGGTTTATAATATTTTGGTAAGATTGTACCTCTTTTTTATGTCCAACCGAAGTATCAAAATTATGATTAATTAACGTATTTAAATCGCCGTATTCCGTGTAAGCAAATAATAATTTCTGCGCTTCCACCGAGCCCGACGAGTAAATGCCGATGCGAATGCCCGCCATGCGCCAATTTTCGAGCTGCGGAACAACATCCGAATAAACATGTCCTTGGAATGCGCCGCTTTCGTAGCCTTCGCGCCAAATCATGCCTTGTAATTTTTTTAATGCCGGATGCTTGCGGTCTTCGCGAATCCAATCGAGTAAGGTTTCGATAACTTGTTCTAAATCAGCATCTTGATCTTGCTCTTCCAGCAGCGTTTGCTGCGTTTCCAGGATACATTCGGCTACTGCAAGTTCCGTTGCATGCGTGCGCAAATAGTCGGGCAATTTTTTGTAAGAATAAGGAAATAAAACCTTGTGTACGAACAAAATATCGGTGGTGGTGCCCTCGATGTCGGTTAAAATGTATTTTATCATGGAGTTTTTAGATGGAAAGTTGGAATGATGGAATATTGGAATGATGGAATGTTGGAGCGTTGGAATATTGGAAAGTTGCATTCCAACTTTCCAACATCCGGTTTTCCAATAAAATCAGGCTTGTGTGAGTGGTGCTGTGCCATTGTAAATAGCATCCACGCCACTTTCGGTGTAATGAGGTACCCAACCCGATTGGTCAATAAATACCCGAATTGCTTTGACGGTATTTTTAGGACCGAGATCAAACCAATGCTTGGTATTGGCGGGCACGGAAAGGAGATCGCCTGCATGGCAAGTGACGCAGAATACGTCATCGCCATTACCCAGATTAAACCAAAACATCCCTTCGCCATCCACAAAAAAGCGCACCTCATCCTCGGTGTGAATGTGCTCGCTCAAAAATTTAGTGCGCAGTGCTTCGATGTTGGGCGTGGTCGGCTTTACATTGATGACATCGGCGGTTTGGTAACCGTTCGCTTCCATGTAAGGCTTGAGCTTGTGGGCGTACGCATTCAGGATCGTATCCTGGTCGGCATTATCGTCAAATTCGACTGCTGCTTCCCACTGTTCATACAGGACACCGCGATCGTTGAGGAATTTTTTGATTTCGGCGGTATCATGAATTTCGCGCTTTTGATCGGGAATGGTTATGAATGCCATATTGTTGTGTTTTGGTATTATTGTATTTTGGTGTTATGGTATTGTTGTGTTATGGTGTTTTGGTCACTCGATCTCTCCCTCACTTGTTCACTCAGTCGCTCTTTCACTTGGTCAACAACAGCTTTCGGTATTCGCATTCTAATAAAAACTCGACGACTTCCACGTGGCGTTTGGCTTCGGCGATGGTGCTGCCCCAGGTGTACATGCCATGCCCCGCGATTAGGAAAGCCCGTAAATCCTGGCTTTGCGCATATTGTTCCACCTCTTTTGCCAGTTGGGGAATGTCCTGTGTATTGTCAAAAATAGGAATTTCTACGAAAACCTGATGTGTTTTAATACCGGCAAAACCTTTTAATATTTCATAATTGGCTAAAATCAAGGCTTTCTGTGGCAAAAAGTGCTGGGATAAAATGGTATTTAAAACGGTATGCGTATGCAAAACGCATTGACTATCAGGGAATAATTGATAAATAATACAATGCAATGCCGTCTCCGCGGATGGAAGCCCCTTTCTCCTTCCCCCCAAGGGGGAAGGACTTTCAATGGGTTGCCCCTCTTTATTTACATACAGGAAGTTGTCAATGCTAAAATCACCTTTATCAATCCCGCTTTCGGAAATATAAAAGTTGCTTTCACCTGCTTCGCGGAAAGAATAATTCGATGAAGTGGCGGGTGCCCAGCCTTTTGCGTGCAGAAAATGAATCACCTCGACGAGTTGTTGTTTTAAATTTTGCATGGCGCAAAAATATTGCAAAAGTGGCTGATACAAAAATTAAAAAAGCAAAGTATAAAATGGAGTATGCCTAGCTGCAATTTATAATTACATAATCGTAGTTTATAATCGTGTAACTGCAAAATATAATTTGATAAGTGCCACTAAATAAACATGTAACTGTAGAATATAACTTGATAGGTACTACTAAATAATTGTGTATTGTCAATTTGTAATCGCGTAACTGTAAAACATAATCACGTAACTGCAAAATGTGATCGCGTAACTGCAAAATATAGTGAAGTAACTGTAAAATATAATTGCGTAGCTGCAAAATATCATCGTATGACCGCAATTTAAGATCGAGTAACTGCAATTTATAATTGCGTAGTTGCAATTTATGATTACATGACTGCAATTTATAAAGGCAATTGCCAACTACGAGATATAAAAATAATAAAGCCAGCTAAAAGCATCCCATTTGCGTTTTATCTTTACTGAAATTTGGTAGCAAACAACGCAAGGTAACAATGTTTAATATAATAACTATCTTGCTGATGCTAAAAACAACATTTATTAAAATCATACATCTTTGATCCGATTCTTACGTCCCAAGTCGAGTGTACCGGAGAGTGACGAGGCGCTGTTGGTGGCTTATCGCAAGGGCGAGGGCGTGGAGGTATTGGGGCGTTTGTACGAGCGGTACGTGGATTTGGTGTATGGGGTTTGTTTGAAATATTTTAAGAAAGAAGCGGATGCCGAAGACGCGGTGATGGCAATTTTTGAGCAACTGGTGGAGAAAGCGAAGACGCATGAGGTACAAAATTTTCGGAGTTGGCTGTATGTACTGGCAAAGAATTATTGTCTGATGCAATTGCGCAAGCCGCAGCGGGAAATTTCGGAAGCAGATTTTATGCATTTGGACGGTGAAGTGCATCCTACAGAAGAGCATGGCGAAGAACAGGAAGCGCACTTGCGGGATTGTATTGGAAAATTGCCGACGCAACAGCGCGAGAGCATTGAATTGTTTTATTTTCAGGAGAAATCGTATCAGGAAATTGCAGAAATGAAGAAAGAAGAGTTAGGTAAAATTCGTTCGTTTATTCAGAATGGGCGACGGAATTTGAAGATATGTTTGGAGCAGAAGAGTAGGATTGGGACGTAGTAGTTGGTACTTGGTACTTAGTACTCGATACAAATACCAAATACCCAATACTAAATACCAAGTACCAAATACCAAATACCAAATAACTAATAAAACCTTGAACCAGAACGTAGAAAATCGAGGCGATGTCCTGCTGAAAAAGTGGCTGGATGGCAGCATTACCTGGCAGGAGGAACGTGAGTTGGAGCAACTGGCGCAGGGCGATGCTTTGCTGGCGGATGCGTTGGATGGTTTTCGGGCAATGCCGGAAGGTAATCATACGCAGCCAATTGCACGAATAAAAGCGCGCTTGCAGGAACGAACCCAGCGGAAACAGCGCGGATTAATTTTCTATTTGCCTAGAATGGCAGCCGCTGCGGCGATTGTAGCGGCGTTGGCGGTGGGCATTTGGTTTTTGAATGGTAAGGAAAATGCAAAGTCGGAAATTGCAAATCAACAACCGGAAGTCAGTAGTCCTCAGGTAGAAACCATCGAACCTGCGGTAGCCGATGTCGAACAAAATACGGCATCCAATGAAAGTATTACATTACAGGATCAGGTCACGAATACCCCGGCTCCAGCCAGAGAACGTACGGCTATTGCTAAACCTACCTTACCCCTCGCCGATCCTACCCGCGTGGAATCGCTGTCTGATACAAGCCTATCCATTGCCGAATCGGATATCGTGGTTGCGGAAGAGACCCCACCCGCTGCCGCCGCGAAAAAAGCAGAAATCGCACCCCCTTCACCGAGTTCTTATGAGCGTTCGCAAGCTGCAGGCACTGCTCGTACGTTGACTGCTACCCCTACCCGCACCATTACCGGCAAAGTAACGGATACAAACGGCGAGCCTTTGATTGGGGCATCAGTGGTGGTGCCTGGTACCAATCAGGGGACGGTATCGGATGTGGAGGGGCGTTTTAAAATTGAATTACCCAAAGGCAAGGAATTGTTGATGATTTCGTATGCCGGTTATGATGCTAAAGAAGTGCGACTCGACGCGAGCGATACGGTGAATCTGCAATTGCAGCCGGGTGGAACGGCGCTGGAAGAGGTGGTGGTGACGGGATTGGGAAAAACGAAGGCACAAAAAGAGACTGAAAATAAAGATACACCGCAAGTTAGAATTCGCTCTGAACTTTCCATTACCAGACAACCTGAGCCACGTGGCGGGTTTGATAAATTTAAACAATACATTATAAAAAATCTTCGCTACCCAAAGGTAGCGCGAGAAGCTGGTATTGAGGGAGAGGTGGCTGTGGCGTTTAAAATTTTACCCAATGGAAATTTAACGGAGTTTCAAATCTTGAAATCTTTGGGTTATGGCTTGGATGAAGAAGCGATCCGCCTGTTAAAACAAGGACCTAAATGGGAAATGAGCGATCCGATTAAAGGAAAAGAAACTGGGGCATATTTGATTGAATTTAAATTGAAAAAATAAGAGATGACACCTTCGCGAAGATGTCATCTCTTATTTAAAACTGCTTAATAATCTGTTGTGCCGCCAGGCGATTGCCATTGGCATCGAGGAAAACGAGTACGTAAGCGCCCGGACTCAGACTCGACAGATTAAAATTTTCCTGCCATTGTCCGGCACCGGCTACATTGCGATTCACCAAACCCAGCGCTCGCCCGTTTTGATCGTATAAGGTCACATAAAAATCCAGTTCGGGTCCGGCTACTTCCAGCCATAGGTTATCCGCCACCGGATTGGGGTAAGCGCGAAACGCAACAATGACGGGTGTTCCAGCAATGATATATGAAAATTCCTGCTGCTGAAAATCTTCCGTCAATCGCACATTTTGGTCGCTTAGCACCAGCCCGTCCGCACGGCGGTTGGCATCCAGGTCACGAATAAACACATCCGTACCCAGCGGGGCGGTATTCTGCCGCGTAATGTCGCGCTGCGCGTATAATAAGCTAGTAATAAGCATCGTACTTATGATGCCCGCAATTAAAGTTTTCATGGTTTTTGGTTTTGGGTTGTGTAAATTAAGTTGAAAGTGTATTGTTATTTATTAAACGTATTACAATTGTGTAAAGTTGAAATTATTCCAACCGCAGGGTATCCGCCGGATTCGTCCGGGCTGCCCTAAAAACATGATATAGCAATGTAATAAAAAATACCACGCTGATTAAAACAAACGCCAGTAAAAAC
>JBKBWT010000396.1:0-5695 GCA_046314415.1 Saprospiraceae bacterium
ATTGCCATTATAATTGCGATGCGGCAGGTATTTCTGTTCCATTTCACGCCATACGTCGTTGCGTTCCTGCGGCGTCATATGAGGATTTTCATACACCCGATGCTGAAATTCATCTACCGCCACACCATAAGGTAAAAAGCTGATAGCGTTGGAGATATGATTAAACTTAAATTTATCTGTATCCTCTTTAAAAAATAAATTCATCCATTTCCAGGTAAAAAATTCCATGCTCATCGAATGAATTTCTGCGGATTCGTAGCTTGGCCAGTAATATTCATTGACGGCAAAATGCCGACTCGAAAAAACCTGGAAAGCGTGTCCGGCTTCGTGTGTGAGCACTTCCACGTCGCCACTGGTACCGTTAAAATTAGAAAAAATATAAGGCGCTTTGAATTTGCTGATATAAGTGCAATAACCACCGGTTGCTTTGCCCGGCTTGGCTTCGAGGTCCATTAATTCACTGTCGCGCAAAAAATGAAAGAATGCTTCCGTTTGCGGCGAAAGCTCGGTGTACATCTGATTCGCATTTTCCACAATCAAAGCCGTATCGCCTTTGGGTGCAGCATTACCTGATTTGAAACGGACTTCCTCATCATAATACAGGAGCTTATCAAGCCCCATCCGGCGGCGTTGGCGTTCGTACAATTCACTTGCCAGCGGCACAATATGTTCCTGAATTTGCCGACGATAGGCTGCTACCATATCGGCATTATAATCAGAGCGGCGCAGGCGCACATAGGCGAGTTCGACAAAATTATTGAAGCCGAGTTTTTCAGCAGTACGGTGGCGCACCTTCACCAGTTGGTCAAAAAGCTGTTCTATTGCGGGCTGATGCTGTGCGAAAAAATGCCATTTTGCTTCAGCAGCAGCGCGGCGGGTAGCCCGATCTTGCGACAGTTCATATTTAATAATGGAAGATAAGTTGTGGATTTCACCATTGAATTCAATTTTGGCACCGGCTTTCAGCTTCATGTATTCACTACTGAGGCGATTCTCTTCCTGCATATCTTCCAGCGCAATGGGCTCAAAGGACTTACGTTCCAACTCGGCAATAACGAACAACTGCTTACCCCATTTTGCTTCTAATTGATGCCGAAAGGGCGATTGCAACATTTTTTCGTAGAAACGATTGACCAGCGCATCAAAATTAGGTTTTTCAAAATCAAAAAAATCATTTTCCTGGGCATAAAAGGCGTCATGCGTGTTGATAGAATGACGCACATAGCAAATATTCCACATTGAATCAAACTCCATGCGTAGGGTATTGATTTGCAGGAAAATCTGGTCTTGGGTGGTAAAATCTTTTGCCTGATCGAATGCCGCCAGCAACTGCTCAAATTGTGCGGCAATAGCGGTCATATCAGGTCGGGTATATTCAAACTGCTGAAATTTCATATAAAAAGCATTGATTTACAAAAAGCTTTGCAAGATATAACCTCTTTGCCACCTGTGCAAATTTGAAAATCCGTGCCACTTGTGCTGCCATTCCCTTCAACATTCCAAGAATAGCAACAGGAAACCTAAAACCGTGTGCTATCTTTTCTTAACTTTGTGCGAATTTTTTGAAAACGAAGCGTTTTTGTAGGATTAGCAGCGAAATAAAGAAATTCTCGATGGTTAAAGCAAGCCAAATGGACGCCAAGTCACAAATCAATCTAGATAAATTACCGCGTCATATTGCCATCATCATGGATGGTAACGGGCGTTGGGCAAAACAACATGGAAAGCCTCGAATTTTTGGACATCAGAATGGCGTTCGCGCAGTACGGGCAGTCACCGAAGCCGCTGCCGAGCTAGGAATAGAGTACCTGACTTTGTACGCATTTTCTACCGAAAATTGGGGGCGACCGCGTGCCGAGGTGAATGCACTGATGCATTTGTTGGTAGAAACCATGCACAATGAGATTGATACGCTGATGAAAAATAATATCCGGCTGCAGGCAATTGGGGATATCACTCAGCTGCCGGAGGTTACGCATCGTACTTTGCTCAAAGGCATAGAACAGACCCGCAATAATACCCGCATGACCCTGGTACTGGCGCTTAACTACAGCTCCAAATGGGAAATGGTGGAAGCGGTGAAGCAGATTGCCAATGCGGTGAAAACGGGGCATTTGAATCCGGCAGAGATCAACGAGCAGGTCATCGCAAATGCGCTGAATACCAAGGATATGCCTGATCCTGAATTGCTCATTCGCACCAGCGGCGAAACCCGCCTCAGCAATTTTTTGCTCTGGCAGGCTGCCTATGCCGAGCTATATTTCACATCGGTGCTTTGGCCCGATTTTGACAAACAACATCTATACGAAGCCATCGTTAATTACCAGAATCGCGAGCGTCGGTTTGGCAAAATCAGCGAACAAATATCTCGTTAGGGTACAGCTTGGCGGCGATTCTTAAAAGATCAAGAACCAAATACCAAATTCACATACAACCAACGGGTGACTCAGCACCTCTTTCTAAAACAAACAACAATGCTCGATAGCCGTTCTAAAGCGAACGCTATCGGTTTTTAATTGAACATTGTAATGAAAAAAATACTCTTCGTCTGTTTTTGTGTTGTGTTTTCGTTATTGGCGAAAGCCCAGAGTACGGATACGATTCCTGTTTTTGAATATGACCAACCCAAAGACTATGAAATTGGCGGGATCAAAGTAACAGGTGCGGAATATAGTGATGATAATGCTATTGTGAGCATTTCCGGTCTGCGCGTAGGGGATAAGGTGCGCATTCCGGGTCCACAAATTCCTCAAGCGATTCGGGCATTGTGGAAGCTGCGCCTTTTTACCGATGTACAAATTTTGCGGGATAAAACGGTCGGTGATGTAATCTTTCTGGAAATTCGGGTGCTGGAGCGCCCGCGTCTTACACAGTACACCTATCGAGGTGTGAAAAAGACGTACCACGATGAATTGAATGAGCAGATTAACAAGCACATTCTGAAAGGGGGCATTGTAACAGAAGACGTCAAATCCAATGCCAGCCGCGAAATCGAAAAGTTCTTTATCGATAAAGGCTACCTCGATGTAAATACCCGCGTGGAAGAGATCTTGGATACCAGCCGTATCAACGCGGTAAAGCTCATTTTCAACGTGGATGTGGACGATCGGGTCAAAATTGATGACATTCGTTTTGTCGGCAATAAGAATATTAATGAAAAGCGCCTGCGCAAACAATTGGACAAAACCAAGGAAAAAAAGCGCTTGTTTGCCTCTTCCAAATTCATTAAAAAAGAATTTGAAAACGATAAGAAGGAATTAATCAAGTATTATAATAAAAATGGTTACCGCGATGCCCGCGTACTCGGAGATACCACCTGGCGTACGGAAGAGGGCGACCTAGTATTGCAGATTACCCTCGAAGAAGGGAATCGCTATTATTTCCGCAATATTGAATGGAAAGGCAACTCCATCTACACCAGCGAATCGCTCTCCAATGTATTAGGTATCAATAAAGGTGATGTCTATAACCAGGAATTACTACAAACCCGCTTGTCTTTCAGCCAGGATGGTCGGGATGTCAGTTCCTTGTATATGGACAACGGCTATCTGTTTTTTCAGGTGGATCCGGTCGAAGTGGCGGTAAGCGAAGATTCGATTGACCTGGAACTGCGTATATTTGAAGGTCCGCAGGCAACAATTGACCGCGTAGCCCTGCAAGGCAATGACCGTACCCACGAGCACGTGGTACGCCGTGAACTGCGTACCCTGCCGGGTGAAAAATTCAGCCGTTCGGATATTATTCGCTCCCAACGGGAAATTACAAACCTGGGCTACTTCAATCCCGAAGCACTTGGTATCAATACGCCGGTAAACCCCGATCGAGGCACCGTGGATATTGAATACAAGGTTGAAGAAAAACCTTCGGATCAGCTGGAACTCTCGGCTGGCTGGGGTGGTCAATCACGGGTGATTGGTACGCTGGGGGTTTCGTTCAATAATTTCTCCTTGCGTAACTTCTTCAAAAAGGAAGCGTGGCGCCCATTGCCACAAGGGGACGGACAACGACTGTCGCTGCGCGCACAAACCAACGGTTCATTCTTTCAATCCTACAATATTTCTTTCACCGAGCCCTGGCTGGGTGGCAGAAAGCCCAACTCTTTTACCGTAGCGGGCTTTTACAATCGTTTTAACTATGGTCCGAGTGGTGCCCTTAGCATTTTGCAAGGTTCGGTTAGCTTTGGTACCCGTCTGAAATGGCCCGATGACAACTTCGTGGCTACAACAGCTATCAACTTGCAAACCCTTTCGCTCGACAACTGGCAGTTCAGTGCCGCCTTCCGTACGGATGATGGCATAGACGTAACCCGTGGTTATTACAATAACTTCAGTGTTCGCCAAACCATTGCGCGTTCTACTGTGAATGACCCGATCTTCCCACGCGACGGTTCGCGTATCTCTTTGATGGTACAATTGACGCCGCCTTACTCGATCTTTAATAAAGAAAAACCGTACGAAGACCTCGGACCCGAGGAGCGTTTCCGCTGGCTCGAATATCATAAGTGGCGCTTCGACGCCGAATGGTACACGCCCATCGTTGGCAAGTTGACGCTAAAAGCTTCTGCAAAAATCGGCGTACTTGGTTTTTACAATCGCGACATTGGTACTTCGCCGTTTGAACGTTTTCAGTTGGGTGGTGATGGTATTAACAACCAACAGTTCGGTTTTGCCGGGGTGGACATCATTTCGATGCGCGGCTACGAAGTGGAGGATTTTGAAAACAACATCGATCCGAACGATAACAATCGCCGGGTAGCAACGCCCGTGTTTGATAAATATACCCTTGAATTGCGGTATCCGCTCTCGCTCAATCCAAGCTCAACCATCTACGTCCACACTTTTGTGCAGGGCGGTAATGCCTGGAAGAGCCTGCGCGACTTCAATCCCTTCGAAATCAAACGTTCCGCAGGTTTAGGTCTGCGCGTATTCCTCCCCATGTTTGGGGTACTTGGTTTTGACTATGGCTGGGGCTTCGACAAAAATCTTACCGGCGATCGTCGTCGGGGCGATTTCAACATCGTACTGGGCTTCGAACCGGAATAAGCGGCTCTGCGCAACCGCATGCAATGCAGAAAGGCAGCTCGGAATGCTTCGGGCTGCCTTTTTCTGTTTTCCTACATCCGGGCCTCGACACCAACTTTCCTGGCAAATGGTGCAATCATTTTATTAAAATCTGCAATAATTGTCGCATTTTTCGCAACAATTAATCGTTTGTGTGCAACAAAAACGCTTATTATACAAATTATTATCCGTTTGTATGCAATTAAAACCCGTCTAAGTGCAATAAGAATGGCTTTAGTACAAATAAAAGTGCCTTTGTGTGCAATATTTCTTACTTCACGTGCAACAATCTTAATGCTGTGTGCAAAGTTTATGGCTATGCCTGCAATAAAACAGGGTTTGTAAGACAGGATAACAGAAAAGATGCAAATAAATAGCAGCGCGTTTAATACCAAATTTGAAATGAAGAGGCATAAATCCAAAAACATTAAACAATTGAAGATCAATAGTTTAACTAAAAATCAATTTAAAATAACGTGAAATATGGATACATTCAAAGTAAACAACTATCGTATGAAGCGTGAGGTAAAAACGTATTTTGTTGTTTACTAACCCTTTAAAATGATATACGTAGTGGCGGCTGCCTGGCAGATCCAGCGGAGCAATTGTTCCAAAGGAATCCCTTCGGGGGATAT
>JBKBWT010000397.1:0-5681 GCA_046314415.1 Saprospiraceae bacterium
GAAGCTACGACCACCAGTTTTGTATCAATTTTTCAAACAACTTTTTATTATAAATTTATTTTTGTCCAGATACTTACCTCAAAAATAAGCATTCACATTTCACTTTGCGCAATGCAATAATAATATGATAAAAAAAATAAATGACTTTAAACAGCGTTGGCGTGCCACCTGGAATCCTGACATGTATCATGGCTGGGGTAAGCAACGCAATTATTTTGAAGGCTGGTATTTTAAAATCGTGGATCCCACCGAACGCTTTGTTTTTGCGATTATTCCTGGCATTTCCAAAGGAAAAAACGGTGAAGCCCACGCTTTTATTCAAGTGTTGGACGGTAAAAAAAGTACCGCGACCTACCATTCCTTGGCAGCCGATCAATTTCAACCATCCAAAGAATTTTTTGAATTAACGCTGGCTAATAACTTGTTCTCTATCAATTCTTTACGATTGAATTTGCCGGAGCTGCAAGGGGAATTGCATTGGAATGATCGCTACGCCTGGCCCAAAATGCTCGGTGCGCCTGGTATCATGGGCTGGTACTCGTTTGTTCCGTTTATGGAATGTTATCACGGTGTAGTAAGTTTGCATCACACTTTACAAGGACGACTCCGCGTGTACGGCGAGGACGTGGACTTCACGGGTGGCAAGGGCTACATTGAAAAAGACTGGGGCGAATCCTTCCCGCACTCCTGGATTTGGATGCAAACCAATCATTTTGATGCACCGCATCCTATGTGTCTTTCGGCGTCGGTCGCCAAAATTCCCTGGCTGGGCAGTCATTTCATCGGTTATATCGTCGGTTTTTTGTTAGATCAAAAATTATATCGCTTTGCGACTTATACCGGAGCGAAAATGAAAGCCGATTTTGACGACGATACCGTTCGACTCTCCTTTAAAGACAACAAACATCGCCTGAGCATTGTAGCGCATAAAGCCGAAGGCGGGGAATTATTATCACCGCTATCTGGCAATATGACCGGCAAAGTCAACGAAAGCATGCAAGCTACTATCAATATTCAACTATTTGAAAATGAAAAACTTTTGTATTCCGGCACTGGCAGAAACGCAGGTTTGGAAGTAGCCGGGCCCGCACAGGAATTGTTGACGGAGAAATGGCGGCGCTGAAGCAACAACCGATTTGCTCAATGCTGAAAGTTTGTGAATTCCAATTCAGACAAACAATTTACCCCTACTTTTTTAACTTTGCCAAAAGTTGAAAAATAAAATGAATATTCTTCTCTTAGGCGGTGGCGGTCGGGAACACGCATTCGCGTGGAAAATGCGGCAAAGTCCGCTGTGTAAAAAACTTTTCATTGCACCGGGAAATGCCGGAACCATTGGGCTGGGTACGAATGTATCCATTGATCCGAATGATTTTGCGGCAGTAAAAAATCTAGCGCTTGCCGAGAAAATTGATCTGGTGGTGGTTGGACCCGAAGAGCCGCTGGTACGGGGTATTTATGATTTTTTTCAACAAGATACTGAAATTCAGCATATTGTCGTGATTGGTCCTTCGGCAGCCGGGGCGCAACTGGAAGGCAGTAAGGCTTTCGCCAAACAATTTATGCAGGAATTTGGTATTCCAACCGCTGCTTATCGCGAATTTACTGCTGAAAATAAAGAAGAAGGCTTGAAATATCTTGCCAAACACAATACGCCTATTGTGCTAAAAGCCGATGGATTGGCGGCAGGTAAAGGGGTCATCATTTGTCAGAGTACCGCTGAAGCCAAGATGCGTTTTGAGGAGATGCTGGGTGGTAAATTTGGCGAAGCAAGCGCCCGCGTCGTCGTCGAGCAATTTTTATACGGTATTGAATTTTCGGTTTTTGTATTGACGAATGGAACGGAGTATAAAATTTTACCGGTTGCTAAAGATTACAAACGTGCTGGTGAAGCCGATACCGGACCCAATACTGGCGGCATGGGGGCAGTGTCGCATCCGCCTTTTGTTAATTCCGGGCTAATGCAAAAAGTGGAAGAACGGATTATTAAGCCAACCATTGCTGGGATGCAGGCGCGGGGGCTTGTATATAAAGGATTCTTGTTTATCGGACTGATATGTGTGGAAAGTAATCCTTATGTGATCGAATACAATTGTAGAATGGGTGACCCAGAGACGGAAGTAGTGCTGCCACGATTGAAAAATGATCTGGTCGAATTGATGTTAGCCACGCATGAAGTGCGCTTATCGCCGGTTGCCATTCAAACGGACGAACGTGCCGCGGCTACGGTGATGCTGGTTTCCGGCGGCTACCCCGGTGATTATGAAAAAGGCAAAGTGATTACCGGATTGGATAAGGTGCGTGATAGCCTGGTACTGCATGCGGGCACAAAAGTGCTTGATAATAAGGTGCTTACCAACGGTGGACGCGTTATTGCGATTACTTCTTTTGGTAAAAATTTTAAAGAAGCCTTAGCTTTATCTTATCAAAATGCCGAAAAGATTCAATTTGAAGGGAAGTTTTACCGTAAAGACATTGGGTTTGATTTGTAATATTTTTTATTTGACGTTTGCATAAAATGACTTTTTGGTGCAACGTCAAATTTTAAATAAAAAATAATTAAACCCTTTATTTAAACAGGATATGAATTTAACAATGAATTCCAAACTACCCAATGTCGGCACGACGATCTTCACGGTCATGTCGGCGTTGGCGAATGAGCATAAAGCCATTAATTTATCCCAGGGTTTCCCGGATTTTCCTTCGTCCGAACGGCTGATTGAACTGGTGTATCAATACATGCAAAAAGGTTTTAATCAGTATGCCCCAATGGCAGGGGTGGTGCCGCTACGCGAAAATTTGGCACGAAAAATCGATGATTTATATGGTGTCAGTATTCATCCAGATGAAATAACGATTACCGCCGGAGGCACGCAGGCGCTTTTCACGGCGATAACGGCTTTTGTACGTCCGGGCGACGAAGTCATTCTGATTGAACCGGCGTATGATTCTTACCGCCCTTCTATTGAAGTAAATGGCGGAATACCAATTATTTACGAATTAAAAGCGCCGCAATACAAAGTGGATTGGGATGAATTTGCACACCTGATTTCACCGCGTACGCGAATGATTATAATCAACACGCCGCATAATCCGACCGGTACAATTTTTACCCGACAGGATTTGCTTGAGCTGCAAAGTCTGGTGTTGAATACGAATATCCTGATTCTCAGCGACGAAGTATATGAACATCTCGTGTACGACGAGCAGGAGCACTGGAGCGTGCTGCGTTTTCCGGGCTTGCGCGAGCGGAGCTTGGCGGCGTATTCATTTGGCAAAACCTTTCACAATACGGGGTGGAAAATCGGCTACTGCGTGGCACCCCGCAATTTGACGGCAGAATTTCGCAAAGTGCATCAGTTCAATGTATTCTCGGTCAACACGCCGATGCAATACGCCCTGGCGGAATTTCTGGAAACGCCGGAAGCGTACCTGAGTTTGAATGATTTTTACCAACAAAAGCGCGATTTGCTGCTGGAAGTGACGCAAGGTTCGCGGTTAAAACCGCTAAAAACTTTGGGTACCTATTTTCAACTCTTTGATTATCAGCAAATTTCTGATGAGCCGGATTTGAATTTTGCCAAAAGAATGACGATGGAGTTTGGGGTGGCGGCTATTCCGGTTTCGGTTTTTTACAGTAGTAGTAAAGATGATAAAATCATTCGGCTTTGCTTTGCAAAAAAAGAAGAAACATTGTATAAAGCAGGCGAATTGCTTCAAAAGATATGAGTCGCTTTGAGTTCTATATTGTTTATAGCAAAGGACGATAATGTCATACTCCTTTAAATCTTTATATAATTTACATAAAATGTAATAAAGTTGGCTGTTTTTATAAAAATACCTTGCGCTTTCATAAACCTTTTATGCAATGATACACTTTAAATGTAATATTTATGCCTGTTAAATATGCATTTTTCTTTTGAACAGGAAAACGTATTTTTTACACTAACTTTTATCATGCTGACCACTGAGTTTTCTCTTTTCACCAAGGGGCGGGTTTGCGCTACTTTTGAGTGGTCAAATGAAAAGAATTATGAAAATTATGAGTCAAAAATTGTATTCACCCGTCAGCGCTGCAGAAGCGATCTCCATTATAAAGTCAGGTGATAAAATTTTCGTTCACACTGCTGCGGCTTCTCCACAAGTATTGGTGCAGGCACTAGCCGATCGGGCGAGTGAATTGAATAATATTGAAATTTACCAGTTGCATACGGAAGGCAAGGCGCCTTATGCCGACCCGTCGGTGGTGGATACTTTTCACGTCAACAGCCTTTTTACGGGTGCCAATATGCGTCGGGCGGTACAGGAAGGACGTGCGGATTTTGTACCAATCTTTTTAAGCGATATTCCACGTTTGTTCCGGCGCGGTATTGTACAGTTGGATGTGGCATTGTTGCAGGTATCGCCGCCCGATAAGCATGGTTATTGTACCTTGGGTGTTTCTGTGGATACCGCTTTGGCGGCTGCGCAAACTGCCAAGTATGTAATTGCTGAAATCAACCCACATATGCCACGTACAAACGGGGACGGCAATATACACATTAGTAAATTCCACAAGGTGATAGATGTTGATTATCAATTGCCTCAATTAATTATCCCCGACCCAGATCCGGTTGAGACCCGCATTGGTCAGTACATTGCCGAGTTGGTAGAAGATGGTGCGACGCTGCAAATGGGTATTGGCGCAATTCCGAATGCTGCCTTAGCAGCTATGAACAACCACAAAGAACTGGGCATTCACACAGAAATGTTTTCCGACGGCATACTTCCGTTGGTAGAAAATGGCGTGATTACCAACCAACACAAAGCGCGGCACCGGGGGTATCTGGTAACCGGTTTCATTATGGGCTCGCAGCGATTGTATGATTTTGTGGATAGTAACCCAATTGTACGAGTACTCGATATTCAGTACGTCAATGATACGGCGATTATCCGCCAAAATCCCAAAGTAACGGCGATCAATAGTGCCATTGAAGTGGATATCAGCGGACAGGTATGTGCGGATTCGATTGGTACCAAAATTTATTCCGGTGTAGGCGGGCAAATGGACTTTATTCGGGGTTCGGCACTTTCCGAAGGCGGAAAACCCATTATTGCCTTACCTTCTACTACTAACAAAGGAGTGAGCCGCATTACCAGTTTGCTGAATCAAGGTGCTGGCGTGGTGACCACTCGTGCGCATGCACATTACATTATTACGGAGTACGGTGTTGCATATCTGTTTGGCAAGAGCATTCGCGATCGGGCTAAAGCACTTATCAATATTGCACATCCCGACCATCGGGAGCGGCTAGCCAAAGAAGCGCATGATATTTGGGGCGTACACATTAACGTATAATAAAAATCTGAATGGTAATTGTATGAAAACAAAGCGCTGTTGGGGAATACCAGCAGCGTTTTGTTTATACCATTAACGGCATCCGCACCATTACATTCCCATCCGCTGAAAAATCCAGCAACTCCACTTCCGCTACTTCATTCAACAAAGCCTCGTCCACCGGCTGCAAGCGTGAGTGGTTGGTACTTCTCGCGTCCAGAATCGAAATATTTTGGTTTGGGACAAATTTCTAAAGATCAGATTGAAGATGATTATGCCAAGCGCAAGGACATGAGTGTGGCAGAAGCGGAAAAATGGCTCGCGCCGGTGTTGAATTATGATGTGTGATTGGTAGAGAGACGCA
>JBKBWT010000398.1:0-5678 GCA_046314415.1 Saprospiraceae bacterium
GTATCTTCCATTTCGTCAGGTATTTCCAGTAATTTATTGGCTCTCTTGCTCGACATGTAAGAATAAATTGCTGGAATAACGTACAAAGTCAACAGCGTGGCAAAGAGCAAACCGCCAATAACGGCAATACCCATCGACACACGGCTTTCAGAACCCGCTCCCAAGGCTAGTGCAATAGGTAAGGTACCTAAAACCGTAGCCAAACTGGTCATTAAAATGGGGCGGAAACGAGACACCGCCGCGTCTTTGATCGCCTCCAGGCGACTAAGCCCGTCTTCTTTGCGCTGATTCGCAAATTCCACAATTAAAATCCCATTCTTTGCGACCAAGCCAATCAACATAATAATCCCAATTTCGCTGAAAATGTTGAGGGTTTCCTTTGTCCACCATAAGGCAATCACGGCACCCGCCAACGCAAGTGGTACCGTAAACATGATAATCAAAGGATCGATAAAGCTTTCAAATTGCGCCGCCAGTACCAAATAAATGAGTATAAGCGCTAAACCAAATGCAAATACCAAACTGGAAGAACTTTCTTCATAATCTTTAGAAGCGCCTTTCAATGCGGTGTAATAGGAATCATCCAGTACTCGGCTGGCAATGCTACGCATGGCGGCAATACCATCCCCAATGGTTTTACCTTCTGCCAAACCTGCGGTCACCGTGGCAGCAATGAAACGATTATAACGATACAATGCCGGTGGATTGGTTTGTTCCGTGGTTGTTACCAGATTGTCCAGCTGAATCATTTCACCGGTGCGGCTACGCACATACAGCGAGCGTAAATCAATGGGTGCATTCCTGTCTTCGCGTTCAACCTGACCAATCACCTGGTATTGTTTACCATTCATAATAAAGTAGCCAAACCGCTGACCACTCAAGCCCAATTGCAAAGTTTGGGCAATATCGGCTACCGAGACTCCTACATCCTGTGCTTTCTGTCGATCAATATTGATGCGAATTTCGGGTTTATTAAATTTTAAATCCAAATCTACAATGCTGAAAGTTGGGTCTTTCCGGGCTTCATCCAAAAACGTGGGCAATACCTCTCGCAATTTTTCAAAGTTGGGCGCCTGAATTACAAATTGTACCGGCAAGCCCGCCCGACGGTCACCAATGGTAGGTTCTTGAAATAAGAATGCCCTTGCACCGGTCAACTTCGTGAGTTTAGGCATTACAACGTTCATAATTTCTTCCTGGGTACGTTCACGTTGGTCTGGCTCTTTCAAAATCATAGTGATGCTCCCAGAGTTGGTCGAACTACCGCCCGGACCACCGGAAGTAATTGTAATCAGCCCCCCCAATTCATTAGGAATTAATTTGGAAAGTGAGTCTCCAACCTGCACCATATATTTGTCGGTATATTCAAAAGTAGAACCTTCCGGCGCTGTCACGTTGCCACGCAAACGACTACGATCTTCCAGTGGTGCTAACTCCGCGGATAAGCCTATACCCAAATAGTAAATAATGCCAGCCGAAATCAGAATGATTACAAATGCCAGCCAGCGCGCTTGCATGAACAGGTTGAGCGTATTACGGTAGCCATTGGTCAAACCCGTGAAAAAAGGCTCGGTAACGCGATAAAACCAATTGTGTCGCTCTCGGTTTTTCAACAACTTGGAGGACAACATCGGCGTCATCGTTAAAGCAACAAAAGCCGAAATAATAACCGATCCGGCAATCACTACACCAAATTCGCGGAACAAACGCCCGGTCAAACCTTGCAGGAACACCACGGGCATAAACACCGCCGCCAGTGCCACCGTCGTAGCTACTACGGCGAAGAAAATTTCGCGGGAACCTTTCACCGCAGCCTCCAGAGGAGACATACCAGATTCTACTTTGGTATAAATATTTTCCACCACCACGATGGCATCGTCCACCACTAAACCAATGGCAAGCACAATGCCCAGCAGGGTCAATACATTAATACTAAAACCAGCAGCATACATAATGAAAAATGCACCCACCAGTGAAACAGGGATGGCGACAATAGGAATAATCGTCGTGCGCCAATCGCGCAGGAACAAAAAGATAATCAACACCACCAGACCAAATGCGATGTAGATAGTTTCTTGTACTTCGTGTATAGAAGCGCGGATGAACTTCGTAGAATCAAAACCGATTTCTACATTCATGTCTGCCGGTAATTCCCGCTTAATCTGCTCCAAACGCTCGTAAATGGCATCTGCAATTTCAATATGATTAGACCCCGGCTGCGGTACAATTGCAATACCAACCATAGGAATACCATCCCGACGGAAACTGGTGCGTAGATTTTCCGGTCCTAATTCAGCATAGCCAATATCTTTGAATCGAACAATTCGTCCGTTTTCTTCCTTGATAATCAGATTGTTAAAATCAGCCACCGTTTCCAAACGCCCTTGGGTACGCACCGACAACTCCGTCGCATTCCCTTCAATACTACCCGATGGAAGCTCAATGTTTTCCCGTTGTAATGCACTTCGAATATCCAAAGGCGTTAGCTGGTAAGCCACCAAGCGCTCCGGCAAAATCCACAAGCGCATCGAATAGCGTTTTTCCCCCCAGATACGGACATTACTTACACCATCAATCGTTTGAAAACGCTCTTTAAATACATTTTCTGCCGTCGCACTTACCTCTAGCAAGGAGCGACTATTGCTTTGCAAATTGATGAACATAATAGGGCTGGAGTCGGCGTCCGCCTTAGAAACAACCGGCGGATCCACATCTGGCGGCAGTCTTCCCACCACTTGCGAAACCTTATCCCGTACATCATTGGCAGCATCTTCAAGGTTTACACTCAAATTAAATTCAATCGTAATATCACTCCGTCCATCACGGCTGGTTGAAGTAATCGAGCGAATACCGGCGATACCATTCACCGACTCTTCAATCGGTTCAGTTATCTGTGATTCAATCACTTCCGCATTGGCACCGACATAACTGGTGGATACCGAAATAATTGGCGGATCAACACTTGGATACTCGCGCACCCCCAGGAGATTCATGGCAATGAACCCAAATAGCACAATAACGATGGACATTACCGTAGCCAGTACCGGGCGTGTAATACTCAATGAAGATAAACTGCTCATATCAAAAATTATTCATATATTTTAGATAATCCAACAGTGCCTGCGCAGCAGCTTGTCTTTTTATCATTAATTTACTTTTGTCACATTCACTTCTGCCCCAGGACGAATTTGCATGATACCGGTAATAATAATGGTATCGCCATAGGTTAAACCTTTCGTCACTTGTATTAGGTCTTCCCGACGAATCCCCGTTTCCACATTTACCGGAGTGGCTTTACCCCCTTTGTACACGAAAATTTTTTTTCCGTCTAATTCTGGTAAGATCGCCTGCGTCGGAACCATAATCGCCCCTTCAAAATTACGCAGCTTAACGGCTACATTAGCAAAGGCACCAGGTAAAATCCGTCCATTTGGATTGGGTGCTTCTGCTTTTAATTTCAGGGTGCGCGTAGTAGCATCTACGTTGGCTTCTTTCGCTACAACTGTGGCGGACAGTGGATCATTCGAACCATCCAATAAAAAATCCACTTTTGTACCTCTATTGACTACCCGACCATAGCGTTCTGGCACTGAAAACTCAACATTAATTGGATTTACACTTACTAAATTGACAATTGCAGTTCCTGGCGACACATAAGTGCCTTCGCTCACCTGCCGCAAGCCCAATAGCCCGTCAAATGGCGCTTTGACCGTACGCTTTTCTAATTGCACACTGATCAGGTCGAGTTCAGCATCTACCCGATCCGCTTCCGCTTTCGCAATCTCCAATTCCTGCAAACTCACCCCTTCGCGCTTGTATAAGCCTTCTAAACGCTCGGCAATCTTACGCTTCAACTGTTGATCTACGAGTAAACGATCACGCTGCGCTTTCAACTCCGCAATATCCAATTGCACCAACACCGCTCCTTTTCTAACCACGGTCCCCTCTTTAAACAGAATCTTAGTGACTTTTCCAGGCACTTCACTAGTCACCGTTACTTCTTCATTCGGCACCGTCGAACCATTCACATTAATTACTTCTTCGGCACGACTAGCCTGAATGATCACTGCTTCAACCGGAATGGGTCCCCCGCCAAATCCACCACGTCCCGCACCAGGACTAGCATTCACTGGCATTGCTGCTGGCTCAGGTTCTTCTTTAGAAAAAACACCGGAGCGATACAAAAAGAAAGCACCTCCAAAAATGACAACCGCAAGTATAATTGAGAGAATTCGCGTGGTTCCTTTACGCATGATACGAATTTTGTGCAACAAGTTATGGAATAAAAACTCTTATTAAGACAAGTAGTTCAGGCTTTAAAACCTTAACAAATGGTTAAATTTTGTTTAAACATAGATCATTTTCCGCGTCATCCCGCCATCTACTACAAAATCCTGCCCAGTAATGAAGCCCGCTTTTGCTGATAATAAAAATAAAATCAACGCAGCTATATCTTCGGCTTTGCCGACTCGTCCCACGGGATGCTGCGCATGGTCAGCTTCCGACAATTCCACCGGCTTACGCTCACTCACTTTTTTAACCCCTGACACATCAATCCAGCCGGGGCTGATGCTGTTCACCCGCACGTCGGGACCAAGACTTATTGCCAGTGCATGTGTCAATGCCAGTATGCCACCTTTTGACGCAGAATAAGCTTCCGTATTGGGCTCTGACATGTACGCCCGTGTCGAAGCGATATTAATAATACCACCTTTTGCTTGTCGCAAATGAGGTGTACAATATTTAGCCACCAGAAAAGCGCCGGTCAAATTTACATTAATCACCCGATTCCATTCATCAAGTGTTAATATTTCTATCGATTTATTATTAGCAACGGCAGCATTATTAATCAATGCATCAATTTTATTATATTTTTGCATAATGCTTTCAATTGCCGATTTTACCTGACCCTCATTGGCAATATCACACCGCATTAATTCTATTGTATCCTGCCATTCTTGCTGCACTTCGATCATCGCTTCGGCGTCTTCTTCCAGGACGATCACTCGCCAGCCATTTTCCCTCAATATTTCTGCCGTAACTTTCCCGATTCCCTGTGCACCGCCGGTTACGATTACTACTTTTGTTTCCATTCCTGTTTTTGTTGTCAAAGATAAAGACAAAGAACGCATTACAAATCTTCCCTCAATATTAGTTTTTATCCATGCAACGCCTAAAAATTGCAAAAAGGCTGTATGTTGTCACCCCAAATCAGCATTCTAAATTTTAACTTTATCGGCATCATTATTTAAAAATTCATTCACTGTAAAAATATAATAATGTATGAAAAACAATCAGCAATTTGTAATAACCGGAGTCGCTTTATTATTTTTTATCCTGTTAAATGCATTCTCTTTCACGGCAAAACGCGATTTTTATCAAATTAAAATTTATCATTTGAAAGATAAAACGCAGGAAAACCGATTGGATCAATTTTTACAAAATGCGTATTTACCTGCTTTACACCACGTTGGCATTAGTAAAGTCGGCGTATTCAAACCCATTGTAGAAACCGGTGCAGCCGAACCAGGGGAGTTATTATTATATGTTTTTATCCCGTTTAAATCAGAAAAGGATTTCTTTACATTGGAGTCAAAATTATTAAAAGATAAGATATTTTCTTCCGCCGCTATAGATTATTTAGATGCTGCTTATAACAATCCCCATTATACACGTAT
>JBKBWT010000399.1:0-2125 GCA_046314415.1 Saprospiraceae bacterium
TAATCCTAACTTGTTTTTGATAATTTTGTCACTTGTAGTCATGGTGTGATTCTGTTTTGGTTATTTAATAGTCGCATATCAAATTTACCAAAACTGTCAGATCACATCTTGACTACTACAAATAAGCGCATTGTTTTATTTTTCATAAGCATCCATATACGGCTTACAAATCCGCCAGGCTTCTTCAATTGCGTTCGCGGTACTTTCCAGGCTTTTTGAGGCATGTTGCAGTTGAGTTGCCAGCTTGACCCTGCCTCTGTTTGCATCAGCTATTCCATCTTGATGTAATTTCTCGCTTAGTAAATGTAAAAATTCCGCTAAGGCATCATAACGGAGATTACCTAATTCAGTAGCAAGAGATGTAAAATCGCCGTTGTAAAGCGCTAGCTCTTTTTTGTGTTTTGCCATTTAAATATCATTTTAAAAATTTACCAACTATCATATTGGGACGAAATTTCTTTACATAATTGCCGTTTTCTATGATAGGATATAATATTCTCTCTTCTTGTAAAAAAGCTCTTTTGATGTTTCTGTTGGATGCGTACTCAAGCAATGAAAAGCTACTATCAATAAGATGGTATCTCACATCTTTTATGATAATTTTATATTCCCCTTCGCTCAGGTTTAAATCCTCAAAGGCTGATATGATTCCAAATTCTATAGCGGATTTAATGAAATTATGATATTCTTTCCCCCAAATTATTAATACACTAAATGAATTACTTAGCAATATTTGTATTTCAATATCAATAATGGCAGCGATGCCAGACTCATGAAATTTAATTTCATATAAACTTTTAATAATTTTTATTCCATTATTTTCTTCTTCTCTTCGAATAACTTTCCAATTTCCTTTAAAATGATCTTCGCCAAATGTAGATGTGTAATGAGAGCCAGACAGTTGATAAATTTTTTTATCTTGACGAGCAATATAAAGTCCATTCAATTCTGATTTAAGTTCTCTTCCTTTCCAAGCTGGATCAACATATTTTTCTAGAATACTTTTGTCAATCAACTCTTTAATATTTGAAAGCAATTGCTCGAACTCCGCTTTGTTATTATATGAAATATCTTGCCGAATAATATCCATTTGCATGTTAATTAAAAATGATATGGCAAATTAAGGGGACTTTTTATTAAAAACAACATCCCACCAATTTCGTACCTTTGCACTTCTAAAATTAAGACGGTGAATTATTTGACATTAGAAAATGTGACGAAGACCTACGGCGAGAAGGTGCTGTTTCAGAATATTTCGCTGCAAATCAGCAAAGGGCAGAAGATTGCGCTAGTGGCGAAGAACGGTACAGGCAAGAGTACGCTGCTGCGGGTGATTGCGGGCATCGAGCAGCCGGAGGGCGAGCAGGCGAGTATCTTGCTGCGGCGCGATATTCGGGTGGGGTATTTGGTGCAGGACCCTGAATTTGCTGATGGGGCGACGGTGATTGATGCGGCGCTGGATTCTGACAATCCGCTGGTGCAGGTGGTGAAACAGTACGAACTGGCGATGATCGGCGTGGGCGAGCCGCTGGAAACGGTGCTGGCGAAAATGGATGACCTCAAAGCCTGGGACGTGGAGGCGCGCATCAAGGAAGTATTGACGAAATTAAAAATTACGAAATTCGATCAGCCAGTGCGGATGTTGTCGGGCGGGCAAAAGAAGCGTCTGGCTTTAGCCAAATTGATTATTGACGAGCCGGAGTTTTTGATTCTCGACGAACCGACGAACCACCTGGATTTGGATATGATCGAATGGCTGGAAGTTTACATGCAGCAGCCAAATATCACGCTGTTCATGGTGACGCACGACCGCTATTTCTTGGAACGCGTTTGTAATCAAATCATTGAACTGGACGGCGGGAAATTGTACAAGTACACCGGCAATTATGCAGAATATTTAGAAAAGAAAGCCATCCGGCAGGAGACGGAAAGTGCGGAATTAGCCAAAGATAAAAAACTGCTCGACCGCGAACTCGACTGGGTGCGCCGCTCGCCGCAAGCCCGCACCACCAAAGCCAAGTCGCGTGTGGACGCTTACTACGAACTCGAAGAAAAGGTGTCGAGTGTGCAGGTGGAAAAAAATATGCAAATTGAAATTCAGGGGCAGCGCCTGGGTGGAAAGATT
>JBKBWT010000399.1:2135-5659 GCA_046314415.1 Saprospiraceae bacterium
GGAAAGATTTTGGAATTGCATAATGTGAGCAAAAGCTTCGGCGATTTAAATATTGTACAAAATTTTGATTACAAATTCAAGAAGAACGAGCGCGTTGGCATTGTAGGTCCGAATGGCGTCGGAAAAACGAGTTTTCTAAAAATTCTAACCCAGGAAATCCGACCCGATACGGGCAAAGTAGTTGTTGGGGATAACACGGTTTTTGGTTATTATACACAAGATGGCATCAATTTGAAAGAGGATAAGCGCGTGATTGATGCGGTGCAGGACATTGCAGAATACATTCCGCTGGCGAAAGGGCTGAAGTTGAGCGCGGCAGCCTTGCTCGAACGGTTTTTATTCTCGCGCAAGCAGCAGCAGGTGTATGTGTCACAATTGAGCGGGGGCGAGCGTCGGCGCCTGTATTTGCTGACAATTTTAATGAAAAATCCGAATTTTCTCATCCTCGACGAACCGACGAATGATTTGGATGTGATTACGCTCCAGGTGCTCGAAGATTTTTTGATTGATTTTCCGGGCTGCATTCTGGTGGTGACGCACGACCGGTTTTTTATGGATAAAATTGTGGATCACCTTTTTGTGTTTGAAGGGAATGGTAAAATCCGCGATTTCAATGGCGATTATACTGAATACCGCGAATTGCAAAAAGAACGCGAACGCGAACAACGCAGCGCCGCCCGTGCCGAGGATCAAAAACAAAAGCAAACGCAGCAGCCACAAACTTCCGAACGCCGACTTTCCCAAGAAGAGCGCAAGGAAATGAATAATTTAGAAAAGGAAATCAAACGGCTGGAAGAGCGCAAAGCGGAGATCATGGAGCAGTTTAATTCGAGTGATTTGGCGGTAGATCAAATTGAAAAATTGTCGAAAGAACTCAACACTTTGAATGAAAATCTGGAAATGAAAGAGATGCGGTGGTTAGAATTGGCGGAGATGGCTTAACTAATTCGGTTAGCAGTTATCTGTTAACAGTTATCAGGACATACGTACCCCGCCCCGATAACTGTTAACTGTTAACCGATAATAGATAACCAATTTACTTCCCTTTTGCGATTTGCCGATCTAAGTGTTCAATGAATTTATTCAACCTGCGCTGAAAGGCTTTTACCTGAGTGTGCAATTCGTCATATTTTTCTTGAGATAGCAGATTTCTACTTTTCGCTTTGGCAATCCAGGTCTCTGTTTCAAAGGCAGAACCACGGCTGTACAAGCAAAACAAGCGGCGGTCTTTGTAAAAGAAGCGTCCGTATCCTTCGGAAATATTGGCTGCCATGGAATCGGCACTCCGAACTAACTGTTTTCCAATGGTATCTTTCGCAAAAAAACTCCAAGGCTCCGTTGCTTTCCAAACTTCCTCGCCAATTTGCACTGCCAGCTGATAAATTTCCAGTGTTTCCAGGCTTTTCTGTTCCATGCGTAAACTTGAATTATTACTAAAAAAAGGATTTCGTTCTAACTTATGACTGAGTTTTATACTCCAGGTCACAAATTTTACATCCAGTTTTGAATGCAATAGATAGCCCCGATAACCATCAACCAATAACTGTTAACCGTCTAACCGATAACCAAAAGCCAAGCCTCATGAGAAGGAATTCAATCCTTACAAATAATTTAACTTAAAAATCCTACTAAAAGTCCTGCATTTTCACAAATTTTACGGAAAAGCCTGAATCCATGATTAAGAATTGGTTGCTGCGCACCGATAAATTTACCTTTGCCGTGTATGCCCTGCTGGCTGCATTTGGCACGTATTTTTGCATGTATGCCTTTCGCAAAACCTTTACCGCTGCGGGTTTCGAGGGCTTGTCGCTGTGGGGAGTAGATTATAAAATTTTGCTGGTGATGGTGCAGGTATTCGGCTATATGCTGGCAAAATTCATTGGTATCAAGGTTATTTCCGAACTGAAGCCGGGGCAACGGTTTTTTATGCTGCTGGGGTTGGTGGCGGTTGCCGAAATTGCACTGCTGCTCTTTGGAGCGGTGCCCTATCCATATAATTTTATCTTCCTGTTTTTCAATGGCTTACCACTGGGAATGATCTGGGGAATTGTATTCTCTTACCTGGAAGGTCGGACGTCTTCGGATGCGCTGGGAGCCGGATTGAGTATCAGTTTTATTGTGTCGGGCGGCGTGGTGAAGTCCGTGGGAAAGTGGCTAATGGTGGACTGGGGGGTGTCACAATTCTGGATGCCATTTGTAGCAGGATTGTTGTTTTTATTGCCCTTGTTAATTTTTACTATTTTGCTGAATCAAATTCCCCCGCCTACTGCTGAGGATGAAGCCGAGCGCACCAAACGCGAGCCGATGACAGCCCCACAACGCCGGGCTTTTGTGTTGCAATTTGCATTTGGCTTGTTTGCTTTGGTACTCTTTTATGTATTCCTTACGGCTTACCGCAGCTTTCGCGATGATTTTGCGAATGAACTCTGGATTGCAATGGGATATGTAGATCGTCCCGCCATTTTTACCCAATCGGAATTGCCCATTGCTTTAATCGTTTTTATTGTTATTACTGCTACTATGATGATTCGTAATAATCGAACAGCATTTATTATATATCATTGGCTTATTCTGATAAGTTGTATTCTTATTATTATAAGTACAATACTTTTTCAAATGAAAATGCTGGCGCCACTGCCCTGGATGATTGCAGTCGGGCTGGGAACCTACATGTGTTATGTGCCGTTTAACTGCGTCCTGTTTGACCGCATGATTGCTGCATTTCGCACCGTTGCAAATTCAGGATTTTTGATCTATGTAGCGGATTCCTTTGGCTACCTGGGCAGTGTAGGCGTTATGCTGTATCGCAATTTTGGACAACCCAATTTGAGCTGGCTCGATTTCTTTATCAGTTTCAGTTACATTTTAGGTGGAGCCGGTATTGTCACCATTTTAGCATCCGTCTTTTACTTTGCGGGTAAATTCAAAAAAACACCCCAAGCGGTAGCACCGGTAATGAGTACCAGTGTTTAGCAAGGTATTGGCTTTTAATTTGATACAATTAAAATATAAACCTTATTTTATATAATTTATGCGGCATATAACATTTGTTCTAAGTTTAATATTATTTGGACTATCAGCTTGCCAAAACGAAAAAGTAGCAACCGACCCCGACAAAAAATTAGTAGTAGCCGTTGCCGCCAATGCCCAATTTGCCATGGAAGCGCTGAAGGAAG
This sequence comes from Saprospiraceae bacterium, assembly GCA_046314415.1. Taxonomy (GTDB): domain Bacteria; phylum Bacteroidota; class Bacteroidia; order Chitinophagales; family Saprospiraceae; genus JADJNW01. The sequence continues at coordinate 5,312 of JBKBWT010000399.1, forward strand.
CTTTTGAAAAAAGCAGCGATGCAAGGGTCGAACTGGTCGTGGGCTCTTCGGGCAAACTCACCGCTCAGTTATTGCAAGGGGCACCGTATGATATATTCGTTTCTGCTGATATGAAATACCCCGACACGCTTTTCCGTGCGGGTATAGCCGCGGAGGCACCGACTACGTACGCCTATGGAACACTGGTGATTTGGACTTGTAAAGATATCAATCTCACCTCCGGCGTGCGCGTGGTAGTGAGCAATAATGTGCAAAAAATAGCGATCGCCAACCCAAGAACGGCGCCTTATGGCGAAGAAACGATGCGTGTACTAAGCAATCTTCGGGTGTATGATAGCAATGTAGCCA
>JBKBWT010000400.1:0-5644 GCA_046314415.1 Saprospiraceae bacterium
CCAAAAACAAGCCCAGCCTCACCATTGAGGGTTGTGGTTTGATCAAATACGATTCCGAAGGGCGTATTCTGCGCACCGATTTTGACGATTGGACGCTGCTGAATTGTTACTTCCCATCCGGTACCACAGGTGATGTCCGGCAGGGTTTTAAAATGGAATTTCTCGACGATTTTTACAATTTTATTCAGGCATTGCGGCAGGAGCGCCCCAATTTGATTGTGGTCGGTGATTATAATATTGCCCATCAGGAAATTGATATTCACGATCCGAAGGGCAATAAAAACAATACCGGCTTCCTGCCCGAAGAACGCGCCTGGATGACCAAATGGTTTGACAGTGGCTTCACCGATGCATTTCGCTATTTGAATCCCGATAAAGTGGAGTATAGCTGGTGGAGTTTCCGGGCGGGTGCTAGAAGCAACAACAAAGGTTGGCGCATTGATTACCAGTCGGTTTCTGACAATTTGCAAAACCGCCTGATTCAGTCGTATCACTGTTCCAGCGCGGTGCATTCTGATCATTGTCCGGTTTACCTGGAAATTGACATTTAAAAGAAGCGTTCGATGCAAGCAGATGGCAATCCGGCTTTTGAGATACGCGAAAGTGACATTGCGACGGTAGTTGCCGTATCGCAACAAATTCCCGAATTCATCAATCCACATGGCGCAGCAGAGTCCGATCGAAGGCTGAGGGGCGTGCCGCACCTAATTCTGGTGGCGTATGTTGCTGAGCATCCGGTAGGTTTCAAAGTAGGCTACGAACGGGACGGTAATTTCTACTCGTGGATGGGCGGGGTGCTGCCTGATTATCGGCGACTGGGTATTGCACAAGCGCTCGCCGACGCACAAGAACACTGGGTGAAAGAACAGGGCTATCCCCACATCACCTTCAAAACCCGCAATAGCCATAAGGGGATGCTCCTGTTCGCTCTAAAAAACGATTTCGACATCATTGCAATAGAGGAACGGGACTCCATCCGGGATTATAGAATTTTGTTACGAAAGTTGCTCACTTGAAGCCGTCAGGTCACTGCCGCTTGTCGTTTTTACCATGCAAAATCAGGATCGGCATTTGTGCTTTCAGCACCATTTGTTTCGTGAGGCTCCGGTGGAAAAAGTTTTCCAGCAAGCTGCGTTTAGCCGTGCTCATCACCAGCAGGTCGGCATTGCGCTCGTTGGCATAGGTATTAAGGGCTTTCAAGGTATCGGTAGCAGCCACTTCGGTTAGAGTGAGGTTCAGATTGGAAGGTTGTACCATCGAAGCCAGTTGAGGTTCGGTACGCTTCATGCGGTATTCCTCGGAATAAGATTTTTCTACGTGTACTGCATGTACTTCCGCTTGTGGAATATCCAGCCAGTCCACCAGCCGCCGCAATTTGCTATTGTCCACCACCTCCGAGTCACTGGCGTACACGATGGTATGGAAACCTTTGTAGGTCACGCCCGGAGGCACGAGCAATACCGGGCACTGCGCATAGCGAGCTACTTGCGAAGATACACTGCCAAAAATATGCTCCAGCCAGTTGCCGTCGCCGGTAGTGCCGATAACAATCAAGTCATTTTCCTGGGAGTAACGAATAATTTCATCCGCAGCAAACCCCAGGGATAAATCAATTTTTACGCTGATTTTATTCGTTCCATTGCCATTTGCAAGGTAATTTTCTTCGGCAAATCGATCAACCTGCCATTGTTTTTGGGCATGTAAATCATCGCTCAGTACCATCGGATAAGGATTGGCGCTGTCATAATGTGGATGATACACATGTAATAAAGTAACTTCGCAGGACTTCCCCTTTGCCATGGCTGTGGCAAAGCGAAAAGCGTTAGCTGCCGTAGGCGAAAAATCGGTCGGCACTAACATATTTCGCAGCGTTGGCGTTTGATTTTGATAATGCTCCAGCAAATGTTCCAAATCATCTACGGAAGGTACTTCTCCTTCAATAACGATCGTATCGTCGATGATGAGTGCCGGAGTGGAATGAATCTGATATTGCATAATATCATCTATCGCCGCTATCTCTTCGACCCAGACATTTAGCGGAATATGATCGAGCGCTTCCATCACGTTCGCTTTCAAAGCTCGGCTTTTCTTACACCCAATGCCCAATATTTGAATCCGCAACATGGCTGTCTTTTTAAAAATGAAAGAATAAGACTTTAGATAACAGACGATGGCGGACAATAAATTTGCCTGATGCCTCCTACCTAAAGTCTATATTTTGCAACTAAGCTTGCTGGCTATCCAGCACCTGTTCAGGTGTAACACTTTCGTGTGCCAAGGCTTTGATCACATCAAATGTGGTAACGATTCCCACCAATTCGTCATTCTCAACGACCGGAATGGCGTGAAAGCGATTCACCAGGAATATTTCCAGGGCTACACTAATGCGGTCGTGCGGGCTTATTTTAGCCATACCCTTGGTCATAATTTCCTCAGCGGTAAAGGCGCGCAGGCGGGCTTCATTCACAAAGCGGTCTTCGTCGTTGAGGTGATAGCCCCGCATAAAATATAGTAAGTCCGTTTTGCTAACAATGCCAATAATTTCTTTAAACTTCACCACCGGGATGTGGTGAATGGCATGCGTATCGAAAATTTCTTTCACTCGAATCAGCTTATCCGCCGGATTAACCGTGAAAAGTTTTGTGGTCATGATCGTGCTTACAGGTGCCAGGATGTTCATAATTAAGACGATTTAAGGTATTAGAATTTGATACTTTTATTACAAAGATGCAGGGAAGAGGAGCCTTCTGAGATGATATCCATCAGACAAGTCTATGATTTTCATCAGTTAATGTAAAATAGACCCCTATTTATCCGGTGATTCATTTAAACATAATACCCGCTTTTCCTTTAGTGTATATATCACAATTGTTTTGCAATTCACCTGAATAAATCCTTACCCTATGAAAACCATCCTTTTGTTTTTTAGCTTGCTCCTGCTTCAAACCTTGCTCCTGGCACAACAAAATGATGCAGTATTATTACACAATGATCGCGTAGCGTTTCGCAATGGACCCGTTACTTTTAATCCTGACTGGGCACCCTTTTACCACGGCGTAGCTTCTGGCGATCCCCTTCAGGATCGGGTCATCATCTGGACCCGGGTAACGCCTGAAAAAATCAATAATCCTTCGGTAGAAGTAACCTGGCGGGTAGCGACCGACCTTCGCTTCAGCAATGTGGTAAAATCCGGAACGTTCACCACCAATGTCGCGCGGGATTACACTGTCAAAGTAGATGTAGCTGGTTTGGAAGCTGGCAAAACATATTATTACGTTTTCAATGCATTTAATAAAAACTCCCTGATTGGTAAAACCAAAACGACGCCTGTTGCTGACCAGGCGACACATCTCAAGTTTGGGGTGGTGTCTTGCAGCAATTATCAGGCTGGATATTTCACCAATTATTATCACCTGGCGGAACGGAATGATTTGGACGCGGTGATTCACTTGGGTGATTACATTTATGAGTATGCCAATGGCACTTACGACGATAGCACTTTGCAGCGAGACCGCCGCGTGGAGCCTGATAAGGAAATTGTGACTTTGGAAGACTACCGCACCCGCTATTCGACTTATCGGCTCGACACTAACCTCGCCCGTGTTCATCAGCAACATCCGTTTATTATGGTTTGGGACGATCACGAAAGTGCCAGTAATTCGTACAAAGATGGCGCTAAAAATCATACTGACAGTACGGAGGGCAGTTGGAATGCCCGCAAAACCGCTGCCAAACAGGCTTACTTTGAATGGATGCCCATTCGTGACAACGATGCCCAAGGCGTTTATCGTACCATTCAATATGGCAATTTGTTGGATTTAATCATGCTAGACACGCGCCTCGAAGGTCGGGAATTGCAGATCACCAATATTAATGACCCGGCCTTGCAGGATACGAACCGCACCATCCTGGGTGCCGAACAAAAAGCGTGGCTGTTCCATCAACTCGGTAGTTCAAAGGCGCGTTGGAAGGTGATCGGGCAGCAAGTTACTTTCTCGGAATTTCATGTGGGTTGGGCGGCACTGGGGCGCTCCGGTTTTACTTACGAGGGGCTGGAAAGTATGTTTCTCGATATTTGGGATGGCTACCCGGCGGAACGCTCGCAACTTATTCGCTTTATTAAAAATAATACGATTGATAACGTGGTGATTCTCACTGGCGATGTCCACGCTTCTTTTGCTTACGATGTAGTAGATAAGCCGGTCAATGTAGCTTTTCAAACGTTGCCCATAGTGGGGCGTGCGCCTTTATACTCGCCTTCATCTACATACAATGAGGCTACCGGCGAAGGCTCCGTAGCGGTAGAATTTGTCACACCTAGCATTACCTCTGCCAATTTTGATGAGAATTTGAATGCAACATTGGCGCAACAGGTTCAGGCTCAAATCAATACACCGATTGCTCCTTTCCCCGGTATCAATCTGGGTAATCCTAATCCACACATGAAGTACAATGATCTCACACAGCACGGCTATTTTATTCTGGATGTAAAAGCCGACAGCGTCCAGGCAAATTGGTATTTCTCTACTATACATACGCCCGCTCAACCGGAAATTTTCGGCGCAGCTTATTACACTAAAAACAGGGAAAATCATTTGCGGAAAGCCAATGCTCAAAGCCCTGCCAAAGCAAATCCAGATCAACCCGCCCCCAATGCTCCCTCCATTACAACCGGCAGTAAGCGCCCGAAGGATGATCCGATTTTTGTCATTTTGGGGGTATATCCTAATCCGTTTGAGCAATTTAACACGTTGCATTACGCTTTGGCACAAGCGGCAACGGTGCATATTATACTTTTTGATGTAAATGGCAAACTTGTAAAAGTGCTCATCAACCAACGAATGCCCGCAGGAATTTTCTCTCTGCAACTCGATGCGGCTGACCTCGTACCCGGCACTTACTTTTATAAAATAAAGGTAAATAATCAGTTATATACCGCTAAAATCATTTTAACTCAATAAAAACGTACCCTCCGGATAGTGTAAATACGATTCTTCGGATGTAAGATTTCCTCGAAAGCGTAAGGCAAAAATACCTCACTCTTTTTTTGTTGAACTTCGTTATTCCTTATCCGTTTGAATTGTAAGTCCCGCGAAACAAAAAAACATAAAAATTTAATTTTGCTAAAATTATTTTTTATAACCCATAATTTCATTTTTTCCTTAAAACCAAAAATTAATTGATATGGATGGTTCAGCATTAATCTGGTTCCTTATCGTAGGAGCAATCGCCGGTTGGCTGGCAGGCGTTATTGTACGCGGTTTTGGCTTCGGCTTAGTCGGCAATATTATTATTGGTATCGTTGGTGGTTTGCTGGGTGGCTGGCTATTAGGTCCAGTACTGGGCACGGGCTCTCCAGAAACGGGCAGCGGTACGCTCAACTACATCCTGACTGCCCTGATTGGTGCAGTTGTATTGCTGTTCATTGCGAGCTTGTTTAACCGCCGCAGAGTTGTACCATAAGTAAAACGAAAAGGATTCATCTAAAGGGCATTTTCATAACGGAAGTGCCCTTTTGTATTTTTATAACTGATATTACGCAGCGCATAAATTTTGAAAATTGAGTTCATTGACAGTATGACCTTTAAGCTGAGCAAGTTTGTCCCAGGCAGCTTGGAGAGCAGCGAGGTAAATACGGTGTTTC
>JBKBWT010000401.1:0-5605 GCA_046314415.1 Saprospiraceae bacterium
TGTAAAATCATCAACCGATGCAAACAAAAACTTGTTTAGAATGTGGAGACAAACTCATGGGAAGAGAAGATAAAAAATTCTGTTCCGATCAATGTCGCAGTGCGTATAATAATAAATTAAACAGTGATGCGACTAATTTTATTCGTAATATCAATAATATTTTGCGTAAAAACCGGCGTATTCTGGCAGAATTGAACCCCGATGGTAAAGCCAAAGTACATAAGGATAAATTGCTGGAACGTGGCTTTAAATTCCACTATTTCACCAATGAATATGTAACGAAAAATGGTAATGCATATCGCTTTTGTTACGATCAGGGGTACTTACCGCTGGAAAATGATTTTTACGCGCTGGTCGTGCGCCAGCAGTACGTAGAGTAGCCTTTAGGCTGCCTTTCGTCGCACAGCCTTCAGGCTGTTCGCTTTAGAATGAAGCCAATGTTTGAAATTATTTACTTTTTATAATAAAATTCAACCTAAAACTCATGAAAAAGATTCTTATTACATCATTTGTCTTTTTATTTGTAATATTATTCCTGCAATGTCGGCAAAAAGCTCCGCAAACAACCGGGCAAACTACGCCAACTGCCAGCACTACCTACGATTCTCTGCTCGCCCAGCGCCTCGGCGCCGATGAAATCGGTATGCGCCAATATGTAATGGCATTTTTAAAAGCCTGACCGAATCGCGACCAGGATTCTCTGACTGCGGCAAAACTCCAGGAAGCCCACATGGCAAATATCAATCGCATGGCGGAAGAAGGCAAGCTCGTCACTGCCGGACCATTCATGGATGACGGTGAACTTCGCGGTATTTATATTTTTAATGTAGCGACGGTAGAAGAAGCGAAAGCCTTAACCGAAACGGACCCTGCGGTGCAAGCCGGGCGTTTGGTGATGGAACTCCATCCCTGGTACGGCTCAGCGGCATTAATGGAAATGAATAACTTGCATAAAAAATTGGCAAAGAAGCAGTTTTAAATTAGCGTGTATAATCATACGAATCCTTACCTCGAAATTATTCGGGCTATTAATATCATAGCTACCGTCACTTTATTAGGCTCGCTAGGTATTATTACATGGTTATTACATAAAAATTCAATACAACCTGCCCTGAATGAGGAAAAGATGGATATAGTAGAAGCAATTCCGATTCCGCAGGAACCTAGTCCATTAGAGATTGGAAAAAAATTGTTTGTTAATAATTGCGCTACTTGTCATAATAAAAACATGAAGGACAATCTCACCGGTCCGGCGCTGGGTGGCGTCACCGAGCGTTGGCGTAAGTATCCGCAATCAGATTTATATAATTTTATAAGAAATTCACAAAATATGATTAAAAAGCGCCATCCACGTGCCCTGGAGCTTTGGCAGGAATATCAACCCAATATAATGGCTGCCTTTTCTAACCTTACGGATGAGCAGATAGCGGCACTTTTATTTTATATTGATTCCAATTATAATGGTTATATCATTGTTAATTGATTTATTAAAAAAGTTTATAAATATTTTTTTGATTTACATGTGATGTTGTGTAAATTGCGCTACCGGTTGGTATTACATTGTATTTACTCCATTATTACGTACACAATTTCTTTTCTAAATGCCTGAAAAACAGGCTTTAAGTCACTATCCGCATCGGTGCCATAGTTGATTAATAAAGCCATCGTGATATCCTGATTCGGGAAATAAAATAAATCGGCGGTGTAAGCCAGGTCGCGCCCGCGATGCCCGAGTGCATATTCATTGGCGGGGCGATCATAAAAATCCTTGCGAATGCTGACGCCGTAACCTTCCTGATCTATTAGGTCTTCTGCGGTGATGCGTATCATTTCCTGCAAAGAGGCGGGTTGTAATAAAGTTTTATCGCGTAATAAAGCTTCGATAAAGCGTTGTAAATCAAACACGGAGGAATAAATGCCGGTGTAACCATTCCCACTGCCCGTACTAAAATTGGTCATATTTACAATGGTGCCATTATTATATAAATCATAATAGCCTTGCGCTACAAATTTGGGTAATGGATCGTGCCAGTAATAATAGGTATTTTGTAAACCCAGCGGCTGAATGATTTTTTCACGTAGTAATTTGGCATGATCCTGCCCGGTTGCGCCTTCAATTGCCATAATTGCCAGCAGCAGATTGGTGTTGGAATATTCCAGTTGACTGCCCGGCTCAAATAACGGATTTAGTTCATATATATACTTTAGTAATTCAGAGGGATGCCACTCTTTTGCCGGATTATTTAGCACGGCTAAATAAAATCCATTTTGCTCAATCAGATCAGGAATGCCACTGGTATGATTTAACAATTGTCGTAATGTAACTTTATTAATATTGGCAACTTTATCTGAATAATCCCTTGTAAGATAAGTAGTCACTGGTGCGTCCAGGGCTATTTTATCTTCTTCGACCAGTTTCATTACTAAAGCACCCATGAATAATTTAGTAACACTCGCCACTTTTGATACATGGCAGGGCTGCATTTTTATATTTTCATTAATATCTGCTAAACCTGCCGAGCCGTACCAGGTGCCGTTTTCGTCGCGCACCAGCAGCGAAATGCCGGGTAATCCTTGTTTGGTGTATTTATTCAGCACGTTTTGAAAAGCCACTGCTTTCGGGTGCGTATCGGGCGATGGAAGATTGGTCGTACAATCGGCAGTGGTTCCAATTTCGTCTTCTTTACATCCGATTATCATAAAAGCCAGGGAAAGTAATAATAATCCCCAATATTTTATAATCGTTTTCATAATTTACTATTTTAAAGATCGGAAAAAGGGAATTGCTACGCCTACATGGAAAGCCGAGCTGGGCAATACCGGTACATATTCATTCACAAAAGGCGTTTGCAGGTAAAATTGCTGCGCCAGGAATACCCGTAAGTCATTACATGCGGCTACGGTATAGCCCATACCAATACTCATGGAAGCCATACCCTGCGGGCGTCCCAGCGTGTGCTTGCGTTCGTAAATGCCTTCGCTGTTCAACTCAAAAATCTGAGCATCGGAAATGGCATGTAAATAACCAATTCCCAGGCGTCCTTCCAGGTCAAAGGCAGCAAAATGATGACGATAGCCTAATTCGGAGAAAAGCTGAATGCTATGTTGCACGTAACGGTGATAGGTATAACCCAACTTTGCCGTCTGAAACCATTCACTTATATTATTATCATTATAACGAAATTCGGTGCCGACCGAAAAGCCCGGATGCATCGGGACACCCCAAAAGCCCAGTTTTCCTGAGCCGGGCAGCAAGGTGGAGTTATTAAAAACCGAAATCACCAATGGTCGAAAACGGGATGGGGGTAATTCATTTTGCGCCATTATAACATGAGCAATAATGATCATATATAACAGCATCCCCCAACGGAAAATTTGCTTGTACATGGGAAGTTTACTTGGTTAGGAAATACTTCCAAATAAGCTTTTATCCCAGTTAGTTGCAATGAGAAAAGTCAGTATTGTTGCAATAAAAAAAGCAATTTCTGCCGGATTTATATTATTTTTTAATAATGTAATAACGGCAATAATAAATCTACAGTTTTAAGCCGTTTTACGATAATTCCAAATGGCTAAACTGTTGAAAATCAATCCAAAAGCTGATACGGTGAATAATTGTGGTAAAATATCGGCAAAGCCGCTGCCTTTTATTACAATCGCCCGAATCACGGTTACAAAATGTGATACAGGATTGATCCAAGCGATGACTTGCGCCCAATTGGGCATGCTTTCTACCGGCGTGTAAAGACCACTTAATAATATAAAGATCATCATAAAAAAGAAGGAAATGAGTGTTGCCTGCTGCTGCGTATCGGCAAAAGTGGACACCAGTAAGCCAATGCCTAACACGGCAAGTAAATAAATCATGCCGAATCCGAAAATTGTGATATAACTTCCCACCGGTATGATACCATACACCAGAAATGCGACGATGAGTCCCATTGCCAGGGAAATCAAGCCCAGCACCCAGAAAGGAATGAGTTTACCCAATAAAAATTGGTATTTTTTCACCGGCGTTACATTCATTTGCTCAATCGTGCCGATTTCTTTTTCTTTTACAATATTCATCGCCGCTAAAAAACTGCCCACCATGGTTACTAAAACGACTAATATGCCGGGTACAATGAATAAATGATAATCAATATTCGGATTATACCAATTCGCGGTTTGGATTTCAATCAAGGGCATTTCATTATATTTGGGCATCACAATCCAGTTTTCCCTTACTTCCCGATTAAAATCATTAATAATTTGCCCAGCATAACCCATGCCCAATCCTGCCTTCACGCCATTGATCGCATTGGCTTCGAGCATGATTTTAGCCTCGTTATCTTTGATTAAATCGCGTTCAAAATGCGCCGGAATAGTCATTACAATATCGGCTCGATCTTGTTCAACTGCTTCTAAAGCTGTGGTATATGAATTAGAATAATCTGTCAATCGAAAATAACCCGACGCGGTCATTTTGGAAATCAAGCGTTGGGAATAGCTCGAATGATCGTGGTCAATGACGCTGAGATTAATATTTTTTACTTCATAATCCGCCGCAAATGGCAATATAATTAACTGAATAATTGGCATGGCGAATATGATGCGCAGGATACCCGGGTCGCGGAATATCTGCCGAAATTCTTTTTGAAGCAGGAAGCGTAAAGTTCTCATCTTTAGTTTTTTAATTGAGTTTTGCTTTAATTTTTGTTAGTTGTTATTCGTTACTTGGATTTATTACATTCAAATAACAAGTAACTAATAACAAAATCGTACTTCGTAAATCGTACTTCGTACTTTACTCCAATCTTACTTTAAATCGTGCCACCGAAATCCCCAACAAAAACACCGTCATCCCCAATAAAATCAGGGTTTCTTTCCAAATGGCGAGTAAGCCTAAGCCTTTGATCATCACCGATTTTACAATGATATAAAACCATTTAGCAGGTATAATATTAGAAACAATTTGCAAGGGAAGAGGCATATTTTCAATCGGAAACATAAAGCCACTAAATATAATAGTGGGCATCATTAAGCCAACTAATGATATAAACATGGCAATTTGCTGTGAATTGGTCGCCGAAGAAATTAATAATCCTAAAGCCAAAGAGGTTAATATAAATAATAAACATTCTAATAAGAGTAATAATAAACTCCCGTTAATCGGCATTTCCAAGACAAAAACGCTTAACAATAAAATTATAATTACATTTATAAAGGATAAAACTAAATAAGGAATAGCTTTGGTTAATACGACCAATAATGGTTTCATCGGCGATACCAATAAAATTTCCATTGTACCCATTTCTTTTTCTCGTACAATGGCGACGGAAGTCATTAAGGCAGATAATAACATCATCACCATTGCCATTACACCCGGCACAAAATTAAAGGCGCTTTTGAGTTGCGGATTGTATAACATCCTGGTTTCCAGTTTGATAGTGTAGGGTAGTTGCTGATTATTCAATATTTCATCTTGATAATCACGTATAATATTTGCGGCATAATTGGTAATGGTTGTGGCGGTATTGGTATCGGTGGCGTCGGCAACGAGTTGCACCTGTGCGGCGTTGGTATGTAATAATTCCTCGCGGAAATTAGCCGGAAAAACGACGAC
>JBKBWT010000402.1:0-5599 GCA_046314415.1 Saprospiraceae bacterium
GCCATTGTCGATCCTCTTTTATAGCTTTATAATGTAGGCTCATGCTCCTTTTTTTACCCCAAATTTAATCAACTTTGATTTTCAACTATTTACATGGACGCAACTCTATTACATTTTTCCTGCGCGAATGCGACTGAGGGTTTCTTGTGTAATATTCAGAAAAGAAGCAATGTGTCCTAAGCTAATGCGTTGGGTAATGCCCGGAAAATCTGCTAAAAGCTTGTGGTAGCGTTGCGCCGCATTGAGAAACTGGAGCGTATCAATCCGCTCTTCCACCTGCGAGATGTAATATTTTTCTATCATTTTGATATACCAAAGCGCAAAAGCATGATGATTTTGTAATAATTGTTGTAAATGTTGATAGGAGAGTGCGTATAATTCGCTGTCTTCCAGCAGTTGAATGCTTATTTGGGTTGATGTTTGATGAACAAAAGCGGGCACATCCGTTACAATGTCCTGATCTAAAGAAAACCATACATTTACTTCCCGACCTTCTTCATCCGTATAAAAATATCGGACCGCACCTTCCAGCATAAACCACAGGTAGGCACAAGGTCTTTCCTGCTTCAGTAAATAATAATGCTTTGGTAATTCCAGGTGTTGAAAATGCGCCAGCATCAGTTCCAAAACATCCGGAGGTATATTTGATATACTTTTTATAAAAGATGTAATATCTGTTTTCACGGAATGTATAATCAAATGAAGAAATATTTTACTGCTTATAATGGGGTTAAAAATAATTCCTTTTACTATCTCTTCAATCACGTTTTACACTTTTTATTACGATTTAATCTTATAAAACAGTGCAATTCTTATCCTTTCATCCAATCAATTTTTGCTTTACTCGTTTGTACAAACGCCCTCTTTCAACTATTTTTACACCCTTCTGTTGTACCAAAACATCAAACCCATTCACACATGCTGAAAAAAATGTTGGTTGTTGCGGCGCTCGCGCCTTTGCTGATTTTTGCGGTGCGCCCGGATGACGCGGCTCCGGCTGACCCGGAAGCGAATTATGAGAAATTCTGCGCGGGCTGCCACGGCGAGCAAATGCAGGCTTTTGTGGATCGCCGCTGGAAACACGGCAATTCCAAGGATGATTTATTTACGGCGATCAAAGTCGGCTACCCCGATGAGGGCATGCCGGGGTTTGATACGGCGTTTACTGATGCGGAAATTACGGCGCTGGCGGAGTACATTCTTACCGGCATTGAAAATCAAAAACGCTACGATTTTGCGGGTAAGCAGGAAAGTCCGACGGAGTTTAAGACCGAAGCGATGGGCATTCGCGCGGAACTGGTGGCGGAGGGCGTAGGTGTACCCTGGAGTATGGCGTTTTTGCCCAACGGGGATATGCTCATTACCGATCGCGGAGGTAAATTTTTCCGACGCACTAAAAAAGGTGAATTACAAATGATTTCGGGCGCTCCGGAGGTAGTTGCCGAAGGACAAGGCGGCTTGATGGAGGTAATATTACATCCAAATTATAATAAAAACCAAGTTATTTACTTGTCTTATTCAGCCGGTAAAAAAGAAGGCGAGCGTACTCTGGCTACGACTGCCATCATGCGGGCAAAATTGAACGGGAATAAACTGACGGATAAAAAGGTAATTTTTGAGGCACTCCCGTACGCGCGCACGCGCCATCATTATGGGGCGAAGATGGTTTTTGATAAAGACGGGAATTTATTTTTCTCAGTGGGCGATCGGGGCAACCACAATGAATTACCACAATCTTTGAATAATCACTGCGGAAAAATTCACCGCATCAAAGACGATGGCAGCATTCCGAAAGATAATCCATTTGTAAATACGCCGGGCGCGATGCCTTCGATCTGGTCTTACGGGCACCGCAATCCGCAGAGTTTGACGATTGACCCGAAAACCGGTACGCTTTGGGAAACCGAGCATGGTTCGCGCGGTGGCGATGAGTTGAATCTGATTGAGAAAGGTAAAAATTACGGCTGGCCCGTTATATCATATGGCATTAATTATGATGGTACCACCTTCACCAATAAAACCGCTCAGGAGGGCATGGAGCAGCCGGAGACGTACTGGGTACCTTCCATTGCGCCGTCGGGTATGGCAGTGGTACAAGGGAATCGTTATAAAGCTTGGGAAGGCGATATAATTGTTGGTTCTCTGCGGTTTAAGTATTTAAATCGTTGCAATATGAATGGTGAAAAAGTCGAAAACCAGGAATTAATGCTGGAAAACGTCGGTCGGATGCGCGATGTACGCATGGCACCGGATGGTTATATTTACATTGCTGTGGAAAATCCGGGCAGAGTTTATAAGTTGATACCGGCAACCAAGTAAGCGACCGGTAAGGGCAGCAGGTAGTTTGTTAAATGTCAGTTTCGCACATTGGAAGCTATCTGCTGTAAATTTTTTTTGAAAAATTTAACATTTTAAATTGTTGATTTTCAGTCTATTGTAATTATAATGGACGTGAAAAGGACATTGCTACTTGCATCGAATACAGAAAATTCCTAATTTTAAGCCACGTTTTTACTATTCCTGTTCAGGTCGCCTAGAGCTACATTGTTTAACGCTTTTCAGAGGTTTACATCCCTATATTCTTTAAGTTTTAAGTTGGCTTTGCCTGGTATTTCAATACCAGTCTAACGCTTCGCATCCAATCTATAGCTTTTAACAATGCTGTAGGGATGCGTGGGGCATTATTTCCATTGCTATGCAATGAAACGAATTTTATTAAACCTATAAAATATCTCATGAATTAATTTAAACTCAATCACTATGAAAAGAGCCCTTATTATTTTTGCCGCTTTTGCAGCAACCGTTTATATGCTTGCTTGCCAGCATGAACCGGTTGAAACGAATCTTGATCGAGCCCTGCAGGATGCTTTAGACCGTAAATCTTCGACGGGGGCGTACGAGTATTTTATTATGCCCGAAAGTAATGATTATGCCGCGTTGCCTAATCAAGACCCCAAAAATCCGGTTACGGAGGATAAAGTCAAACTGGGGCAAATGCTATTTTTTGAAACCGGACTAGGTTTGGAAAACAAGTACCCGGCATCTAAAGTCGCTTATTATTGTGCGAGTTGTCATATTACGGCAAGAGCCTTCACTGCCGGACGTTTTCAGGGTATTGCGGATGGCGCCGTAGGTTTTGGTGTTGGTGGGGAAGGTCGTATCAAAAATCAAATTTACAAAGGAGAAGAGGTGGATGCGCAAGGTGCCCGACCACTTCCGGTGATTAATACCACCTATGTCACGAATGCATTGTGGGCAGGAACCTTTGGCTCCTTTGATGTCAATCAGGGTACGGATGCAGTTTGGCATCAGGATACACTGGTGGAAATCAATTTTAAAGGATTGAAAGGGCTGGAAGCCAACAACGCCAGAGCTTTGGTCGTGCATCGCCAGGTGGTTAACAAAGGAGTAACCGATTCTTTAGGTTATACGGCTATGTTTGACAAAGCTTTCCCGGAAATTCCGGTTGACAAGCGTTATACCCGTGAAACGGCAGCTTTTGCAATCGCGGCTTACTTCCGTACGATTCTTACGAATCGCGCGCCCTTCCAACGTTGGTTGAAAGGTGAAAAAGATGCTATGACTGAGCAGCAGAAGGAAGGTGCCCTGGTGTTTTTTGGAAAAGCTGGCTGCGCCAATTGTCATAACAGCCCGTCACTCAACACGTTACCGCATCAATTCTTTGCGCTGGGCGTGAAAAATCATTATCAAAGCGGATATAATGTGTTCAGAACGGATGCCAATGACCTGCGCAACTTTGGTCGGGGTGGTTTTACCAAAAAAGCAGAAGACATGCACAAATTTAAAGTGCCGCAATTGTATAATATGAAAGATATTGGATTTTACTTCCATGGTGCCAGCAAACGCTCGCTGCGCGAAGTGGTCGAATATTTCAATGCGGGTGTGCCGGAGAATCCCGAAGTGCCTGCCAGTCAGATTTCGCCGCTTTTCCACCCACTGAATCTTACCGCAAAAGAGATCGACGACTTGGTAGAATTTTTGGAGGATGGCTTGTATGATCCTGATTTACAGCGCTATGCACCAACTAAAGTGCTTTCTGGCAATTGCTTCCCCAACAATGATCCGGTTTCCAGAACCGATATGGGTTGTAATTAAAAGCATAATTTTTTAATATTATAAAAGTAAGACCTATAAGATTACAGATTCTTATAGGTCTTTTTATTAGAATATGATATTTAACAGCGGTATTTGACCTTTTTAATTCACTATTTAAAAATATAAAAATATAATTTTATTTAATTTGTAAATTATTGGATTACAGATTGTTTTACTCCAATGGCTTGGGCTTTACCACTGTGAAAACCCGGGAAATATTAAACCCAAAGCGAATACCACTTAATATATTCTTGCCGTCATTTTCGTAAAACCACTTATCTTTCGTTTCGGTGATAAAGCCTTTATACGTCATGTAAGGGGTATTGGAGAAATGAAACTGGAAAACGTGCCCGCCGGTTTCAATATCAAAACCCACCGAAAGGCTATTGGTAAACTCGTCGCTCAGTTGATCCGGCAAAACATAGTAATATTCGGCGGTAATTGCCACGCGCTTGCCTAATTTCTGGCGCGCCGCCACCCCAATCGAAATAACATCATTTTTATCTTCCGTAGTAGGCACCAGATTGCGATGCACTAAAGTAGGCATAATTTGCGCGGAAAATCCTTCGCTAAATTTTCGCCCGATTAATAACTGATGCGTGTAAAACAGCCGCGAAGTGAATTTATTATCGCGTTCGGGATCGGCAAATTTTAGCGTTGTAATCTGAAAATCAGCCAGATACACTAAAGTGATTGGCATATTTACTTTTCCGGTACTTTGCCGTAATATTTTATATTTTGCAAAGCCATCGTAAATTTTTTCAAAACTGCTGCGTCCGATGCCTACCATGAGCCGGTCGCTGATGCCATAATCTACCCCAATGCGAATCGTCGCGCCATCCAGACCAAATATATCATAAAATCCCTCGGAAATAGGGGAGAAGCGATGCGAAATCTTTACATCGAGCACACCGGCAGCCGTATTTTCGATGGAATGTCCATTCACCACCCGGTTGGTTTTGAAGGAGGCAGTGGCATAGTCGGTCGTTTCTTCCTCTTCAACGAGCGACAGCAGGTCGTCCTGCGCATATATGGTAGCCAGATTTAATATTATAATCAATAGGGCTAGTAATGTATTTTTCATAAATGATATTGGCATTTTAATTAAAAGAAAGTTATTATTTATAATGTTATTAAGTACAGCTCATTCGTTAAAATAAGCTGTACTTGTAATAAAAACTGATTTTTATTTACTTTCCGGCTAAAGCTTGCAGCTCAGCAGTGAATTTTACTTTTACTTCTTTTGCGATTTTATCCGCCACCACGCTGGGAATTTTAATATCATAATCGGCAGGTTTGATAATAAAATCCGAATTTACTTTTACATTTTTGCCTGCCACCGTTAACGTGCCATCGCTGGTCGTTTCTTTTTTCACGCCGTGCATGTCCATCGTACCTTTTACTTTTACTTTGTAAGTACCGTCTTTTTTGAAATTTACATCCGATAAATTTGTAATCTCTCCTTTAAAAATCGCCTTTGGAA
>JBKBWT010000403.1:0-5586 GCA_046314415.1 Saprospiraceae bacterium
ATATTGTAGAGCAAAGTCCGCTGCTGCCGACGGGCGCAGGGGGCAAATGAATGCCGGCTATTTACTTCGTTTTGTACGGTTCTTTTTTGAGGCTAACCCAATCAAATAACACAAAACATGAAAATCATTATGCTTTTGCACGCAGGTGCACTAGCCAGGTTGGGTATTCTTATTTTTTAACCTAAATAATTCTTACAATGAGCAAAAAAAACAAATCAGACGCGAGTCACAATCGCAATTTGGTAAACTTCCTGGAGTTGATGGGGCGTTGTAGTACCCTGGGTAGCGCGTATAATCCCGGACGCGAGGAGTTGCAATTGAATAATTTGCGGCAATTGTACACGAATGCGCAGGCGGCTTTACAGTATCTGGCAGATCGCAAAGTGTTGGCTAAAGCCAATGCTTTTGAACGCACGGAGGCAATCAAGGCGCTGCCCAAGCTGGTTACTAGCGTCATTAATACCATGAAGGCGTACGGCGTGAGCAAAAAAACGATCCAGGATGCAAAAGCGATTCAGCGGCGTATTTTAGGACTCCGCGCCACGAAAAAGAGTAAAGAAGCAGAACAAGTGATGACCGAGCAGCCGCAGGATGCGACCACGCCTCCTACTGATGCCGAACCGGAAACGGGCGCTACGCGTACCAATTCGGTGTCGCAAAAGTCGCAGGAATCCATGGTAGAGCACTTTTCGCATTTGGTACTCCTGCTCCCACACGAAACCAAGTACCGACCGAATGAACCGGAATTGCAACTGAGCGGATTGCAAGCGCACGAACAACATTTGCGCATCCTGATTATCAATTCAATCGCGGCGGAGAGCGAACTGGAAGCCGCCCGTATTCAGCGTGACAAGATGCTATACGATGAAGAAGATGGACTGGTGGCACGCGCCCGGCAGGTGAAAAGCTACGTCAAAGCGGTGTTTGGCAGCAACAGTCCGCAGTACAAACAGATCAGCGGTATGTCCTTTCGCATGATGTAAGCGCAAATAATGGGTGCTACTTGTGAAAATGAAAAGACACCGGTAAGCAACATACGGGAAGCAGTGCCAGTACGATACGGCAAGCTGTACAAATAGTACTGGCAACTGCAATCCTACTTTTTCAAGGTGTAATTTGTAATGGAGTAGGTACTACTAAATAAATGGGTAAGCGCAATTTGTAATTTTATAGTACCACTAAATAATCGTGTAAGGGCAATTTATGATCGGGCAACTGCAAAAATACCTCGCGTACCTGCAAAATTACCTTAGCTAACTGCAATGTATAATTTGATAGGTACCATTAAATAAAGATGTAACGGCAATTTAT
Organism: Saprospiraceae bacterium; assembly: GCA_046314415.1. Classification (GTDB taxonomy): domain Bacteria; phylum Bacteroidota; class Bacteroidia; order Chitinophagales; family Saprospiraceae; genus JADJNW01. The sequence continues at coordinate 1,312 of JBKBWT010000403.1, forward strand.
AACTTTATAGCCTCCCTAAATAAACAGGTAGCGGCGAGTTTGCATCGGCAAGCTGCAATTTATACTCGGCAAGCCGCAAGTTATAAACGTGTAACGGCAAGTTGTTAACAAATATTAAATAGATTTACAGCATTTTTACAGGTTTATTATAAGCATATGTTTAAATTTTGCCAATTACTACTTTTTTTGACTAAAGTCCCATTCGTGCTTACTTAATCCCCGCCATAAATGGCGGGGTAATTCAAGTATGCTGCTCAATTACCCCGCCATTTATGGCGGGGGCTACTGAGCTTAGAAGGGGGCTTTAGCCAAATAAATTAAAAAAAATAAACATGATCTAACCACTTAGTACACTAAGCACACTAAGTCACAAAAATTACCCCAAAATTTTGGTGCGGTTTTGCGCCTTTGTGTATTTGTGGCGAGTTAAAGCTTATTTTTAAACAACTTTATCCAATTTTTTTATTTTGATATTTAACTAAATAAACGTATATTGAGCAATAACGCAATTCTAACCCTCATAACTCCAAAAGCCAGCGTAAACCTTACGTTCAAAAGGTATTTTAGACTTTTTTTTTGTGGTACATGACTATGACAACGATGCGGCGTGTTTTATACCGTCGTATTTTTTAGAAACGTGATTGTTTGGCAACGAATGATCGCGTTTTTTTTATTGTCGGCAATCGGGTTTTAGCCTCCACTAACGCCGCGAGCGGTTTTTGAAGCCGTTTTGTAACAAGCGGTAAATGAATTGAAAAATGCGGCTGATGCCATACGTGATTAGCATTAATACTAGCGTAAAATAGGTAGCACCGGTTGGAGAAATTGTAGTGTGCCAACCGGGAATCACAGCGCTGGCAATATCCAGCGGTAATAAAACAATAATGGTGCGAATGACCAGAAAAGTCAGCACACTGCTAATCAGCCACAGCCAGGTTGTTTGTCGGCGCATCGGGTTTTTGCCGGTAAAAGTAAGACAGATTGTATTGCTTTGCAACAAACAAGTGTAGCTTGCGGGCAATGCGTTTAAACGCCAAGAAAATAGCTTAATGAACGTGCGTTATGGATAAAAATAACCCGTTAAGGTTTATAGATCAAAAGCAGCAATAATCAATCTTCGTTCTTGCTCCTTAGGCGCTTAACTACAGTTGGTTAAGTTCCTAACGGAACACAAACAACACCTGATATAATGGCTACCAATATGAAACGCCTAATGGCGTAACGCTGCATTTCCAATCATATTCCTTGTAAACTATTTATTTTAACGTGAATTATGGATACATTCAATATAAACGACAATCGTATCAAGCATGAGGCAAAAACGTATTTTGTTGTTTACTAACGCTTTATAATGATATACGTAGTGGCGGCTGCCTGGCAGATCCAGCGGAGCAATTGTTCCAAAGGAATCCCTTCGGGGGATATGCCTAGCGTTTTTGGTTCTTTTTGGGCAATGCAAAAAGAACGTAAATAAAATCAAAAAACGCAAGCAATAAGCCACTTTCCATTAGTTATTAATAGCTTAAAATCGTTTTTATCCATAACTCACGTTATCTTACTATTATTTATCATAGTCCTTATTTATAATGCACATTTATTAAATCAAATGTTCCATTTTTAGCTCACCCCATACAATCAAACTCGCAAAAGCCGTCCAAACAATCACGGGCACAACGAGCCAAGCCGCAAGCGTTGACACCGGCAAAATTTGAATAATCACTAAAGCTGCAACGGCAATCACAACGAGATTACCAATTAAGCCAAACCATAAAGCGGAAATGCCGGTCAGTTTTGCCAAGCCCAAAGTATAATAAGCGTAAGTGGCGCATAAAACCGCCAGGATAATCAATAGCCAGACAAGTTCCGGTTGCTGCATTTTTAATAGCGTGTAACGCGCAATGCCCAGCAAAGTAAAAAGGACAAACCACACAATGGGAATGACAAAGCCCGGCGGTTGAAACCACAGGCGCGGTTTGTTATTGCTTTCAAATTCCAAGCCCAGGAAAGGCGCCGGAATATTGACGACAACCAGGATACCATAAAAAAGCAGTATGCTGAAAATAAGCATCGGGTTCATAAAGGCAATGTTTAATGTGAGTTAATGATGATTGATCCTGCGCTGTAAATGAAGCAGTTACAACCTAACTTTATTTTGAGGGTTTTGTTTACAGGACGATCAGGAATAAGCTTCAACTGCTGACAGCACTCCAAGTGCTGTCAGCAGTTGAAGCCACTTGCGACTTCGGAGAAGTCGTACCTCTTGTTCTTTAATATTTACTATAAACATTTGACCTCTTCCGAGGTCATTTAACGACTTCGCTAGAAGTCGAACGTTTATAGAAAAAAATTAAAAAGGGTATAGCGACCTCGGAGAGGTCGTACCTTGCTAATGACTAAAAACTTATTTTCCCTTTATTCATAATTCACGTTATTTTAGCATTCCATTAAAATAAAACACCATGCTGAAACCCGCTCTTTATCTCTTAGCGGTTGGATTATGGATTTCGGTAAGTTGTCAACCGACTCCGCAAACTGCATCTACTGATCAGACGAGTGCAACGCCGGCTTGGGCATTACTGCCTTTTACTAAATTGGATAGCGTGAATCCTATTCTGCAACCCCGACCGGAATTGACGTTTACCGATCCGATTTTGCAGGAATCGGTCCAATGGGCGGAAAAAGATGTGTATAATCCGGCAGCCGTGGTGCGGGATGGTAAGGTCTATTTATTGTTTCGTGCCGAAAATACCACCGATCGCTTTGCTAAAACTTCGCGTATTGGCTTAGCGGTGAGTGATGACGGGATTCATTTTCAACCCCAGGCAGCGCCGGTTTTTTTTCCCGCAAATGATAGTATGAAAGTGTATGAATGGCAGGGTGGGGTAGAAGACCCCCGCATTGTTGAAAGCGAAGACGGGCGTTATATTATGACCTACACGGCGTATGATGGGAAAGTGGCGCGCCTTTGTCTGGCTTCGTCCCGTGATTTGCAAACCTGGGAAAAGCATGGCTTGGTTTTAGGTAATGGTAAATATCGCGACACCTGGGGTAAGTCGGGTGCAATTGTGTGCAAGCGGGTCGGTGAGCAATTTATTGCGCAACGCATTAATGGAAAATACTGGATGTATTGGGGTGATACGGATTTGTTTATGGCTAGCTCGGATGATTTAATACATTGGCAGCCTGTGGAGAATATGCACGGCGAATTGTTATCGGTTTTGCAACCCCGTCCGGGCTATTTTGATAGTCGTTTGGTAGAAAGTGGTCCTTACGCTTTGTTAACGGATGCCGGTATTGTATTAATTTATAACTCCATGAATGCCGAACGTTTTCAGGATACTGCTTTGAAAGTCGGTACTTATACTGCCGGACAAGCTTTGTTTGATCGCAATAATCCGGTAAAGTTATTGGATCGTACGGATACGTATTTTTTCAAACCCGATAAACCTTACGAACATACCGGACAGGTGAATGAAGTGGTGTTTTTAGAAGGCTTGGTATGGTTTAAAGATCAGTGGTATTTGTATTATGGTACCGCGGATTCGAAAATAGCGGTGGCGGTGTGTGGGAAGGAATTGTAGGGTTGCGCTTTAGGTTTACTGATTATTATTTTAGCAATGGTTCTTTAATTTATTGGTTTGTCACTTTTTTGCATTGCCCAAAAAAGTAACCAAAAAACGCTAGGCAAATCCCCCGAAGGGATTCCTTTGGAACAATTGCTCCGCTGGATTTGCCGGGCAGCCGCCACGCGAAATATTTCATTATAATTAATTGGTGAATAACAAAATAGGTATTTCATTCTGTCACGTTGATAGGATATCATCTTTTATAAAGCATATTTTGTCATACACATTTGATTGCTACAAAGTTAGTGCGATGTCCTTGACCGTGAAGTGGTCAAATATTGATAGCAAAGACGTTAAAACCTGATTTCGACCGCAGCGCGGTCGCACCTTATCATTTATGATTTACGTTAAGACAAGCCTGTTTTAATGATTGCTGGAAATGGAAAGTATCTTTTCTGTTTTGGATTATTTATTAAGCGTAATGATTATAAAAATTAAGAAAAAATTATCGACCTCGTAAAGGTTGCACCTTATCAATAGTTAAATATTTATTCACTCCTTTATCCATAACTCATGTTATGGTAAATTTATTTAAAAACGGTAAGTACCTGGACAAAAATAAGTAAATAATAGCTACATTAGCGGCATGAGCCGTAAAAATAGATTTGTAGCAAAGTTGGATGAAGCGCAAAAGCGCGCTTTGGAAAAA
>JBKBWT010000404.1:0-5585 GCA_046314415.1 Saprospiraceae bacterium
TGGCAGCCTTCGCCTGGAATGCCCATGGGACAAGCAATCAGCGCCAATTACTTTGATTGTAATAATGAATTAGCGACGCGTTTACTTACCTGGCTCCAATCCATTTTTGAATTTGAAACCCCACAAAACCCTGATAACCAATAACAAAATCAACCATTCAACCCATCAACCTTTCAATTTTAAAGTATGAAACAATACCACGATTTACTACACCATATTTTAAATAACGGTACTGTAAAGTCCGACCGCACGGGCACGGGCACCATTAGTGTATTCGGCTATCAGATGCGCTTTGATTTGAGTGAGGGGTTTCCCTTGGTGACGACGAAGAAATTACATACTAAATCTATTATATATGAATTGCTCTGGTTTTTAAAGGGGGATACGAATATTCAGTACCTGAACGAGCACGGGGTGCGTATCTGGGATGAATGGGCGGATGAAAACGGCGACCTCGGACCCGTGTATGGCAAGCAATGGGTGAGCTGGCAAGGCGCGAATGGCGAAACGATCAACCAGATTGCGCAGGCGGTACAGCAGTTGAAAACCAATCCTGATTCGCGGCGCATTGTCGTAAGTGCCTGGAATGTAGCGGATTTGCCGCAAATGGCGCTGCTGCCGTGTCATGCCTTATTTCAATTTTATGTTGCCAATGGCAAGTTGAGTTGCCAGCTATACCAGCGTTCGGCGGATGTGTTTTTGGGTGTACCTTTTAATATTGCCTCGTATGCCTTGCTCACAATGATGATGGCACAAGTGTGTGACCTGGAGTTGGGCGATTTTGTGCATACGTTTGGTGATGTGCATTTGTATTCCAATCATATCGAGCAGGCGCAACTGCAACTCACGCGCGAGCCGCGTCCGCTGCCGCAGCTGAAATTGAATCCAGCGGTGAAAGATATTTTTGCATTTCAATACGAAGATTTTGAATTGGTCGGGTATAATCCGCATCCGCATATCAAAGCGCCGGTGGCAGTTTGATTTTTTATCCCGAATAAATTGTCAACCTATTTGAGCGGCATTTACGATGAATTTTATTTTTCAAATAAATACCAATTTTTCCCGGCTTTTACCAATATTTACACGGCAATGCTGTGGCAGTAATATTTTACTACCAAATTTTATTTTTCTACAACATTTTCAAAGTATTAAAAGCTTGTTTAGAGAGAATCTAAATAGATAACGCTTTTAAAGTTTTTCTGTTAAAAAAATAAAGTGCGTCATATATTTGCGCCACGTGACAAATCTGTGACGATTTGCAAAATCATTTAAAAGTTCTAAACGCTCAATATACTATGGTATTTCGATCTTTGATTTGCCGAATTAGTTCCTTGTTAGTGCTTCTGTCGCTGGCATGCTTTGCCATGGCACAGGATGGAGCCGCCGCAGCCGGCGGTGGTGCTGTTGATATTGGTGAAGGAAAAACGATCTTTCAAAATCAATGTGCAGCATGTCATAACAAAAATATGAAAGACCGGCTTACGGGTCCGGCACTCGGTGGAGTAGAAGAACGCTGGGCTGCTTACCCGCGTACGGATTTGTACTCGTGGATTCGCAATTCTCAAGGTTTGATCGCTGCCGGTCATCCACGTGCAAATGAACTCTGGGCAGAGTGGAAGCCTAACCTGATGAATAACTTCCCCAACCTGACGGATGCGCAGATTGAGAATTTGCTGGCTTATATCAATGATGTATATACGAAGCCTGCTGTTACAGGACCAACAACGGCAGATGGAACGGGCACTACCGCTGCACCAGCTAAACCTAACAATACGCCGCTCTTCATTGCGTTGGCATTGATTCTGGCGATTTTGGCAGTGGTGTTGGCGCGCATCGTTTCCAGCTTGAATTATATTCTGGCGCTGCGCGAAGGTAATGCACCGGCACGTCGCAAGACTTTGTTAGAAACGCTGACCAGCAAAGGCGTAATTGCTTTCATTATTTTTGCACTGGTGGTACTCGGTGGTTATACAACGGTAAACAACGCCATCGCATTGGGACGTCAACAAGGGTACGAACCCGATCAGCCCATCAAGTTTTCGCACGCTACGCACGCTGGTTTACAAAAAATTGATTGTCAATATTGCCACGATAGCGCTCGCCGCAGTAAGCATTCTAATATTCCGGCTGCCAATACCTGTATGAATTGTCATCGGGCGATTCAGGTAGGTTCGCAGTATGGCACCGGCGAATTGACCAAGATTTTCGCTTCAATTGGTTATGATCCGAGTACGGATAAGTACATTCCTAATTATGATAGTTTGAGTAATGAGCAGATCGAGCGTATTTACAAAAAGTGGATTGCTGATACATATGTAAAAGAAAAAGGTACGCTTGACCGGGTTGGGGAAAAAACCATTGAAGATCAGTGGAAAGGCATCGTAGCCGCGCTGACGAGTAAAGAAACGGGTGACAACCGCATTCAGGGCCCAATTGAATGGACGCGTATTCACAATATGCCGGATCATGTTTACTTCAATCACGCGCAGCACGTTTCGGTTGGGCAATTGGAATGTCAGACCTGTCATGGCAAAGTAGAAGAAATGGAAGTGGTTTATCAATATTCACCGCTTTCGATGGGTTGGTGTATCAACTGTCACCGTCAGACGGAAGTACAATTTACCAAGAATGGCTATTATGATAACTATTATGAAAAATATCATAAAGAAATTGCTAACGGTACCCGTGATAAAGTGACGGTAGAAAATATCGGTGGTCTGGAATGTCAAAAATGCCATTATTAAGTTTATAATTTTTCGTTTCTCGTTTGAAGTTTGGAAAAACGAGAAACTTCATTGGAGAAATGAAAAACGAAAAACAAGAAATAGTAAAAATGAGCAATAAACATAATGAAGTTTGGATTGGTGTCGAACAACTAACCAACGACCCATCTTATCAGGATCTTGCCAAACAGGAGTTTTTTGAGTTGCCGGTGGTTGACCAACTGTCGGACGCCAAAGCAATGGATGTAGAAACTTCCCGCCGAGACTTTTTGAAATATCTCGGTTTTGGTTTGGGTGCAGCTACAGTTGCTGCCAGCTGTGAAATTCCAGTTAAGAAAGCCATTCCTTATGTGGTTAAACCAGAGGAAATTGTGCCCGGTGTAGCCACTTATTACGCTTCTACTTTTGTAAAAGGAGGTGATTATTGCGCGGTACTGGTGAAAACCCGCGAAGGACGTCCGATCAAAATTGAAGGCAATAGTCTTTCGCCGGTAACTTATGGTGGTACGAGTGCCCGTGCACAGGCAAGTGTGTTGAGCTTGTATAATACGAGCCGTCTGGGTGGTCCGCGTTGGGTGCAGAAAGGGAAATTCGAGCGTAAGAATGATGACCCAAATGCAAGTTGGGCACAACTTGATCGGGAAATCATGGGTAAACTGACGCCGGAATCACGCATTCGCATTGTGAGCAACACCATTATGAGCCCAATGACGAAGCGAGCCATTGAAGAATTCCGTGCGAAGTTTCCGAACACGGAGGTGGTAATGTATGACCCCATCTCTAGTTCGGCGTTGCTGGAAGCAAACGAGCAGTGCTTTGGTCAGGCAGTGGTGCCAAATTATCGTTTCGATCAGGCAAAAGTTATTGTGAGCTTCGATGCGGATTTCCTGGGTACCTGGGTTTCGCCGATTGAATACGCCAATCAGTATATTTCGAATCGTCGTCTGGAAGATAAGACGAAGGCAAGCATGTCTCGTCATATTCAGGTAGAAAACCATATGACCCTGACAGGCTCAAATGCGGATAACCGTATTTTGGTAAAACCGTCAGAATTAGGAGCAGCAATTGCTACATTGTATAATGAAGTTGCCCAATTGACGGGTGGTTCTGCTGTATCGGCACCGCGTTTGGATAATGAAAAGGTAGAAAAATTCCGTAAAGTTGCCAGAGAACTTGCTGCCAATCGTGGCGCTTCGCTGGTTGTTTCGGGTACTAATAATATCGGCGAACAAGTGCTGGTGAATGCCATTAATAACTTGCTGGGCAACTATGGCACCACCATTAGTTTTGCGAACGTTTCTCTGCAACGTCAGGGTAGAGACCGCGATATTCAACGTCTGGTTCGCGAAATGAACGCTGGGCAAGTGGATGTAGTGATGTTTATGGATGAAGCCAACCCAGCCTGGGATTTGCCGAATAGTGATCGTTTCCGGGAAGGTTTGGCAAAGGTTAAAACAAAAATTGCTCTCCAGAGCGTGCCCAATGAGACTACCGTGTTGTGCGATTATGTTGCACCGACTTCGCACTTCCTGGAAAGCTGGGGTGACGTCGAACCGAAGCGCGGTCAATTTAGCTTGATCCAACCGACGATTCGTCCGCTGTTTAATACACGTCAGGTCGAAGAATCATTGCTCACTTGGGCAGGCAGCGCTAATCTAAATACGACTGCTGAACAGCCCATGTATGAATACCTGCGTACACATTGGGAAGCCAATATGTTCCCGCGTCAGGGTAAATTTGCGACGTTCCAGATGTTTTGGGACAATGTGTTGCACGATGGGGTATTTGAAATACCTGAAGAAGCGAAATCTTTTGATTTTACGGCGGATATCAATGCTGCTGCTGCTAAAGTTAGAAAGCCGTCGAATACCGAGATGGAAATCTCCTTCTTTGAAACGGTGCAAGCGGGTGCCGGTCAATATGCTTCCAACCCTTGGTTGATGGAGTTACCGGATCCGATTAACCGTTGTGTGTGGGGCAATTACCTGGGTATTCCGGTAGGCTGGGATGGCGGTAGCCAGTACACCACTATGAATAACTTGGGTTCAAAAGAAGCCAAAGGGGTAGGTGACATCGTAGAAATAGAAGTAAAGGGCAGAAAAGAGACGATTACAACCGTACGTCAGTTCGGTCAAATGCAAAATACGGTCTCATTGGCATTGGGTTACGGTCGTGAACTGATTGGCTATAAAGCAGAAGGTGACTTGCGCAAAGTAGGGATAAATGTTTATCCTTGGTTGTCTATCGACGATGAAGGACAAACTCAATATTATGCGACTAGCTTGAGTATCTCGGATAGCATTGCACAAGACAATGATTTCGCGTGTGTGCAGTACCATCACACCATGGGCTTGGAGGCACTTGATCCGAAAACGAAGAAGCCGCTGAATGTGGATGAGAAAGTGGTGATGACACTCCCGGATCCATTCAACGAAAATGGTTTCCAGGGTGGTTTGACCAAGCGCTCTATCATTTTCCAGGGTAGTTTGAATGAGCTGGACGAACTAAAAGAATACATCAAAGAGCGCAGAACGGAAGCGCAGGAATTGAATGAGAATACCTTGTATCCGTATGACACTTATCTGAATGATGTGTACGGACAAGGACATCACTGGCTGATGCATATTGATTTGAATGCTTGTATTGGTTGCGGCGCTTGCGCAGTGGCTTGTATGGCAGAAAACAATGTGCCGGTGGTGGGTAAGAAAGAAGTGGGTCGCCATCATGAAATGACCTGGTTGCGTATTGACCGCTACTATTATGGGGATTTTGAAAATCCGAATGTAGTCTATCAGCCAATGCTTTGCCAGCATTGCGATAACGCACCTTGCGAAAATGTATGTCCGGTAGCAGCTACGCCGC
>JBKBWT010000405.1:0-5579 GCA_046314415.1 Saprospiraceae bacterium
AAATTTTACCCATTTTATTAAATTGAAAACCAGTGATTTGTCCGGTATTGGCATCGCGGGCAAAGGCAAATGGCGGCGGCGTACTCAGATAAGCCACTTTTCCACCAGCATTGAGGTATTGACGAAAGAGCGCTGCCTCGGTTGTATCGGTAAGAATGCTGGCTGGGAAAGATTGAGATGGAAAAACAACGACGCTGGGCTGGCGGTCTTGCACGCGTTGCAGCATAAAGGCGGCAATCGCAGAATCATTGGCTATTTCGTAGCCTTCGCCGACCAGAAAATCGCGCACAAAAGACATGGCATGCAGTCCGATGCCTTGTGCATCTTCTTTCTGATTCCAGTAAACCACCCGTTTGGCAGGAATGTATCCGGGATGGTGCGTTGTTGCGCCGGTAATGGCATACAAATGCCCATCATCACTGCCTACATACACCACACCATCCTTCACCGCCGGTACCCCTCTGACCCGTGCCCCCGCACGAAATTGCCAGCGTTTTTGTCCGGTTTGGGCATCTAAGGCATATAAGTGATTATCATCCGAACCAATGTAAAGGACGCCGTCGGCGACAGCTGGGGAAGACCAGACAACATTTTGCGTTGAAAAACGCCAAATTTCTTTGCCATCTTGTAAATTAACTGCCTGTACAAAACGTCCGTCGGAGGTGCCGGTGAAAACTTTACTTCCCATCAGCGCTGGATTGGACATGATCCAGGATACCTGATGATCAACCCGCCAGCGTTCTTTGCCGGTGGCACGTTCAACGCCGTAGAAGAAGCCGTCACGACCACCGAAAATGACCAGTTCATCATTCAAAGTAGCGGCAAACATAATGGCTTTGCGGTCGAAGCCAAATTTAGCAGGATCGAAATTAACCCCTTCCGTTGCAAAGCGCCAGGTTTCCTTGCCAGTATTAGCATTCAAAGCATAAAAATAGCCCTCGGTGTCGCCCACATAGACCACATTATTGGCAACAGTAGGCGTAGCCCGTACCAGCCCTCTGGTTTTAAAGCGCCATTTTTCTTTGCCGGTTTTGGTCTCCAACGCATAAATATTGCCATCGCCACTACCAACGTATAGCGTTGTTTCTACAATGGTTGGTGAAGAAAGCTGATTGTCAAATGCCCAGGCATAAGGCAGTTCCTTACCTAGCGCAAGTGACCATACCTTTTTACCATTGACCGCATCGAGTGCGTACAAGTTTTGATCCCGGCTAGTAAAATAGACCAGATTGTTGGCGACCGTTGGGGAGGAAACGACGACGCCCTGCGTTTGAAAATGCCATTTTTCCTTGCCGGTTTTTAGATCAGCCGCGTAAAATTTACCGTCGCCACTACCAAAATAGATGCTTTCACCCTGGATAGCAGGAGCAGATTGAACTTGTCCATTGGTTTTGAAACTCCAAAGTAGGCGAGGACTGTGGTGTACGGCTTTCGTTGTATAATGCCCGGTGTGGCTTGGTCCGCCGTGTAGCATGGTATTTTGTGCATAGCTGGGCAACGCTGCAAAGTAGCAACAAAGGCTGAAGAGTATCAGCCTGATTTGTAGTTTAGGTGATTTCATGTTTTCTAGCTTTATGTTTTAAAAATAAAAAATCAACGAACGCTAAAGCGCATTCGCTGCGTAAGTTAGTAAAAATTGAAAAAGGAAGCCACTGAAATTCAATGACTTCCTTTTTAAGGATTAAGTGAAGAAAAGATACTAAATAATATTATTGTCTTCCACCACTACCGCCCTGGGTTCCGTTGCTGCCACCTTGTTGTTCGCGGCGTTGTTGTTGCATTGGGTTTTCTCCTTGACTTTGTCCACGTGCGCCACCGCCCCGTTGCTTGAATAACTCAAAGCGGGAAGGGATAGCCTGACGCGGGAAGTAATTATTTTCGGTATCTACGTCTGCTGTTTCCAGATAAGGGTCGAGCACCACCTGGCTTACCGGCTTACTGAAAGTAAATACTTTGCTTACAGTTGCGTTATTGTAGCGCCAGATTTCTGCGGGAATACGCTGCAATTCTTTCGTGCCGTCTGCAAATTGGAATTCCAAAATTAAAGGCATAACCAGACCACCTTTGTTTGAGAAATCCAACTGATAGAAATACTGCTTCTTTTCCAGGAAAGCACGCTCTTCCGGTGAGAGTGAAGCGACGTATTTCTGATAAACCTCGCGGTCGGTACTGGTCGCTTTATTAGGATCATAACTGTTGTAGAAGTCTCGCAGTGCGGGATTGCGTTCTACTGCGGTCTGCGGTACGTCGCGCTTATTATTTTGATACGTAATATCATTTTCAAGCGTTTTTTTCGCTTTTTCGGCTAATACCGGCTTTTCGACATCCGGATTCTTACTATCCAAACTAAATTCAGCAACATTGTCAATAGAAATATCTACGTTGTCAGTGGTGTAAAACCAACCATGCCAGAACCAATCGAGATCAACCCCCGAAGCATCTTCCATGGTACGGAAGAAATCAGCCGGCGTAGGGTGTTTAAATGCCCAACGCTGAGCATACGTTTTGAACGCAAAATCAAATAGCTCGCGTCCCATCACCGTTTCGCGCAGAATATTCAAGGCAGAAGCTGGTTTGCCGTAGGCATTGTTACCCAATTGGTGCACCGATTCTGAATTGGTCATAATCGGATTTTGCACACTTTTGTCAGCTTTCATGTAATCTACAATGTTTTTTGCCGGTCCACGACGGAAAGGATAGTCACGCTCCCATTCCTGTTCGGTGAGGTATTGTACAAAAGAGTTCAAACCTTCGTCCATCCAGGTCCACTGGCGTTCATCCGAATTGACAATCATTGGGAAGAAGTTGTGCCCAACTTCATGAATGATCACGCCGATGGCACCATATTTCGTGCCTTTAGGATAAGTGCCGTCTTTATCCGGGCGACCAAAATTGAAGCAAATCATGGGATATTCCATACCGTTGGAGGCTTCTACCGAAATCGCCACGGGATACGGATAAGGAATGGTATATTTAGAATAGGTTTTAATGGTATGGGCTACCACCTCCGTAGAATACTGACCGTAGAGTGGGTTGGCTTCTTTAGGATAGTAGGACATTGCCATAATGGTTTTCTCCGGGCTGCCTTCTACACTTACGCCCATTGCGTCCCAGATGAATTTGCGCGAGCTGCCAAAAGCAAAATCCCGTACGTTGTCTGCCTTATAAATCCAGGTTTTTTTAGCGCTTGCTTTGGTTTTTTCTTTAGCAGTCGCTTCCTCCTGTGTCACAATAACCACGGGTTTAGTAGCGGTTTTTGCCTGTTCAAAACGCTTGATTTGCTCAGCAGTCAGTACGTCTTTGGCATTTTGTAATTCACCGGTTGAGGCTACAATATGATCGGCTGGTACAGTGATTGCTACCGTGTAATTGCCAAATGGTAGTGTGAATTCACCGGCACCCAGGAACTGTTTGTGCTGCCAGCCATTGTAATCATCATACACCGCCATGCGGGGGAACCATTGCGTGATGGTGTAAAGCGCATTGCCATCTTCAGGGAATAGCTCGTAGCCACCGCGTCCATTTTTAGTGCGTGGATCCAAGCGATTGGCAATATTGTAATTCCAGCCAATAGAAATGCTTACTTTGCCTACTTTCGGAGCCAGTGGCTGCGGCAGATCTACGCGCATCATCGTGTTATTGATGGTGTATTTCAAGGCTTTACCATTAGCATCCCGCACATACTGAATTTTGTAACCACCATCAAAAGAGCGATCTACCATATCATTCAGCTGACCTAGAGTCATGCGCTCATCCAGCTTATTGGTTTCGGTCAGGCGGGTAGTCGAATTCGGGCTTTCAATATTCTGATCGAGTTGAATCCACAGGTACGTCAAAGGATTAGGAGAGAAATTGTGATATGTAATCACTTCCTCGCCAATGATTTTATTATTGGCTTCATCCAATTCAACCTTGATGTTGTAGTCTGCCCGTTGTTGCCAGTACTCATGCCCCGGCGCACCGGAAGCCGTGCGGAACGTATTGGGCGTGGGCAATTCGGTACCTAATTGACGAAATTTACTTTGGTCGGTATTGTCTTGCGCGAACACCAATGTGCCGCAACACAGGAATCCAGCCAGGAGATAAAAAAGTCGCTTCATGTTTTATTCACTTTAAACTTAAAAGATAAGCATTAGACGAACCAATCGTCTTATTTTTTCCAAAATGATGAAATGTTATATGGTTACTGTTAAAAATAGCTTGTTTGCAGTAATTTATCCGCACCGAACTCAAAGATTAACAGGATTTTAAGTAAAATCTAAAAAATCCATTTCGCTTGAACAATCGTCAGCGCCACGCCGGTAATAATGCCCGAAACCACCAGAATCCACTCGCGACGATGCACCCGACCTAGCTCCACCAGCAGATAACCCAAGAATAAGGCAGTAGCAACAATGACCAATTGACCGATTTCCAACCCCAGATTGAACGCTAGCAAGGGCTTCCAGATAGTGACATCTTTGGGTAGAATACTGCGTAAAAAATTAGAGAATCCCAAACCGTGAATCAAACCAAAGATGGCTGCCAACAGGTAACGTTGCCTGGTTTTTCTGCGATGAATGGGCGCGGAAGTTTCCGGTTGATTGGTAAAATTGATGGCACAAGTAAAAATAATGGTAATCGGAATTAAAAATTCTATAATATCACTGGGAACATTGATAATGCGAAAAGTCGCTAAAGCTAAGGTCAAACTATGTCCCAAGGTAAAAGCCGTCACCAGCCAGGCTACCTGCTTCCACTCGCGGTAGCTGTACACGACACAAAGTGCCAGTACGAACAGAATATGATCGTAGCCATTCGGGTCGAGAATATGCTCAATCCCTAATTGAAAGTTGAACCAAAAATCGGGCAATGGTAAGGTTTTGTTAAATGTTAGTAATCCAAAAGAATCGTCCGTAAATTTGCGCAAAATTAAAGAATTTTCGCTTGCAAAATCAAGCAATCAGAAAATTCTTTATTTTACATTATTATTCTTTAAATATTGCAATAATTACATGTTTTTATAAATATAAAAAATAATATAATGTCTATTGTTGCTCGTTTAATGGTTGTTCTTGTCCTAGCCTTATGTGGCAGCTTTGTTCCGTTTCATCCGATTCACATTGCAATCAGTGAAGTGAGTTACTCAGAAAAAGATAAGGCACTGCAAGTTATGCATAAGATTTTTTACGATGACTTGGAAAATCACATTGAGCAATTGGAAAAAGCCGCAGGTCGGGAGGTGAATTTGCGCCTGGGCTCGGATAAAGAGCACGCGCAGGCGGATGAATATATTCGTAAATACGTTGAAAATCATTTCAAACTTACAGCAGATGGTAAAACGTACGCGGGTACTTACCTGGGTAAAGAATTTGAAACGGATGCGGTATGGATTTATATTGAAGTAGAAAAGGTAAAAGTGCCTAAAAAGCTCGATGTAAGCGATACCATTCTAATGGATTTACATAGTGATCAGAGCAATTTTGTACATTTTAATATTGCCAGTCAAAAGAAAAGCCTGCGTTTCCAGAAAGGAAGTGAGCGCCAGCAAGTAAGTTTTTAAAGTTTTATGATGGAAATCACTAGTGTCCGGTTAAGAA
>JBKBWT010000406.1:0-1113 GCA_046314415.1 Saprospiraceae bacterium
GTACCTGGAGCGACCTGGCGAATACCTCGGTGGAACGCTTGCGCGAAATTCTTGCCAGCGGCGGTGGCAGCTTCCGCATTGCCGATCCGACTACCTGGTCGCACCAGGCGGAGCTTGCAGCCGCAGGTAAATGGGGCGAATTGATTGCCTACCAGGATTTACTCGACGGAGGAAGACTCCCTGAAGCATAATTCCACGAATGGAATACAACCTTTCTATGCTCCCTGTCGTTGTATGCAGCGACAGGGAATTTTTATACGTAACGCAGCGTTTACGCTGCTTTCGTAGCAGAGGCTTTAGCCTCTTTGATTTGGTTCAGCAAAAATCACAACCATGAAAAAATACATACTTATCATTTTGCTTGTCAATGTTTTGTACATTCCGATGCGTGCGCAACTCGCAAAAGAAAATACCGAAAACCCACCTGCGGAAGGTTTTAATCTTTTAGAATCGGATGCACGCGCCATTCAAATTGCCGATGAAGTAATGAAAGCAATGGGCGGTCGGCAAAATTGGGATAATACGCGCTATATTTCCTGGAATTTCTTTGGACGGCGTAAATTACTCTGGGATAAATGGCAAGGTGATGTACGTATTGAAGTAGATAGCACGATTTATTTAGTAAATATTGCAAAAAACACCGGAAAAGTTAAAAAAGGGAATGAAATTATTACACATCCCGACTCTTTACAAAAATATGTAGATCGCGGCATTAGCATCTGGATCAATGACAGCTACTGGCTCGTCATGCCTTTTAAACTCAAAGATTCGGGTGTGACCTTGAAATATATCGGAGAACGCAATACTGCTGCTGCTAAGCCCGCGGACGTGCTGCAACTCACGTTTCAAAATGTTGGACGAACGCCCGAAAATAAATATTGGGTGTATGTGGACAAAGATTCACGCCTGGTCACACAATGGGAATATTATCAAAAATATACCGATGAAAAACCGCAAATCGTTAATCCTTGGGAAAATTATAAAAAGCAAGGGAATATTTTACTCTCCGGCGACCGCGGCGAAAATCGCAAATTGACGGATATTGCCGTGTATAATAATGTGCCGGAAAGCGCATTTACTTCTTTTAATGCAGTAAATTATTCTAATTTAAAG
>JBKBWT010000406.1:1123-5577 GCA_046314415.1 Saprospiraceae bacterium
TATCCGATATCAATTGCAATAATCATTGCCCCGAATCGAGGTAGCACCTATCTTTGCAGCCATTTTAAATTAAGACTGAGGTTGAGACTGAGATTAAGATTGAGGCGTAGTCTTCCTCTTTTCCTTAACCTCAACCTTAGTCTTAACCTTAACCTCAGCCTCATTTACATATTTAAACTTATTCTTATGCCTTCGTCATCACATCGGGGTCAGAACGTGCCTTTGTCGCCTTTCCGCAAACTGGTGGTTTTAGCTGAAAAAGTCAAAGCCCGGGGTAAAAAGGTGTATCATCTCAATATTGGTCAGCCAGATATCGAAACGCCGCAATCAGCGATTCAAGCGTTAAAAGCAAAAGACATTCCCGTTTTAGAATATAGTCCGGCGGAAGGTATTACATCGTATCGTCATAAACTGACGCACTATTATAATAAATATCATATTTCGCTCTCCCCGGAAGAAATTATGATAACAACCGGTGCATCGGAGGGCATTCATTTAGCTTTGCTGGCTTGTCTGGAAGCCGGGGAAAGTGTACTTACACCCGAACCATTTTATGCCAATTACAATGGTTTTGCGCATATGGCTGGGGTGAAAGTGCGTCCGGTTACGTCATGGATTGAGGATGGCTTTGCTTTGCCCGACGCGGCTACTATTGAAGCGCATATTACGCCCGATGTGCGCGCTATTATGATTTGTAATCCCAACAATCCTACGGGTACCTTTTATCCGAAAGAAGCGTTAGAAGCATTAGCTAATATCATAAAAAAGCATGATATATTTTTAATTGTAGATGAAGTATATCGGGAATTTTGTTACGATGGGCAAGATTTTACATCGGCGCTAAATATTCCGGGTATCGAAGATCACGTTATCGTAATTGATTCTATATCAAAGCGTTACAGCGCTTGTGGCGCTAGGGTAGGGGCTCTGGTAACGAGAAATCGGTCGGTTTTAGATGCGGTATCACGTTATGCCAAATTGCGTTTGGGAGCGCCGGCATTGGGGCAAATCTTGGGCGAAGCCTTGCTGGATGTGGACGATAGCTATTTGGAAAAGGTAAAAGCCGAATACAATCGCCGTCGGCTAACGGTGTTCAATCGTTTGCAGCAGATGCCTGGCGTAGTAAGCTATCTGCCAGGTGGTGCATTTTATTGCTTTGCAAAATTTCCGGTGGATAACGCGGATAAATTTTGTCAATGGCTGGTAGAAGATTTTGATTATCAAGGCGCTACGGTGATGCTTTCGCCCGGCGAGGCGTTTTATAGTACGCCGGGATTGGGCAAAGATGAAGTGCGGATTGCTTATGTCATCAACGTGGAAGCCTTGGAAGCCGCAATGGATTGCCTGGAAAAAGGCTTGGAGGCTTACCCCGGTCGGGTGGCAGTCGATCAATTACATTTGGCAGCAGCGGAATAAGTGTTACTTTAATCTTTATACCAATATGATATGGTGATTACCATAACGTCCATCCGGTTAAAAAATTTGTGGAAATTTTCGCCATTGTCCTTACATGCGCTGAAAATCATTCAGCAAATGAAAGACCAGCCAGGATTATTACAATTTAAAAAAACAGGGCTGGGTTATTTACATTATACTTTATCAGCATGGGAAAACGAAGCAGATATGAAACGTTTTTCGGCTTCGGGTGCGCATTTAGCAGCAATGAAAGATACCCGCAAAATCGCTTCTGAATTAAGTACTTATACATTTGAAAGTGACCAAATACCCGACTGGAAAACGGCAAAACAATTGCTGAAAGCCAATGGAAAAACAATTACATTAAATTAAAGTAGTATATTATATTTCTTGAGTATTGTTTATAAATAATAAGGTGGGCAGCCCGTCGCGTTCACCAAATACGATGGCGTTTTGCTCAAAATATCGCCCGACTTGCAGCGCTTCCATTTTAGAAATATGTAATACAAAAAGGCTGACTTCGGGTTCCCAGTTCGCATCTTTACCAATACCTTTGCCCAAAAAGAACGGATAGCTACCTTTTTTTATCCGTTTTACTAACTCTGTGTGCCGTTGATTGTTTTCTTGAGGAGACAGCAATTGCGATTTTGGATTCCAGGCAGTTATGAAAGCCCAGGTGCGTGCGTCATGGGCACGTAAAAAAGCAGCCAAATCAGCATTTGGCATGTTGATTTGGATGGAAATCGGCGGTTCCAAAACTTGATAAATCGTTTCCTCATAGGCTTTTAAAAGCGATTGGTCTATATTGCCGTAAGAATTGTCCATTTGCTATGGCAAGCGCAAACAATATTGTACCTTTGCGCAGTTTTTGAAGAAAGTATAAAATTGTAAATTAATTGTTTGCAGCATTTTTATAGAAGCGGCTGCTTTTGTTATAAAATGCTGTTAGGCTGTAAATTTTTATAATGGATAGAAATACCATCATTGGCATAACGTTGATTTTTGTGCTGTTTATTGTTTGGCAGCAGTTTTTTGTGGCACCGGAGGCAAAGCGCCAGGCGGAAATACAGAAGCGTCAGCGTGACTCGATTGCCCTGGTGCAGCGTCGGGATAGCCTGAGAAAGCTGGAGCCCCAAAATTTAAGTAAAACAGACACGATTGCTCCGGCACCGGTGAGTGATTCAGTACGCGTGGCACAATTGGGCACACAACTTGGTGCGTTTGCCCCGGCTGGTGTAGGCTCAGAGGAGTTGGTTACGCTGGAAAATGAAGTATTCAAACTTACTTTTTCCAATAAAGGCGGGCGAATCGTGGAGGCAGTACTGAAAAACTACCAGAAAGTGTCGGAAGACGAGAAGAAAAAAGAGGTGAAAAGCCCTTTGATTCTGCTGAACGACCCCAAAGACAAATTTGAATACCTGTTGCCGGTGCAAGGTGCTGCGGGCGGCACGGTACGCACGGGTGATCTGTATTTTACCGCCAGCAAATCCGATAATGCTATTACATTTCGTGCGAATGCGAGCAATGGTGGGTATTTTGAACAGACGTATAAAATTCAGCCGGGTAGTTATAGAATTGATTACAACCTGACTTTCAATGATTTAAATAACGTTGTAAGCGGTAATACCGACGCTGTCAAGTTGAATTGGTTGACTTATCTGGATAAATTAGAAAAGAATACCCGCTACGAACGGCAATATTCCAGCGTTTATTTCAAGCCCGTGGATAGCCGCTACAGCTATGCGTCTTATACCTCGGACGATACCGAAGATTATGCCAATCAACCCTTGAAATGGGTGTCGCACGCCAATCAGTTTTTTAATACCTCGCTGGTTGCAAAAAGCCAATTTAAGGGTGGGGTGATGCAGGCGCAACAATTCAAGGAGGAAGCGGCAGATTTGAAAAAAGTACAATCGGACATTGCTATTCCTTATAATGCAGAAAGTAATTATACTTTTGGCATGGATTTATACGTGGGTCCCAATGAATTCAAGCAATTGCGCGCCATTGGCAGTGAATTGGAAGACGTCATTCCGTTCGGCTGGGGTATTTTTGGTACGATTAACCGCTGGGTAATCCGACCCATTTTTGATTTTCTTTCTACTTTCATTGGTAATAAAGGGATTGTAATTCTAATGTTGACTTTTATTGTCAAGCTGTTATTATATCCTTTGACTTATCGCATGCTGTATTCGCAGTCGAAAATGGGTGCCTTAAAGCCGCAGCTGGAAGGTTTGAAAGCCAAATTCAAGGATGACCCGCAGGCGATGCAGATGGAGCAGATGAAAATCTACCGCGAATTTGGTGTAAATCCATTAGGCGGATGTATGCCTATGCTCTTGCAGATGCCGATCTGGTTTGCCTTGTACCGATTCTTTCCGGCAGCTATTGAGTTCCGCCAGGCAGATTTCCTCTGGGCAACGGACTTGTCTTCTTACGATGTATTTATGCGACTACCCTTTGAAATACCCTTGGGTTTTGGTTCGCACATTAGTTTGTTTACCTTGCTTTGGGCAGTTACTACGCTACTTTACACCTATTATAGTACGCGCCATCTGGATATGTCCGCTAACCCGGCGATGAAATACATGCAGTACATCATGCCGATCATGTTCCTGGGCTTTTTCAACAGCTTTGCAGCAGGATTGACTTGTTATTTGTTATTTAGTAACCTGATTAATATCGGGCAAACGCTGGTAACCAAGAATTTCATCATTGATGAAAAGAAAATTCTGGCACAGTTGGAAGAGTATCGGAAAAAACCGAAGAAGAAGGGCGGTTTCCAGGAAAGACTCGAATCCGCTATGAAAGAGCAACAGAAAATACAGGCGCAACGCCAACAGGCAGCCCAGAAAAAATCATCGGATAAGCCTAAGAAGTAAGCAATATTTATTTTAGGATTAAATAAAAAGGTGAGCCATTTAGTAAATGGCTCACCTTTTGTAATTAAAAAATAATAGACTTGCGTCAAATTGATTATCAGCATATTAAAAAATTCCAAAGACCGGCACAAATACCCAATATCATATCCATATCAT
>JBKBWT010000407.1:0-5576 GCA_046314415.1 Saprospiraceae bacterium
TTTTGAGGCAACAACCGGGCGCCACATGGCCGGGCGGCAACCGGTGTTGTTTTTGACCCCCCGGGTGAATTAAATATCCAAGACGTGTCTGGTTTTCAAAAACCTGACACGTCTTGAATATTTTTGCTGAAATCAGAACTTTCTATCCTTTGTCTGGCGTTGCAACTTAGAAATACCTAATTCTAATATGTTACACCGGACTGTTACGCTTTACCGCAATGCCTTTGGCGGGCTGTCGAAGGATATCTGGTTGCTTGCTTTTGTCACCTTTATCAACCGCAGCGGCACGATGGTGGTGCCGTTTCTCACCGTGTATCTCACCAGTCAATTGCATTTTTCACTGCCGCAGGCAGGCTGGGTTATGCTATGTTTTGGGGTAGGCTCGGTGATAGGTACGCTGATTGGCGGGAAGCTGACGGATAAAATTGGCTATTACAAAGTACAGTTCTGGTCGCTGGTGTTGAGTGGTATTATGTTTATTACTTTGCTAGTGATGCATTCCTTCTGGCAAGTGTGTGCAGCGGTGTTTGTGCTGGCAGTAGTAGCCGATGCATTTCGCCCGGCGAACCACGCTTCCATCGCCATTTACAGTAAACCCGAAAACCGCACGCGCTCTTACTCATTGGTGCGTTTGGCAATTAATTTAGGATTTTCGATTGGTCCGGCAGCGGGCGGGCTGATTGCCGCTAGTGCAGGTTATTCCTGGCTATTTTGGGTAGATGGCATTACATGTATAGTGGCTTCGGGGCTATTTCTATTCTTTTTAAAAGAAAAGCAAGAGGAAAAAACGTCCGAAACGGAAGCGGCAACAGCAGCGACGGTCATTCATTCGCCTTATAAAGACCGCAATTTTCTGCTCTTTGGCTTGCTCACCATGCTGTCGGCAATGGTCTTTATGCAGTTATTCTCGACTATTCCGGTCTTTTACAAACGTGAATTCGCAATGAGCGAAGGACAAATCGGGCTCTTGCTGGCACTCAATGGTTTGATTATTGCGTTGGTGGAAATGCCAATTATTTATACGATTGAAGGCAGAATAAAAAGTAAACTGCACATCATAGGTTTTGGTACGTTGCTAATCGGTGCCTCTTATTGTATGTTGGAACTGGCAGGATTTTGGCAAGGGATTGCCATAATTTCCATTATTACAGTCACTTTCGGGGAGATTTTTATGATGCCTTTTTCTAATGTATTTGCTTTGGAACGTTCCAGCCCAAGCACGCGTGGGCAATACATGGCAGTGTATTCGAGTACCTGGTCGGTTGCGCATATTCTCGCGCCGGTCATTGGCTTGCAGATTGCGAATGCCTGGGGCTTTAGTACCTTGTGGTACGTGCTCACGGGTATTTGTCTCCTTGCTTTCTTTGGATATAAAATGTTGGAAAAACAACCTGATCGTAATAAAATAATTATACAATCAGCTGTACCTGAGCCGGTTGCAGAAGTTTAATAAAATCAGGTTCAGGCTAAAATTTTAGGAATACTGTGATTCCCGTCACTTACTACCTGGTAATATGCCTTTAACTTTGCAGTAAAAAAGTAAGAATTATGAATTTGACAGAGTTATTTAGTCAGAAAGATTTGACCCTGATTGACGTACGCGAGCCCTACGAATTTGCTGCTGGCTCGGCAGAAGGCGCTATTAATATTCCGCTTGGTAGTATTCCGGCGAATGTAGATCGCATTCGTCAAATGAAGCAACCCGTAGTAGTTTTCTGCCGGTCGGGTATGCGCAGTGGGCAGGCGGAGGGATTCCTGCGTTCGGTAGGCGTTACACAGATATATAATGCCGGTGGTTTATATGATGTACTTGAATATCAGAAACATGCAATCGTATCATAATCGATAAAAAAGTAGTTGGTATGAATCTAAGGGTAGCTGTGCAAGCTGCCCTTTTTCTTTTTATAATAAAAATAAGCTGCGGTTTGCAACCTTCTTCTGCTGTCTCCGTATAACCAGTCGTTAAGCATTGTATGAATAAAAATCGTGGAATATTATAACGCCTTATCATCACTGCCCCAAATAGCTAATCATGCTTTAACAAAAATTACACAATGGCTAAAATTCTCATTACCGACGATGAAGGCAGCATTCGCCGTACCTTGAAAGAAATTTTGCAACACGAAAAATATGAGGTGGACGAAGCGGCCGATGGACTGGATTGCCTCGCTAAAGTGAAGCAAAATCGCTATGATGTAATCTTGCTTGACATCAAAATGCCCAAAATGGACGGCATGGAGACGCTCGAGCGCATTCAGGAACTCGCACCCGACACGCCCGTTATCATGATATCCGGGCATGGTACGATCGATACGGCGGTGGAAGCTGTGAAAAAAGGGGCGTTTGATTTCATTTCCAAGCCACCTGATTTGAACCGCCTGCTCATCACCATTCGCAACGCACTCGATAAATCCAATCTGGTCATTGAAGCCAAGGTACTGCGGCAGAAAGTAGCAAAGTCTAAAGTGCAGGAAATCATTGGCGAATCGGAAGGCATCCGACTGGTGAAAGAAACCATTGAACGGGTGGCACCTACTGATGCACGGGTGTTAATTTTGGGACAAAATGGTTCGGGGAAGGAATTGGTTGCTCGTTGGCTGCACGAATTGAGTCACCGCGCCGGTGCGCCCGTTGTAGAAGTGAATTGCGCTGCCATTCCTGCCGAATTGATTGAAAGTGAGCTATTTGGACACGAAAAAGGTTCTTTTACCTCCGCCGTCAAGCAACGTATTGGTAAGTTTGAGCAGGCGCACGGCGGTACTTTATTTCTGGATGAAATTGGTGACATGAGTCTTTCGGCGCAAGCCAAAGTGTTACGCGCTTTACAAGAGCACAAGATCACGCGGGTAGGAGGCGACAAAGACATCAGTGTGGATGTGCGCGTGGTAGCTGCTACCAATAAAGACCTGCGCAAAGAAATTGCCGAGGGACGTTTCCGCGAAGATTTGTACCATCGCCTGGCGGTCATCATCATTCAGGTGCCGTCTTTGAACGAACGAAGAGAAGACATTCCTTTGCTAATCGAACACTTCATCCAACAGATTTGCGACGAGTACAACGCCCCACCCAAACCCATCACCGATGAAGCCATTCATCGCTTGCAGGCAGTCAACTGGACCGGCAACATCCGTGAATTGCGCAACGTCATTGAGCGCCTCCTGATTCTCAGCGAAACCATCGTCACCGCAGAAGACGTACAACGCTACGTGCTACCCACCGCGGTGGTTGCATAACTTCTTTACATACCGGATTAATACATTGATAAGCAGTTAATCCGGTATGTTCTATTTTTTAAGTGCAGGTCAGTTATTATAAAACGCACTTCATTATGTTTTTGAGCTTCGTAAGTATTAATAGGTATTAAATGAAAATATTAATATTACTTTGTCTCGCTATAATTACAATACAAACCTTCGCACAGCTTAATTATGCCAGTATCAGGCGGCAAAGCCTTCAACCACTCACCATCGATACTTTGCAAGAAAAAGTATTCATTTATGAAGTTGCTACCGCATTTATTTATTTCCGACAGCAAGACATTATAGATTACCTGGCGCAACGGTCTATTCAGGATGCGATTAATAAAATTATTCATAAACCTTTATTAGACACGTTGAATTCCAATATTCAAGTTATCAGAATAAAAGATGTGTGGTATAGTTTTGGCGATATAGCGCGAGATA
This sequence comes from Saprospiraceae bacterium, assembly GCA_046314415.1. GTDB lineage: Bacteria > Bacteroidota > Bacteroidia > Chitinophagales > Saprospiraceae > JADJNW01. The sequence continues at coordinate 3,684 of JBKBWT010000407.1, forward strand.
GCATTGTAAAAGAGGAGGCAATTCCTCCAAATGCAATGGATATAAATGCTTTATTCCATTATATCGGCGCTGACCTGGTATTACAAGGGAAATTCATGATTTATTCAAAAAAAGATCGCCAGTTGATTAAAAAAGGTTTGCTTGCAAAAAGAGAAAAAGGCTTATTCGGATCAAGGTATTTAGTTTTTTTATTACCTAAAGGCATTCGTTTTTATTTTATTGTTGTCGCATTGGGCGAATAAAGGGAATATCAGAAAAAACTTTACTTTAAATTTTTATATCTTTAGGTGTAAAAACAGTTAATTCATCATAAGATTTATGACCCTCCACGCCCTTCCCATCAACTTTCCCTTTAATGGTGCGACAATCACCCTTTATCCTGCGCTTTTGCGCAGTGACACCGATCTTTTCCTCATTGATTGTGGATACGCCGGTTCGCTTCCGTTGTTGGAGGCGGCGGCGGGTGTGCATGGGCTTTCGCTGGTGCAGTTGACGGGCATTATTATATCACATCATGATATTGATCATGTAGGCGGGCTTTTTGAAATGAAAAGTAAATATCCGCAGCTGCCTGTTTATGCGTCGTCGATTGAGGCGAAGTACATCAGCGGGGCGGAGAAGTGGTTGCGGCTCGTGCAAGCGGAAGCGCTTTATCCGTCTTTGCCGGAGGCGTATCAATCCGGCGCGTTGCAGTTTCAGCAAATGCTGGAAGCTGTGCAAACCGTACCAGTAGATTATACTTTTTTAGAATACGATATGCCTATCATATGGAAGGATTTCCAAATATTATATACCCCTGGGCACACGCCGGGACATATTTCAATTTATTTACCTGCTGCCAAAACTTTAATCGCTGCGGACGCCGTCGTCTTTGAAAATGGCATACTCGACATTGCCAATCCGGATTTTTGTATGGACTTACCGCAGGCGATAGCGTCGGTGCAAAGCTTACAAATGCTGGACATTGAGCGCATCCTCTGTTATCACGGCGGCATGGTGGAACACGAGATTCCGCAATTGTTGCAAGCACTCGTACAACGCTACCAGCCTTGAATCAAGCAATCTAATTTTTTTACCTTTTAAAGAATTAAAATGCGTACGCAAATGTTGGCATATTCGACCAGGAAGATTGCCGCATGCATTCGATTGGGCATCAAATAAATATTAATTGCTATATGAATATTCAATTGTACACCATTAATGGGATAACACTTGCGCTTATCGAGTCAAATGACCTTGTCATTCAGGAAGTACAGGATGCCGTCGAGTTATTAGCCAATTGCGCGTATCAGGGCGCTTCTCATATTATTATACATTCGAAAAACCTGCATCCGGCTTTTTTTGACCTTAAGACTGGGCTGGCGGGAGATATATTACAAAAGTTTTCTACGTATCAATCCCAACTTGCCATTGTTGGCGATTTCTCCAATCTGACGAGTAAAAGTCTGCGCGATTTTATATACGAAAGTAATAAAAGAGGAGATATACTCTTTGTAATGAGTCAAGCCGAAGCCGAGGCTCGATGGAGCATTCACTAGGGTATTATTATTTTAAATTAATAAAATATTATTTTTATTATATAAATTGTTGATATTTAATTTTTTATATTTTTATATTAGGATTTTTATTTTATAATTAGTATGACTTTGTTAATAATATAGTGTTTAATTATAATGGGTTAAATCTAGTAAAACGCCGTTAGACACTGGAAATCCGGGAAATATTTTGCGGCAGGACAGTAGAATTACGTGCAATATTATTAAAAATGCTGTAATTTAGAGTGCAGATATTCCTTGGCATCAAACACTATTCCGATGAAATCAACTCACCTTTCCATGCTATTGCTGTTTTGGACGCTGTGGGCAAGCGCCCAGCCGAATGTTATCCCGCTTA
>JBKBWT010000408.1:0-5550 GCA_046314415.1 Saprospiraceae bacterium
GTTGTCGGCATTGGCATACCAGGATTCCAGGATCGCTGAAGATGGATTCATGCTTACATATTGTAACTGGTTCCAATCTATGACTGGAACCAGCATGTGTATAATGCCACAAAATAAGCAATTTTTATTTTCTAAGGTCGGGTTAGCGACCAGGCGATGCTCAGGGCAGCCACGACGTGCATGACATTCAGCCCGATTGCCATGGAGAGCGGCACATTCGGAATGGTAAAAGGCGGATATAAAGTAAATATCAACATTCCAATGGCAATGATCCAGAAAATCCGGTTTGGGTTTTTAGTAAATCTTGCCAACAACGCATACAATAAAGTTGCAATGCTTAAGGGAATGATTGTCGCCATAATAACCGGTAAAATCGTGATTGGCTGATTTGCCTGCGGGACAATAAAATCCTTGGGAATAATGTTGGTGGCATTAAAAATCAGCAGCAGAATGACATTGATAACAACGGCAATGCCGATGCCGCGTAATCCTCGGGTAGCAATGGTTTTTGCGCTCATTTCAGATTGTGTTTAATTAAGTTAGAAAATATAACAGTGTTAGATAGAAGTCAAAAAAATATAATGTTATATGAATTTTATAGAAAAATTATAATTTTTGTAATTCCTGGTGCTCTTTACAAAGATCGAATGAATCTTTCAAGGTGTTTTTTTAGTCGGCGAGCTGCCTCGTTTGCATCTGGTTCGGATAAGCGCAATACGTGTGAGATAAAGCCGTGCACCAGCACAAACCAGTTTTCCATTAATTCTTTGGCGGGGGTATCATCCTTTTTTAATTGATTTACAATTTTTTTCAAAAGAGCGGGTACACTTTCTTCCTGAACATGATGCGCCGGATTGCAAACGACACCACCCAAACCAAACATGAGCTGATATAACTCCTTGTGTTCCAGCGCAAAGGCTAATTGTGCCAGGCTGATCTGGATGAGTTGCTCCTGCACATCAGCAGTCGTATTTTTTGCCTGAAGCATACGTTCATCCAACTTTTGAAATCCTTCCTGCATGATCGTGCCAAGCAGCGCATCCTTACTGGCAAAATGACTATAAATAACCGGAACGCTATACGCGATTTCATCGGCAATGCGCCGGATCGAAACCGACTGCCAGCCCTCGCAATGCGCGATTTTCTTGGCAGATTGAAGGATTTGCTGCTCCCGGTCTTTCCACTGCTGCTCTTTCCGTGCTTTAATTTTATCCATATGTTATTATTCCTAACACTGTTAGCAAAGTTATAACAATAATTATTTTCGTGCAAGTACCTTGTGCTTTGGCAAAGGAATTTATTTTTGTAAAACCATCGGAAAAATTCTTTCAATAAAAACTGAAAGTTCCGAAAGTTTGTTACCTTGTCAGAATCATCCACGACGATGGATATTTTTAGTGCAAAATTTAAGATATGCAAACGGTTCGACCCATTGAAGTTTTGTTAGAGGATAAAAAATTGCGTAGTGATTTGCGCAATATTGCTCAAAAAGTATTTGATAATCAGCGCATTACCGAAGAAGAAGGCTTGCTCCTGTTTGAAGCAGGAGAATTGGGGTATCTAGGCTCGCTGGCAAATTACATCCGCGAAAAGCGGCACGGGCATCGCACTTATTTCAATCGCAATTTTCACATTGAGCCAACGAATGTGTGCATTTATACGTGTAAATTCTGCTCGTATTCGCGCCTCATCAAGCAGCGTTCGGAAGGTTGGGAATATACGATGGACGACATGATGAATATTGTCAAACAATATGATAATCAGCCGGTTACGGAAGTTCATATTGTCGGAGGGGTGCTGCCGCAATATGATTTGCAATTTTATACCGAATTTTTTAAAAACATAAAAGCGCATCGCCCGGAATTACACGTGAAAGCGCTGACGCCGGTGGAATATCATTATATATTCAAAAAAGCAAAAGTGAGTTATGAAGAAGGCATGCGTTTGATTAAAGAATCGGGGGTAGATTCCTTACCCGGCGGTGGCGCGGAAATTTTCCACCCGGAAATTCGGGAGCAGATTGCTGGCGATAAGTGCACGGGCGAGCAGTGGTTACGCATTCATGAAATTTGGCATGAGTTAGGCATGCGCTCCAACGCCACCATGTTATATGGGCATATTGAGCAATATAAACATCGCATTCACCACTTGGAACAACTGCGTCAGTTGCAGGATAAAACTGGTGGTTTTCAGACATTTATACCTTTGAAATTTCGGAATCAGGATAATGAAATGTCGCACTTGCCCGAGGTTTCGGTCATTGAAGACCTGCGGAATTATGCGATTAGTCGGATTTATCTGGATAATTTCGATCATATCAAAGCGTATTGGCCCATGATCGGGCGGAATATTGCTCAACTATCCTTGTCCTTTGGGGTGGATGATATTGACGGCACGATTGACGATACCACGAAAATTTATTCGATGGCGGGTTCCGAAGAGCAAAATCCGGCGCTGAGCACCCAGGAATTGGTCAATATGATTCGCCGCGTTGGGCGTCAGCCGATCGAACGCGATACGTTATATAATGTAATAACGGATTTTACCAATGTAGAATTTGAAGAAGATAAGCAGTTTCGGGGGTATTTGGAACTTCCAGTAGTTAATAATTAACCATTTAGTATTTACCATTTACCACTGTAAATTAGTTTGTTTTAATTAACAAGTTTGCGCATGAAAGAAGGGAATATTACTTATGAAAAAAGCTATGCTTTTGCCCTTAAAGTTGTTCGGCTGTATCAATATTTAAAATCTGAAAAAAAAGAATTTGATTTGGCGAGGCAACTTCTAAGGTGCGGCACATCGATTGGAGCGAATGTAGCGGAGGCGAATGGAGCTATTTCCAATGCTGAGTTTTCGGCGAAGATTGGTATTGCTTATAAAGAATGTCTGGAGACGCGTTACTGGTTGTCATTATTAAAAGATACAGACTATTTAACCGTGCAACAATATGATGAACTCCGACAAGATACAGAGGAAATTAGTAAAATTCTTTTTGCAATATTACGTAAAACCAGAATGTCTAACGATAAAATATAAATTTTTAATGCTTAATGGTAAATGCTTAGTGGTAAATGGTAAATAACAAGACAATTTATATTATACGGCATGGCGAAACCGATCTTAATCGCCAGGGTATTGTACAGGGCAGTGGCGTGGACGCACCTTTGAATGAATTGGGGCGACAGCAGGCGCAGGCTTTTTACGATTTATATAAAGTAGTGCCCTTTGAAGTAGTATTGACTTCGGCTTTGCAGCGTACGCATCAAACGGTGGCACCATTTTTGGAAACGGGGTTGCCCTGGGAGCAGTTTGCGGATATTAATGAAATGAATTGGGGCGAGCACGAAGGCAAAGTAAGCACGCCCGAAATGCATGCTGACTATCAACAAATTAAAGAAGCCTGGAGCCGCGGGGAGCTCGAAGTACGGCTGCCCGGTGGCGAAAGCGCGGAAGAATTGGGCATACGGATTAGCCGCTTTATTGACCATTTAAAGCACCGAGCGGAAAAACTAATTTTGGTCTGTTCGCACGGACGTGCCATGAGCGCTATGATGTGTTTATTACATGGATTGCCGCTGCATGAAATGAATCAGTATTTTCATTATAATACCGGGTTGTGGAAAGTGCATTTTGATGGATTTGCCTTTGAATTTGAGTTGGAAAATGATACTAAACATTTAGAACCCATTGAGCAGATTCGGTAATTTGCTAATCTCGATGCATCGGAACAGGTTGTGCCAATCTAACGCACGCTCGAACACTTGAATACATGAACACGTCGAATAAAATAAAATTGACGGCAGTGAGCTATTTGAATACCAAACCTTTGTTGTACGGTATTTTTAAAAGCAAAATTGCCAAAAAGATTGATATACAATTAGATATGCCTTCTGTTTGTGCTCAAAAACTGAAGGATGGACGGGCGGATATCGGATTGGTGCCGGTGGCGATCATTCCCGAATTGGAAACTCCCTACATCCTGTCGGATTTTTGCATTGGCACTGTCGGCGCAGTCAAAACCGTGTGCTTGTATGGGGAGCGCCCCATTGAAGAATGGACGGCATTATACCTTGATTATCAGTCGCGTACCTCGGTGGCGTTAACCCAATTGCTATTAAAGGAGTATTGGCATTTGAATCCCGTATTGTTACCGGCACAACCAGGCTATGAAGCAAAAATCGAGGGTACCGTTGGTGGATTGGTGATCGGCGACCGCACGATAGGATTGGATGAAAAATTCCCTTATGTGTATGATCTTGGTAATGTGTGGATGATGCACACCGGTCTGCCATTTGTGTTTGCTGCCTGGGTGAGCAATCGTCCGCTGAAGGAATCCTTCATCACGGAGTTAAATGCAGCCTTACAACTCGGCGTAGCCGCTATTCCGGAGTTGATTTACCTGATTCCTTCGCCCCAGGAGGGGTTCGATTTGCAAGAATATTACACAAAGTACATCAGTTATCGCTTGGACGACAAAAAGCGGAGCGCATTAGCCTTATTTTTGTCGAAGATAAGCCTGAAGCACCAGCCAACCGTTGAGCAAAGTTTGGCATTGTGGGCTTGAGCGTTTATGGACCAAAATGATGCACCAGGTTGGGAGTCGCCAAACAAAATGTAATACTTCATTTTCACAATGAGCAAAGAGGCGAAAGGGCGGCTTCCAACTTGTAATTTTTAACGAATCTGTAACTAACCAATCTTTCCTTCCGCTGTTTATTCCATGTAAAGATTCCTAAATTCCTATAATAATGAGCTTTATACTTACACTCGTAATGACATTCATTTCTTTACCTTTTCAGGAAAATCAATATATTATGGATAATCAAAATGTAAATCCAACTACCAACCATATGGATACTGTCCCAGTGAATCGCCTCGAAGTGGCAACGCTGGGTGGCGGCTGTTTCTGGTGTGTGGAGGCAGTATATCAGTCGGTAGAAGGTGTACAATCGGTTGTTTCCGGTTATTCCGGCGGCACAAAAGAGACCGCTAATTATAAAGCTGTGTGTAGTGGTGCAACTGACCATGCGGAAGTGGTGCAAGTTACCTTTGATCCTTCTGTAGTTACATATGCAGATATTTTAGAAATGTTTTGGACCGCGCATGACCCGACTACCCTCAATCGCCAGGGCAACGACGTAGGACCGCAATACCGCTCGGTAATTTTTTATCACAGTGAAGAACAAAAGCGCATTGCCCAGCAATCGAAAAAAGAAGTGGCAACTCAAGTGTGGGATAAGCCGATTGTCACCGAAATCGCACCATTCAAGGCATTTTATGTAGCGGAGGATTATCATCAGGATTATTATAATAATACCGGCGATCGCAATCCGTACTGCACCTACGTGATTACGCCTAAAGTGCAAAAGTTTCGCAAAGTCTTTAAAGATCGGCTGAAGAAGACCGAACAGCATTAACTATATCATATATTAGACTTGCGTCAAATTGATTATCAGCATATTAAAAAATTCCAAAGACCGGCACAAATACCCAATATCATATCCATATCATATTGGCGCTTCATTCTGATTTGGTTGTAAATAATCC
>JBKBWT010000409.1:0-5546 GCA_046314415.1 Saprospiraceae bacterium
TGCCCTGGTTGGCTATCAAATAGTCCACATACAACTCGAAAGTAGCTGGAAATTTCATCCTCCAAAGGTCGTAACTGTCAAAGAACTTTTTTTTCCTAATTTTTTACCTGCGTAATCTCAGCTCCCAGAATGAGAATCGTGGTTCGCGCGGTGCTTTCTTCCCACTGATCGAAATTCAAAAAGAGGGTCAAACCTACATTTCCGCTGGTTTCGAGCCATTTACTCCAGCAAACCAGTTGACGTATGATACGTATCAGTTGATTAACAATACTTCCATCTATTTAAACAAACACACGATTACTACGGGCTTGAGCGTAGAACGTCTGGAATTTGAAAATGTATTTTTCCCAGGTTCGCAGGGGGTTTTTGTTTATAATAGTATTGAAGACTTTTTCACCGATTTGAATGGTTATAAAACCAATCCGAATCGTACGACTTCTCCCATCTCCTTGCGTCGTTTCCAGTATCGCTATGCGAATGGTGCACTCGACGATCTGCCAGTAAACCCGACTTTGGGTGTGCGCGAGCCGGTACAACCAACTAAAGTATGGTACGGTGGTATTTATTTGCAGGATGAATGGGCTGTTAGTCCTCGATTCAATGTTACAGCTGGGGTACGCATGGATGTTCCGATCTTTGATGAAACCGGTTTTGAAAACAAAGCAGTAGCAGATTCTACTTTCTTGAATGGTTTGAAAGTAAGTACGGCAAAATTGCCTGATCCTAAGCCACTGTGGTCGCCACGCCTTGGTTTTAACCTGGATATAACCGGTGACAAGAGCTTCCAGCTTCGGGGCGGTACCGGTATCTTTACTGGTCGTCCGGCATTTGTTTGGATTTCTAACCAAATTGGTAACAATGGTGTATTGACTGGCTTTGAACAAATTGACAATACCAACACTCGTCCGTTTACGCCTACGCCAATCAACTTCATTGCAAATCCAAATGCACTACCCGCTTCCTACGAATTGGCATTGACAGATGAGGATTTCAAGTTCCCGCAAGTATGGAGAAGTAACCTGGCAATTGACAAGAAGTTGCCCTGGAATATGGTTTTGACCTTGGAAGGTATCTACAGCAAAGATATCAATGGTATTAACTATTTGAATATCAACGAAGAGCCATCTACCCGCAATTTTACTGGTCCAGATCAGCGTCCGCGCTATGGTGCCTCCGGCTTGAGTGGTGCAGCTGCCAACAATGCAGTTCGTATCAACAACAATATTGTAAACGCCATTTACTTGACCAATCAAAATCAGGGTACAAATTTAAATTTGACAGCATCCTTGGATAAAAAATTCAGCAATGGTTTGTTTGCGAGAATTGCTTATAACTATGGTCAAGCAAAGAATTTGGTGGACGCAGGTTCTATCGCTGCTGGTTCCTGGAATAGCATTACCAGTGTGAATGGCAACAACCGTCCTGAATTGGCATTCTCAGGTAATGATCAGCGCCACCGCGTTTTGGCTGCCTTATCTTATACCCTCAACTATGGCAGAACTTTTGGAGGTGGTACCACTGTTTCGTTGTTTGTAAACGGTGCTACCCAAGGTCGTTTCTCGTATGTATATAACCAGGATATGAATGGCGACGCTGTGAATAATAATGACTTGCTATACATTCCAAACAGGGCAAGTGAGTTGACTTTCCTGCCATTAACCATAGGAAGTGGTGCAAACGCACGTACCTTCACGCCACAAGAACAAGCGGCTGCTTTTGATGCGTACATCGAACAGGATGAATACTTGCGTGGACGCCGCGGTCAATATGCTGAACGCAATGGTGTACTTCTGCCTTGGTTGTGGAGAGCAGACTTGTCTATCGCCCAGGATTTCTTTATTATGGTAGGCGGTAAGCGCAATTCATTCCAATTCCGTGCTGATATTGTAAACTTTACCAACATGATTAACCCGGATTGGGGTGTAGGTGACAATATCCTGAATTCTCGTCCGCTGACTTTTGCCGGTGTAACCGCCGATGGTGTACCGCAATACCGCATGGTAACGACAGGTTCCGGTTCGACGTTACGCTTGTTGGATGAGACTTATATCAAGAGTGCGGATCCGCGCTTTGATATCTGGCGTATCCAGTTGGGTATTCGTTATACCTTCAATTAATGAAATTTGATAACATACATTTGTCAAATAATAGCACGAGAGGTTTGTCCGCAAGGGCGAACCTCTTTTTTATTTCCCGTATCTTTGTATTAACATTTAAATTTAACCATTAAACCGATTTAATATCATGAGAACACTCTTTGCTACACTGCTATTTTCAATCGTGGCTGCCTTGACCTTTGGGCAGACGTCCTATCCGATTTATAGCATTGCTACCGTCACCACTGAAACTGCCCAGGGCGTAGCCGATTCCCTCAACATCAACGCTGAACTGCGGGGCATTGTCTATGGCGGCAATCTGCGCACCACCGGCTTACAGTTTACCCTTATTGACCAGAATAATAACGGCATCGGCGTTTTTGATGCAAGCAGCAATTTTGGTTACACCGTCACCCAGGGCGATAGCCTCATCGTACGCGGGAAAATCGAGCAATTCAATGGCTTGACCCAAATCAATCCAGATACCATCATTCGGGTGTCCCAGAATAATCCTCTGATTCAGCCGGATACAGTCACCACTTTGAGTGAAGATACGGAGTCAAAATTGATTCGTATTTTGAATGTACGCCTCCTCAATCCTAATCAATGGACCAATGCCGCCGGTGGTTTTAATGTCAACCTGACTACCACGGGCACGGATACCATTGCAATGCGCATTGATAGTGAAGTAGATATCTTTGGCAAAGGAGCGCCCACCGGCACCTTCAACATTACTGGTATCGGCACGCAGTTTGACAATTCCTCGCCTTTTACCGGTGGGTATCAGATTGTACCGCGTTTTACTATTGATATCAATCCTTATGTTCCAGCGGTGACCGGCTATCCTTATTATGATATATCGCTTTTACGAGACAATGATGCCAACGGCCGCCCGGATTCTTTAAACCGCAAAGTAGAAGTACGAGGTATTGCTTACGGTGTCAATCTTCGAGGTTTTAACAATGGCTTGCAATTTACGATCATTGAAAATGATGGCGACGGCATTGGCGTTTTCAGTACTACCAAGACATTTGGCTACACGGTCACACAAGGGGATTCGCTGGTGATTCGCGGTACCGTAGATTTTTTCAATGGCTTGACGCAGATTGTACCCGATACTTTATTCCGCATTGCTCAAAATAATATGCTGATTGCACCAACCCTCGTGGACACGCTTAACGAAAGCACCGAATCTCGCCTGGTGCGCATCAATGGCTTAACGCTGGTGATGCCTTCGCAATGGACCAATATGGGCAATGGTTTTAATGTGGATGTGACCAATGGTACGCGCAATTTCCAAATTCGCATTGACAATGACGTGGATTTATTCGGGCAGCCGGTACCCACGGGTAGATTCGATATTATCGGCATCGGCGGACAGTTTGACAATTCTTCGCCTTTCACCAGTGGCTACCAAATCATTCCGCGTTCCCGCCAAGACTTACTCCTGATGACTTCAGTGCTCGACCCGACGCTCGCCGAAGGGGTAAAATTATACCCTAACCCGGTTGCGCAATTATTAACGTTGGAAAATCCCAACGGCTTTGACCGTATTCGTATTACCAACTTATTGGGTCAGCATATCATGGAATTTAAAAATATTAATACTAAAGCACAAATTGATGTAAGTGGCTTAAAACCAGGTGTTTATAATATTATATTAATGCGCGATAAGCGAGTCTGGACCCAGGAGTTTATAAAGCAGTAATTTCTTTTCATAAATTATGATACAAAATGCCCGTTGGAGTGTTATACATCCAGCGGGTATTTTTATGGTATTAACTCGACCGCATTCAATGATCCTATTATGAAAATTGGCATTTCACTTTCGGGTGGCGGCGCACGTGGCATTGCCCATATCGGCGTTCTGAAGGCATTAGAAGAAAATGGTATATCACCGGAAGTGATTGTTGGTACCAGTGCAGGTTCCATCGTCGGCGCTTTATACGCAGCTGGTTATGAGTCAGATAAAATGTTGGATTTTTTAAAAGATGTTAGTTTTCTCAAAATTTTTCGGGTAGGCTTGCCCAGTCGCGGACTCGCTTCTTTATATTACTTAGAAAATTTATTACAAGAAGCTTTGCCGGATGATAATTTTTCGGCATTAAATAAAAAGTTATTCATTGGTATTGCCAATTTACTATCAGGTAAGCTCGAAATTATCAGTAGTGGTCCCTTGCACCAGGTTATTATCGCATCTTCTTCTATTCCGTTGATTTTTAAAGCAGTAAAAATAGAAGATAATCTTTATGTAGATGGAGGTGCGCTGGATAATATGCCAATATATCCATTAAAAGGATTATGTGATGTTGTAATTGGAGTGAATGTAATGCCGATGATGCCGATTGAAGAAAAGGACGTAAGTTCGATGTTGGGTATTGCGGCGCGTTGCTTTGAGATGAGTATTTGGTCAAACAGCAAACCCAATTTATTACAATGTGATATCGTAATTGAGCCGACCGGCATTCAACAGTATAATATTTTTCAATTTAATAAATATCAGGAATTATTTGAAATCGGTTATAACACCACCCGTCTTGCTATTCCTGAAATTAAAGCGAAATTAGAGCAGAAGCTACTGGTTTTGAATAATTCATAAATAATTCTAAAACAATATATTATATCTAACATCTAACATCTAACATCCTAATTCAAAAACACCGCCGGTTCTTCTTCCTGTAAAATTTGAACATCAATATTTTCTTTCAAAGTAGTTGCCAGCGAAAGCCCCACGTAATCCACCTGAATAGGGAAAGCTTTATGTTTGCGATCTACGAGTACCGCCACCTGCACTTTTTTCGGCAGAATATCCATAATGGGTTTAAACGCGTAGAACATCGTGCGCCCAGTATTAGCAACATCGTCCACAATAATGACCGTTTTACCCTGCAGGTCCGTCGCTGCCATCTCCAACTCGATCGGGGCGTCCAAAGGTGCCGCCGGACTCAGGCGTAGCCGGGTTAAAATAATTGGAATTTTTGTAATACGATTTAATTCAGCTTGTAATAATTGGGCGAAACTATACCCCCGGTTATTAATACCTAGTAAATAAATCTCGGATTCTTCGTAGTTGTTTTCCAACATTTCGATCGCTAAACGCTTGATTTTCTGTTTAATTTGGCGTTGGTTTAAAATTTGCATATATATGATGTTTATTAAGCAGTATAGCGGGTTATTAACAAATTAAAAATAGCGCCACGCTATAAATTATTTTCCGAAATCATCCTCAATTTTATTTAAATTTCGTCTGAATTGTAAATTTGAACGAGCATTTTTTGGAAAATTTTGTTTCTGCTGTAAATTAGCGAAAATTCGCAATCGAATGGGATATTGGAAGAGCGGAAAATTGGCATTTTAAACAAATCATGAGCGGATTCCGCCATTCCAGAATTCCATTTTTTTAAATAAAAAAGTATGATTCAACAGATCATTTTTATTATTGTGAGTATT